>JALOQB010000022.1 GCA_025453595.1 Polyangiaceae bacterium
AGCGGCCGACGGGGAGATGAACCAGGTGCATTGGGCCAACCCCCTCGCGGTCTCGTGCGAGCACGTCTACGTCTCGATGCTAGTCAAGAAAGAGGGGGCTACGATTGCGCGTATCCCCCTGTCCTCCCTGGGCGAAGGGCTGCCAGCCGACTGATGCTCGCCCGTGCGGAAGGCTTTGCGAGGAGATCGCTACCACCGTCGCCCCAGCTCTCCGCAGGCGAGGGCGGGAGCCGGGGGCCGCAGGCGGAGCCCAAGGCGATCACTTGCGGTAGCCCAAGAACCCCTTGGGCTTCTCCTTCAGCTCGACCGTGATCTCGTAGGGTTCCCCCCGCGCTTCCTTGAGCGAGAGCGTCCCGGCCTTCAGATCGAGGCGGGTCTCCGGGTCATCGCCGGGGCGATCGCTGCCCGGGTCAAAGAACCCGATCGGTGACCCCCGCTCCAGGTCGCACCGCGCGTACCCGTTGTCGTGGGTCGACCCGTAGAGCTTCTTGCCTTCGCAGGTGAGACGAGCACGGCAATTCAGCTCCGAGCCTGCCGGTGACAGCATCAGGTTGCAGCTCGCCCCCTTCGCCACCGGGCTCTTGCCCACCACCTCGGTCACCTGACCGATGCGCTCGATCACCGCGGAAAACTGCTGGTTGTTCCTCGCCAGCAGGCCGCTCCCATGGCGCGTGGCGCTGTCCGGTTCGATCCGCAGCGCCACCCGGTACAGCGGCACCGTCTCCCGGAACAGCATCCCCTGCCGGTGCTCCGTGTCGATCGTCGCCTGCGCCCTCGCCCCGGTCCGCGGCCCCACGTCCGAGTACCGCAGCCGGTAGCGGAAGACGCCGGCTCGCCCCAGCACCGGCTCCTCGCTCAGGTCCCAGCTCAGCATGCTGGTCCCTTCCAGCTGATCCTGGCTGTGGAACAGCACCTCGGTGCCGCAGCGCCCCACCACCACCGGGGCCTCGAACTGGTTGCCTCGCGCGTTCCCGGTCACGATCACCTCGCAGCGCCCCCGCTTCGGATCGCCCACGGCCTGCGCCCTCCAGGTCAGCGTGAACGGGATCGGCGGCGCCTGCACCACCGGCGCCGCGGAGGCGACCGCCTGGGCCTGCGGCGGGCTGTTGACGGGCACCTGGATCCGGATCGGAGGCGGCGGCCCAGGTTGCCCCTGGACCATGAACACCCCGACCCCGACGCCCGCCAGCGTCAGCACCGCCGCCGCGGCCCCCACGAAGGCGATCGTGCGCGAGGGGGCCTCTCCACCACCCGCCGGTCGTGCCACCGGGATAGCCCGGGCGCTCATCATCCCCAGCGCCTCCCGCGCCGATCCGATCCGCTGGCCCACGATGGGCTCGATCATGCGATCCAGGACCTGCCGCGTCGACCCCGTCAGCCCGGGCGCCACCCGCTCGATACGCACCTTGCCGCTGGATTCATCCACCGGCATCTCGGACGGGTTCTGCCCGGACGCCAGCGCCAGCATCGTCATGCCCAGCGCGTACAGATCGGAGGAGGGCCGCGCCGCCCCTCGAAGCTGCTCCAGCGGCATGTACCCCAGCGTCCCCACCGAGGTCGACCCCTGCTGATTCTCGAAGCGCATCCGGTCCTGGATGGCACCGAAATCGACGAGAAATGGCCTGCCATCCGGCGCCAGCACGATGTTCTTCGGGTTGATGTCCCGGTGCACCACCGGCGGGTGCAGGCTGTGCAGGTAGTCGAGGGTGGCCAGCAGCGAGCGCAGCAGCGTCTCCAGCTGCCCGGAGCCCATCCGCTGCTGCCCCTGCATCACCTGCTGGAGCGAAGGCCCCTGCACGAATTGCTGCACCAGGAACCACGACACCGCCCCCTGCGCCTGCGTCGCCTGCGAAGGCTCGATCGCCCGCTCCCCGTCGTGCGCGAAGAAGTCAACGTACGCAGGGATGTTCGAGTGCTTCAGCTGCGCCAGCACCCGCCCCTCCCGCTCGAAGAGCTCCAGCGCCTTCCAGTCCCGCAGCTTCTCGAACCGGAGCTGCTTGATGGCCACCAGCGCCCCGCCCTCCGCGGACCCCTCGTACGTGAGCCCGAACCCTCCCTCCCCGCAGCGCTGCCTCACCCGGTAGCGCCCTCGCAGACCATCGACCACCTGCCCTGCCTGCAACTCCATGCCCCGCAGCGTGTCAGCTTCCGCGCCCTCTGGCTACCTGCTCTCGACGGCCCCCCGGCCCGGCGATACGCCTCCCCATGTTGCTCGCCCCCGACAGCTCGCTCCGGCTATCTTGCCTCGATGCATCTCCGTCTGATTCTCGGGTTTTCTGGCTCCCTCCTCGCCTGCGCTGCAACCCCCCCTCCGACCCCCGATGCGCCGCCCGCCCCGGCCCCCTCGGCCTCCCCGGCCGCCTCCTGCCCGGGCCAGATCCCCGCGGCCCCGGGCCTCCGCGAGGTCGACGATCAGGCGCTGCTCCAGCAGGCGCTGGGCAAGGCAGGGGAGGGCAAGCTCTGCGCGGGCAAGGTCTTCGAGGCCACCAGCGCGGTCACCGTGTACCGTGTATGGAACAAATCTACAGCATGGACGCAGCAGGGGCGCTGGTGGTCGCTGGAGCGCCCGGCGGGGCCGGTCGAGTCGTACCGCCAGCAGAACGCGATCTGCCCTGAATGGAGCGCGCTCGACGTGGTGAGCGCCTGCAAGCTGAAGGTGGGGGCGCGGGTGGTGATGGGGACGGGGCAGAGCGCCACCTGCAAGGAGACGTCGTTCCCGGCGTCCCCCGTGGTGCAGGTCTTTGTGCCGAACGACGGGAAGAACGGCGTGCTGTTCGTGGAGGGGTGCTCCCCCGGCGACCCCTGGCCCTGAATCAGCTCTCGTCGGTCAGCAGGAACTTGCCGAGGAAGGCGCAGAGCACGGCGTTGACGGCCACCCAGCCCAGCAGCAGCACCCGGGTGACGGGGGGGAAGGTCTCGTTGAGCACCAGCACCGAGCCCAGGTAAGCCGCGGTCCCGAGGGAGACGCCCGCCAGGGAGGGGCGCAGCGCCTTGATGCCAAAGGCGAGGGTGGTCAGTCCGAAGGGGATGGCGATGTTGGCCAGGGGCAACCAGCGGTGCAGCGCGGGGCTGAAGAGCAGGTCAAGGTCGGCCAGGGGGCGGGCCAGGATGTCGAGGGCCAGCATCGGCACGGGGCTGACCAGGGGGGCAAAGAAGAGCAGGCCCGGGCCCGTGAGCAGGGCCCCCAGCAGGAAGCCCGGCGACAGCACCTTGGAGAGCCCGCTGGCCTTGCGGGCCATGTACGCCGCCCAGGCCGCCAGCACCCCGAGGAGCGCCAGCCGGGTGAAGGCATGCTGCAGCGCCGTCTGCCGCACCGCCGCCGCCGCGTCGAGCACGCCGGCCCCGTAGAGCTTCTTCGCGTCATCGGAGGGGTCGATGACCCGCGCCGTCCCCTTGAGCGCGCGCTCGATGGCGTCCGGGTCGGTCACCCCCTGGCTCACCAGCAGCGCCGCGGCGCCCGCCACGTGCGGCGTCGCCATCGAGGTGCCGTTGAAGGCCGGGAAGCGCTCGCACTTGCCCTTGCCGCCCTCGCAGATGGTCTGCTGCACCACGTCGACGCCGGGCGCCGCGAGGTCGACCTGGGGGCCCCGCGACGAGAACTTCGCGATCTTGTCGTCCCGATCGCTGGCGCTGACCGCCAGCACGCCCTCGTGGGCCGCCGGGTAGCCCACGCTGCCCCCCGAGTTGCCCGCCGCCGCGATCACGATGGCCCCCTTCGACCGGGCGTGATCGATCGCCTTCTGCAGCACCTGCGCTGGCCTCGGGCCCCCCAGGCTCAGGTTGATGACCTGGGCCCCGTGATCCGCCGCCCACCGGATGCCATCGGCCACCCCGGCGGTCGTCCCCGAGCCGTTCGCACCCAGCACCTTCACCGGCATCAGCCTCGCGTGGAACGCCATCCCCGCGGCCCCGTGCCCGTTGTCCGTCGACTGCGCGATCGTCCCCGCCACGTGGGTCCCGTGGCCCTGGTCGTCGTTCGCATGCGGCGTGTTGTTGATGAAGTTGAACCCCTCCACGCACCCCGTCTTCTGCAGGTCGCTCACCTTGATGAACGAGTCGTGGTCCTCGCAGGCGATACCCGTGTCCACCACCGCCACCGTCACCCCGCGCCCCGTGCTGTAGTGCCACGCGCTCGGCGCCCCCACCTTGCCCAGGTGCCACTGGTCCTTGAACAGCGGATCGTCGGGTGTATGGAAGGCATGCACACGCGCCAGGGGCTCGGCGTACTCGACCCGGGGGTCGGCGTTGAGGAGCGCCAGCACGCGCTGCGTCATGCCGGCGGGGACCGTGGCGATCTGGATGCGGGTCTGGGCTTCGAGGGCGGTGGGGGCGAAGGAGAGGCCCAGGCCGCCGGTCAGGAAGCTCTGTACATCGCTGGCGCCGACGTCATCCCGGAAGTCGACGACGATCTGCCCGGGGATATCCTCGGCAGACTCGGGGGAGAGGGTGGCCCGGGCGCCCTCCGGGCCGCCCGTGGAGGAGGGAGAGCAGCCGGCGAGGGGGACCGCGGCGAGCAGCAAGGCGCCCGACGCGAGCGCGAACCTGGAAGAGCCCCGGAGCAACTTGGTCATGAGGAACCAATGTAGCGTAGGAGGCCGCCCCCGCCAGCCCCCCCCTCACGGATCGGTCTGACCCGCGAATTCACGCTCGTGGAGCCACGACGCCTGACGCACCGTGCGGCGCGTCCGGGTCCACTCGTCCACCATGCCCTGCGCCGCCTCCCGGAGCCGCTCCAGGTCACCGGCCTGCACCGTGTTCGCCGCCAGCTCCACCCGGTGCCCGTTCGGGTCGTGAAAGTAGATCGACTGGAAGATCCCGTGGTTGGTCGGCCCCAGCACGTCCAGACCCATCGCCTCCAGCCGCCCCTTCGCCGCCTCCAGCGCCCCCACATCGGCCACCTCCAGGGCGATGTGCTGCACCCAGGACGGCGTGTTCTCGTCCCGCCCCATCGGCGGCGAGTGCGGCACCTCGAAGAAGGCCAGCACGTTGTTCCGCCCCGCATCCAGGAAGATATGCATGTACGGGTCCGGCTCCTTCGTCGACGGGACCCGGTCCTCCGAGATGGCCAGCAGAAGCTCCATACCCAGCGCTTCCCGGTAAAAATCCACCGTCTGCCGGGTGTCCTTGCACCGGTAGGCGACGTGGTGGATCCCCTGCACCACCCTCCTCGCCTCGCTCACAGCACACCCCGCCTCTCCTGGTCCTTCTCCAGCGACCGGAACAGGGCCCCGAAGTTCCCCTCGCCAAAGCCCAGGTGGTTCGCCCGCTGGATGATCTCGATGAAGATCGGCCCGATGATGTTCTTGGTGAAGATCTGCAGCAGGTACCCCTGCTCGTCCCCGTCCACCAGCACCTGGTGCACCCGGATCCGCTCCCGGTCCTCCCGCACGCCGGGGACCCGCCTGAACACCTCGTCGTAGTACTCGTCGTCGATCTCCAGCGTCTCGATGCCGCTGCCCGCCAGCCGGTCCAGCGACCCCAGGATGTCGCGCGTCGCGAAGGCCAGGTGCTGCACCCCGGGCCCCCGGTACTCCCTCAGGTACTCGGCGATCTGATCCCGCTCGTCCTTCGGCTGGTTGATCGGGATGCAGAACGACCCATCCGGCGACCGCAGCGCGAAGCTCGTCAGCCCCGTCTTCACCCCCTTGATGTCGAAGTACCGCACCTGCGTGAACCCGAAGATGTCCTTGTAAAAAGACGCCCACCGGTCCTGCTCCCCGGGGGGCACGTTGTTCGTCAGGTGATCGACCACCAGGAACCCCTTGTCCGGCTGCTCCCTCGGGCTCTCCAGCGCCACGAAATCCCGCTGGTAGATCGAGCCCCCCTTGCCGTCGATGAAGTAGATGTGGCTCTCCCCGATGCCCCACACCGCCGGGTACGGGTGATCCTTCTGCTCCGCCGGCACCTCCACCGCACCTCGCTCCACCGCCGCCGCCAGCGCCGCCGGACCGTCCTCCACGCGCCACCCCATCGCGCAGATCGACGGCCCGTGCTTCCGCGCAAACTGCGCCGAGTGCCCCTCCCGGCCCCCGTTCAGCAGGAAATGAATGTCATTCTGCCTGAAATACTCGATCGCCTTCGTCGCATGGCGCCGCAGCTTCGAGAAGCCGAACGCCCAGAAGAGGCGCTCCAGGCTCGCCAGATCCGGTCCGCAAAACTCCGTGAACTCGATGCCGCGCAGGCCGCAGGGGTTGGTGTTGCTCATCTCAGGGTTCCTCTGACGGTGTTTTTTGACCTCGAAGCTCCTTCAAAGAAAGCGAATTTCTTTGCCAAGGATGTTCTAAATTCTTGAAAATGAAGCTCGACCTCGACGCCCTGCTGGCCCTCGACGCGGTGGTGCGCACCGGCAGTTTTTCCCGGGCCGCCGCCGAGCTCCACAAGGTCACCTCGGCGGTCAGCTACCAGGTGAAGCGGCTCGAAGAGCAGCTCGGGCTGCCGCTCCTCGACCGGAGCGGCTACCGGGTGAAGCTCACGCCCCAGGGCGAGGCGATCCTGCTGGAAGGGCGCAAGGTGCTGAGGCAAGCGCACCAGGTGGAGGCGCTGGCGGGCCAGCTCTCCTCGGGCTGGGAGGCGCGGTTGCTCGTGGTCGTCGACGGCATCTTGCCCCTGGAGGACACGCTGCGGGCCCTCAAGCAGCTCGCCGAGGAGGGGGTCCCCACCCGGGTCCAGCTCAAGGTCGAGTTCCTGCACGGCGTCCAGTTTCGTTTCGAGCGAGACGACGCGGACCTGATGCTCGCCAAGGACTACGAACCCGCGGCCTTGCTCCGGGCCCGGGCGCTGCCGGAGGTCGCCTGCGTCCTCTGCGTCGGCGCCGAGCACCCCCTGGCCTCCCTCGGGCGCCCCGCGAGCCTGGAAGACCTCCACGCCCACGTCGAGCTGAGCGTCCAGGACTCCAGCGGTCGCGGCGATGATCGGCACATGTTCGGGGGCGAACGGGTCTTCTTTCTCTCGGGCTTCATGGCCAAGAAGCAGGCCTTGCTGATGGGCCTCGGTTTTGGCTGGATGCCCCGGTACCTGGTCCGCCACGAGCTTCGCTCGGGCTCCATCCGCGAGCTCTCCTACGAGGGGGGCTCCCGCTTTCGTTTCACCCCCTGGCTCGTGCATCGCCTGGAGCGGCCCCTGGGCAAGGCCGGCGCGCGCCTCGCCTCGCTCCTCGCGACCCCGGTCCGGCCTGGAAGAATCCGTTGTTCCCCCGGGAAGCGCGGGTTACCGTCTCCCGGTTGCGCTCACCGCAGACCCTCCTCCCTGTCCGGCTCCTCGCCGGCGCCCTGGCGCTCTCCCCCCTCGCGGCCCGGGCTGACGAGAATCCCCCTCGCTTCGAGGTCTCCGCCGGGGCCGGGGTCTTCGGTCGCAAGCTCGCTTACCGCGATATCGTCACCCGCGGGCTCCAGGCCTACGAGCTGCCCGCGACCCCGATCTTCGAGCTCGGCGCCACCGCCTACGCGCTCCAGCGCCCTTCCTGGGGCCTCGGCCTCACCGGCGGCTACGCTCGCTCCCTCGGCTTCTCCTCCGAGACATCCCGCGGGGAGACCCTCTCTTCCAGCCACCAGCGATGGCAGGCGGGTCTTCGTTTCCTGTCCCGCCATGGCGCCTCGCGCTGGGGCGCCCAGGCCCTGCTCTCCGGTCTCTCCCTCTCCTTCGAGCGCGAGGACCCCTCGCTCCCCGCGGCTCGCGCCCTCTCCTTGCAGCTCGTCCTCGACGGCGAGATCCCGGTCGGACCCCTGCGCCTCGGCGCCCGGGGCGGCGGCGGCTGGGCCCTCGCCATGGGCCCCTTCGAGGACCGCTTCCCCAGGCTGAACGCCGGGGTCCTCCAGGGCGCCGCCTGGGTCGCCCTCCCGCTCCCGGGGCGCGTCCAGCTCCGCGGCGGCGCCGAGGTCCTCCACTTCTTCATGAAGTTCAACCCCGAGCCCGGAGACCCCTTCGTCGCCGGCGGCGCCGTCGACCAGTTTGCCAGGATCTTCCTCGATGCCACGCTCTCCTTTTGAGCCCGCCTTCCTCGCCTGCTTCCTGGCGCTATCCTGCGCTGGCCAGCTCGATGACCCCGATCGCTTCGCCGAGCTCGAGGAGGCCGGGGGGCAGCCCGCCGCGGGGCAAGCCGGCGCCGGCGGCGGGGGCGGAAGCTCCGGACAGGCCGGCAGCGCCGGGGCCGCGGGCTCCCAGGAGGAACCTCCCCTCGACCTGACCAAGGCCGACCTCGCCCGCGGCAAGATCCAGGCGGACCTCTGCACCAGCTGCCATGGCGCTGATCTGTCTGGAAGTTCCATAGGTGTATGGGCGCCCAACCTCACCCCGGACGAGGCCACGGGCCTTGGCTCCTGGACCCCGGAGCAGATCCGCGCTGCGCTGCGCCAGGGGGTCCGCCCCGACGGCTCCTCGCTCTGCTCCTCCATGCCTCGCTTTGGCGTCGAGAAGACCCCCTCCTCCGCGCTGCTGGATCTCATCGCCTACCTCCGCGCTCTGCCCCCCACCGCCAGCCCTCCCCAGGGCCAGGAGTGCCCATGACCTCGACCCGCCTGCTCGCCGCCCTGACCCTCGGCCTCGGCTGCTTCGGGGCCTGCTTGCCGGAGAACAACGTCCTCGACATCCCCCGCAAACCTGCACCATCCGGAAGTTCCGGACAGGCAGGGGCCGGCGGCTCCGGCGGCGCGACCGGCGGGGCGAGCGGCGCCAGCGGCGGGGGCGCCGGGGGATCGGCCGGGGCGGCGGGGTCAGGGCAGGCAGGCGCGGCCGGGGCCGCAGGGCAGGGGGGGGCCGGAGGTTCCGGGCAGGCGGGGTCCGGTGGGTCCGGAGGTTCCGGACAGGCAGGGGCCGGAGGTTCCGGACAGGCGGGGTCCGGTGGCGCAGGGGCGGGGGCTGGGGGGGCCGCCGGGCAGGCGGGGGCCGGTGGCAGCGGGGCGACGGTGCTCTGCGCCGAGGTGGCGGAGGGGGCCGAGCAAGAGCTGACGTGCCCGGCGGGGACGAAGGTGCGCGAGGTGCTCTTCGCGAGCTACGGGGTGCCGCAGGGGGGCTGCGGCTCGCTCCAGAAGGGGGAGTGCCACAGCCCGGGGAGCGAGGAGAAGATCAACGAGCTGTGCCTGTGGAAGAGCAGCTGCGTGGTGGCGGCGCAGAACGCTGTGTTCGACGACCCGTGCCCCGGGATGCCGAAGCGGCTCGCCGTCGAGCTCTCGTGCGAGCCCTGATCAGGCCTTGAGCCAGGGCAGCACCTCGTTCATCGAGGTGGTGACGGCGGGGTCGTAGTTCTCGTACCCATCCCCGATCAGGAGCTTCCCGTAGCCGCCGTTGTCCGAGTACGCCTCCCACTCGGAGCGCGGGACGCGCATGGCGTCGAGGACGTTGCCGAGCCACTGGTTGTAGAGGAGGCCGCATTTCTGGAGCCTATCCTCGGGGACGGAGGTGTTGGGCCACTTCCCGTAGGGTTTGTCCTGGTTGTGGTAGTCGATGTACTGCCCGGTCTTCATCCAGCCCGCGGCGCTGCCGGCGGTGACGATGGGGATGGAGTTGCAGTCGTGGGTGATGTTGCCGCTCTCCTGGGTCCAGTGGAGCAGCGTGTTATCGAGGACCTTGGTGCCGTCGCCCTCGTCGATGGCGTCGAGCTTGGCGGCGAGGTCGAGGAAGACGGATTCAAAGGTGCGCCGGTGGGCCTCGCGGATGATGCCCTGGGCCGGGTTATCCTCGATGTTGGCCTGGTGGGCGACGCTCTGGTGCCAGTCGCCCTGGTAGTCAGAGAAGGTCTGCTCGATGTGCATGGTGACGACGCGGCAGGTGTTGCAGGAGAACGCCGCGGCGATCACGTCGTTGAGGAGCGACCAGAACTCGCCGTGCAGGTCGGGCCGTATCCAGAAGTCTTGATTCCCGTTCATCACCGACATCGAGTTCTTGGTCGGCGGCGCCACCGTATCGCAGGAGACCTTGGTGTTTAGCTTTCGATCGAGCTCGTTGAGGCGCTCGATGTGCTCGTCGAGGCGGACCCGATCGGCCGACGAGAGGCGCCGGTTGCCGCCCCGGAGGCGCTTGTAGCTGTCGAGGATGCGGTTGACGAGCGGGGTCCGGGTCTGGTTCCCGTTCTGGGGGGGGACAAAGATCCGGTTGAAGAGCTCCTGCGAGCTGAACTCGGGCTTCAGCTCCTGGATCTCCCCGTTCTTGTCCTTCGGGTTGCTCCAGTAATACGAGATGCGATCGCCGATGACGAGGGACCGCTCCTTGATCGTGGCGATGTCAGGGTAAAACGAGGGCGACCAGGCCATCACCTGATCGATCGTGGGCCGGGGGAACGCCTGCATCTTCTGGCCATCGCCCCCGTTGCCGTCGTTGCGCGCGTAGTTCCCCAGGTGGCAGCCGGTGTGGTGGCCCGCGTAGTACGAGAGATCGAGGCCGCGGATCACGTTCATCTTCGCCGCCAGCGCCGCCGTGAGCTTCGCCGGGTCCCCCCGGAGCACCTTGCTGATCTCGCCCTGGTTCACCGCGAGGTTCCCCTTGCGGATCGTGTGGCCCCGGTAGTTCATCTGCTCGGTCACCGGCGTGGTCACCGGGAACATCGCCGTCGTCCATACCCCACCGTGGTTGGTGGTCATCGCGACGAACCGCGGAAGCTTCGCGCCGGCCTCGCCGGCCCGCGCCTCCCGCGAGAGCGAGGGCAGGAAGGGGATGGCCAGGATGGCCCCGGCGGTGCCCCGGAGAAACATGCGGCGGTCTAGTTCGATGATCGACATGGCTCAGTTTCCCTCCACGGCGGCGAAGGAACGCTCCCGGAACGAGCGGGTCATCGCGACCCGCGCCAGCACCTCACGCAGCGGCGCCTTCCCCGAGATCTGCGACCGTAGCTCCTCCAGGATGCAACCATCCGCCTTCGTGTCCTCCAGGCGGCTGAAGGTGAAACGGAAGTAATTTCTCACAAAACATGCCTGCGGCTTGCCGCTCTCGACCACGAGCCGGGTCAGGTCTTCGGCCCCCGACGAGGGCGTCATGTCCCCGATATGGACCTGCGGGATCGAGCTCGTGTCCACCGCCTTCGATTTCAGCAAAACCCCCTGCTCGTCGAAGAGTTTTTGCTCGAACCTCAGCCGCCCCAGCGCGTCGAAATTCTCCGTCGCAAAGCCCAGCGGGTTGATGTTCGTCTGGTGGCAGAGCGCGCAGGCGGTCCCGTCCTGCTCCGTCAGCGCCTCCACCACCTCGCGGGTCGTGAACTCTGGCGACAGCTTGGGGGGCATCGCCGCCGCGTTGTTCGGCGGCGGCGGCACCGCGTCGCACAGCAGCCCCTTCCGCAGGAAGACCCCCTTCATGATCGGCCTCGTGTTCGCGCTCCCGGTGGCCAGCAGCGCCGCCCGCGTCAGCAGGCCCACCCGCTCCTTCTCCGGCAGCTCTGGCGGCTCCCCGGCGCCATCCCACGGCTGCACCTTGTAGATGCTCGCCAGCGCCGGGCCCCGGGCGAACGACCGGCGGCTGGTCAGCAGATCCTCCAGCGTCCCGTCGCTCTGCACCGCGTAGTACGCCCCCAGATCCGCGATCTCGTTCACCATCTCGTCCCGCAGCCCGGAGACCCCCTCTTGCCCGCTCGCGAAGGCGTCAAACACCGGCGTCCCCACCAGGCTGTCCAGCTCTTTCAGGTCGTCCAGCCACAGCCACTCGCTCACGAACTGATCCAGCGACTGCCGCGCCCGCGCGTCCCCCGCCAGGCGCTTCACCTGCGCCTCGTACACCGCGTCGCTCGCCAGCGATCCGTCCCGCGCCGCCTCCCTCAGCTCGTCGTCCGGGGGCGCCTGCCAGAAGTGAAAGCTCAGCCTCGACGCCAGCTCCCACGGGGACAGCCGGAACACTTCCCCCTCCACCTGCCCCTCGCCGTGCTCCACGTGGTAGAGAAACTCCGGAGATGTCATGAATGACCCTAGCGCGTCGGCGATGGCCTGCTCGTTGACCCCCTTGGCGTCGTAGACCTCGCGGTAAAACGCCAGGTCTTCCTCGCTGAGAGGGCGGCGGAGGGCCCGCTCGCCGACGCGCCGCAGGAAGGCATCGATGCAGGCGTCGTCGTTGCTGGTATCGGCGTCGACGGCGCACTCGCCGACCACGGTCTTGCGCCAGGCGCTCGAGGCCAGCTCGGCCCCCAGCTCGACCGCGACGCGGTAGGTGCCGTCGATGTGCTCCTGCTGGACGCTCTGGTCGAGGCGTCGGTACCCGCCGTGGGTCTCGTTGGGCAGGCCCTTGCGGGCGTCCGGGGGCACCTTGGCCAGGGATCCATCGATCTTGGCCATCAACGCCCCCGACTGCCCTGGAGCGGTCGCCTCGATGAGGTCACGCAGGGCGTTGCGGTACTGGGCGTTCGAGAGCCGACGGAGCGGCAGCTCGGGGCCTCGCAGGGAGGGATCACAGGTGAAGGAGGGCGGGACGTTGCCCGGGTCGCCCCCGCTGGCGCCGCTGGTCCCGCTGGAGCCCCCGTTCGCGCCGCCAGCGCCGCCGTTGCCTCCGCCGCTGGCCCCTGGTTTCCCGCTGCCCCCTCCGAGCTCGTTGATCTTGCCGACGCCGCAACCCCCCAGGGTGGCCCCGGCGAGGCAGGTCGCCAGCAGCAGCGCGGAGAGCGGGGAGGGAAGGGGCGCAGGCCAGGATCCGCGCGATGCTCCAGGGAGGACGCGAGGAGAAGGGCGACGCAGGGGGCTCATCACCGTACAGCGTCTTCCTTTTATGTCCCGGGCTCAAGGGTCTCCTTGCGGGTTCGGGCTACCAACCTGCTTGCGCTGCCCCGGCGCCGTGGCGTTACCCTGCGAATCATGTTGCGGACCCCTCTCTTGCCCCTCGCCCTCGTCGCCCTGTCCCTGGGGCCTGGTTGCTACCTGCTTGGCACCAGCGAGGACCCCCAGGGAGGAGCCGAGGCAGGGGCCGGTGGCGCCGGTCCCTCGCAGGCCGGCTCCTCGCAGGCCGGCTCCTCGCAGGCCGGGGCTGGCGGGGGCGCGGGGGTCGGTGGGGGCGGCGCCGGGGGGGCAGGCGCAGCGGGGTCCGGAACTTCCGGACAGAGCGGCGCGGGCGGAGGGGGAGGCGCGGGGGCGTCGGGGGCGTCGGGGGCCGGTGGCGCCGGGGGCTCGGGCGCAGCAGGGTCCGGAACTTCCGGACAGGCAGGGGCAGGGGGTGGGGGCCCCGGGCTGACGGAGGTGTTCGTGGCGCAGGGGTACGTGGGGAGGACGGTGGTCTCCTGCGATCAGGGGCAGAGCTGGGTGGCGGATCGTTCCGACGACGACGCGCTGCGCTGCTTCTCGGGTGTGGACTGCGATCATCACCCGGGCTCACCCCGGGGGATCACCTTCGGCGCGGGGCACTTTGTGGCGACCTTTGGCTGGGGCGCCCCGGGGGCTGACAAGCGAAGCGAGGGCGGTGTCGACTGGGAGGTGACGCTGCCGGACAAGGAGTTTGCAGGGGTTGTTTTTGGCAAGGAGACCTTCCTGCTGGGGGCCCGTCCGCCGCAGCGCTCCAGCGACGGCGGGGTCACCTGGGGGGTCGCGGGGGAGCCCGACTCGGCGCAATGGAACATCCGGCGCACGGGCTTCGCGGATCACGACGGGGGGCGCTTTGTGCTGGCCTTCCAGTCCGGAGCGAGTGACCTCAACATCAGCAAGGATCAGGGCAACACCTGGGTCCGCCCGTCGAGCCTGCCCGAGGGCTGCGCCCGGGACATGCAGTGGAGCGGCGGCATCGAGTACGGCAAGGGCGTGATGCTGGTGCTGGGCGGAGACGGCACCGCCTGCCGCTCCCTCGACGGCGGGGACACCTGGACCGCCGCTTCCCTCGGGGGCACCGTGTCCGGCCGCCTGCTCTGGGACGGCAGCGCCTTCGTGACCTGGGGCTCGACGGATAGCGGTCCGTCACGGTTCCAGAGCGCGGACGGCGCGGCCTGGACGGCGACCCCGCTCCAGGTGCAGCGCCCCCAGCCGGATGGATCGATGAAGACCTCGGCAGGCCCCGTCATCGGCGCGGTCGCCCGGGGGGCCTCGGGGGCCCTGGTCGCGGTCAACGGCGAGTGGGATCGCTGGTACGAGAAGCAGGAATTTTACCGGAGCACCGACGGGGTCACCTGGCAGGCGCTCCCGGCGGGCGCGTACAAGGGGGGGCACCCGATCGGGTTCATCGCTACGGGGCTCGTCCCGGCGGCCCTCGCCTGCCCGTGAGCCGGTATACTATGGATTTTCCATAGATAGAGAAGTTCTCTAATCGACCCTTGATCTCGAGGAGCTCGACGTCGAAGACGAGGGGGCCAGCGGGGGCGCCGGGGCGCTTGGGTTTGTCACCGTAGGCGAGGTCCGAGGGGATCCAGAAGCGGAACTTGTCGCCCTGCTTCATGAGCTGGACGCCCTCGGTCCAGCCCTTGATGACGCGGTCGAGGGGGAAGCTGGTGGGCTCGCCGCGGGTGACGCTGGAGTCGAACATCTTGCCGTCGGGCGTCCAGCCTGTGTAGTGGACGGTGACGACATCGGTGGCCTTGGGGGAGGTCTTGCCCTTGCCGGGGGAGAGCACGCGGTAGGCGAGGCCGCTGGCGGTCTTCTTGGCGGTGGGGGGCGCCGCCTTGACGTCGGAGGGGACCGGGGGAGGCTTGGGGCCCGGGGTGAAGTCGAGGAGTTCGACATCGAAGGTGAGCTGACCGGCGGGGGTGCCGGGCATGGGGCGCTCCCCGTAGGCGAGGGCCGCCGGGATCCAGAAGCGGCGTTTCTCGCCGACGACCATGAGCTGGAGGCCCTCGGTCCAGCCCTTGATCACCTGGTCGACGCCGAAGCTGGTGGGCTCGCCGCGAGGGACGCTGGAGTCGAACATCTTGCCGTCGGCGGTCCAGCCTGTGTAGTGGACCTTGACCTTGTCGCTGGGGCCAGGATGCTCCTTGCCGGTGCCCTTGGTGATCACCTTGGAAGCGAGGCCGGAGGGGGTCTTGCTTGCGTCCGCGGGGGGGGCGGCCACGTCTTCGGGCGGTGGCAGCCCGTCGGGCTTGCGAGGGCGAGCCGCCGGAGGTGGGGCCTCGGCCGCGGAGGCCGTCGGCGCCGAGGAGGCCTGGGTCTTGGCGCTGTCGGCGGCGATGGGGGTCTGCTGGGCGTTGGGTTTGGTCTCGCAGGCGCAGAGCAGGAGCAACGGCAGGACAAGGGGGGCAAAACGCATGGTTGCCCCTTTAGCAGCAGCGCGGGCCGGATGTCGCCTCCGGTCGCACGCGCCACACCGTGGGGGTGAAAAACGCCTTGGACCACCATGTCTTCCGCGAAAGTCGCCTTTGAAACCAGGGGACGCGCGGCTGTGGGGCTACGCAGGCGTCGTCCTGCGGAGCGGATGGGACCGTCGACCGCGACCAGGGCTGGGGATCAGCGGAAGACGTCGTCGGCGCTGGTGGCGGTGATGGCGAGGTCGAGCCAGCGCTCCAGGGTGTCGAGGTCGTTACAGGCCGCGAGCTGCGCCGCCTGCGCCTCGGAGATGGCGAGGTTCCGCCGTCGCAGCACGCGCTCCACGGCCTTCCGCGCTTCTTCGACCTTGCCCTCGCGAAGCCCGTCGACCTTGCCCTCGCGCCGCCCTCGTTCCAGGCCCAGGCGGTGCGCCATCGTCAGCGCACCTCGCGCGTCCTGCAGCGCGATCCGGTCCCGCTCGTACGCCTCCCACTCCGCCAGCGTGAACCCTGCTGTCCTCGCTTCTTCCAGCGCCTGCCCCATCACCGACCCCTTCAACACCCGCGGCACCCCCTCCAGCTCGCTCGCTTCCCGGAAGAAGTACGCCCACCGCTCCACCTCCGTCGTCGGGTCCTGCGCGGGGTCATACTTGGGAAGCTCCAGGAACACGT
This sequence comes from Polyangiaceae bacterium, assembly GCA_025453595.1. GTDB lineage: Bacteria > Myxococcota_A > Polyangia > Polyangiales > Polyangiaceae > JANWXX01. The sequence goes on from JALOQB010000022.1 coordinate 15,791, forward strand.
ACTGGATGTGCCCCATGCCTTCTGACCCCGAGTGCGTCTCGTGCATCCTCCATCGGCTCAGCAGGGGCACTGTGCTGCCGCTGGCGCGGGGCCACAGCTCGAAGTCACAGATGCTGATGGCGACGACGTCGTTGAGCTGCGGGTACTCCTCGCCGCCGCGAAGTTGTCCTGTGTACGACTTGCAGGCGTTGTAGACCACGCGCTTGTCGAACCCTTCGACGGGCAAGACCTGCATCTCGATGACGTAGGTGGTGCCCTGGGCGTCGGTGCACTTCACATCGACGATGCTGAGCTTGGCCTCCTGGACCGAGGGCTTCAGCTCCGGGGGCAGGAGCTGGACGGAGACGATGTGGTGGGCGGCGTCGGTTTCGAGGAGGTCGTTGAGGAGGGCGAGAAGGAGGTGGATGCGAGGCTCAGACCCGAAGAGGCGCTTGAAGACAAGGCCGGTCATGGGGTCGGCAAAGACAGGGCGCATCGGAGGGCAAGGTAGCGCCGCGGGATGCGAAGGTCACGCCCAGGTTCATCGAAACCCACCTGGTTTTTCGAGGATGCACCCCATTGGGAGGATGCGCTGCATCCCGACAGTGGCATCGCTGCCCACCACGCACGATGAGTGCCGTCGTGGTGTTGCAGACCTCCCTCAACCCTCCCGTCGCCACTCCCCCCTCTGCCCTTCAGGGAGAGGGGGTGTGAGGTCTCTCACTTGTTGCGGGCGACGAGGGCCTCGATGCGTTCGAGGAGGGCCTTTCCCTTGGCGGGATCGGTCATGTAAACGAAGGCCGCCATGCCCTTGAGCTGGTCGAGGGATTCGCCCTCCTTGCCGGGCTTGCCCTGCTCGCGGTTATGGAGAGCGGCGCGGAGCTTGCGGAGGGTCTCCCGGGGGACGCGAGCGGCGGCGCTCTTTTCGGCGCTGTTGATGACGAGGCCGGTGACCGCCTGGCGCTCGCCGGCGCGCATGATGCGGGTCTTGGCGGGGTTGAGGCGGAAGCCCTCGGCCTCGAGGATCTGGCCGATACCGCGGAGCAGCGCGCCGGTGCCAGGCTGGGGGCTGGTGCCGGGCTGGATCGGGCCCGGGTGCCAGGAGAAGGTGAGGTCGTCGGCGTAGCGGGTGTAACGAAAGCCCAGCGCGCGGGCGAGGCCCGAGAGCCTGCGGTCGAGGCGCAGGCAGATGGTGTTGGTGAGGGCAGGGGAGGTGGGGGCGCCCTGGGGCAGGGCGCGGGGGCCGCTGGCGACGTAGTGGGTCTTGCCGCGGAAGAGCACCTCCTCGCGGGGGGCGTCGGTGGCGAGGAGCGAGAGCAGGGTGGCGACGTTCTCCGGGAGCCCCTGCTTGCGCAGCAGCCCCTTCACCCGCTTCCAGGTGATGGAGGGGAAGAAATCCTTGATATCGACCTTGATCACCAGGGGCGAACCGGCGTGCACCTGGGCGTTGGTCACGATGGAGCGAGCGGAGAGGAACCCGTGGGCCGCGGCGTGGACCGGCAGCTTCTCGAGGACATTGCGCAGGACCCAGCGCTGGGCTGCCTTGAGCTGCCCCTTGGGGGAGGCCAGCGTGCGGGTCGAGACCCCATCTCGCTTGAGGACCTTCCAGCGGCGGTAGTGGGTGCTGGTGTCGACCTCGCGGTGAAAGGCGAGCCACCGGAGCGTGGGGATGGTGAGGCCCAGCGCCTCGGCGAGCTGCTTGACGCTGGTGACCTCGAGCTTGAGGGCCTGCGCTCGCGCGTCCCGCTGGGCGTGGTCGAAGGCATCCGCCTTCTCTTCGTCGGACCAGAAGATGCCGGCGCCGAGGTGGGTGATGTGCGTGGCCGTGTAGGCCTCCCAGGCGAGCTTCTTCAGGGCCCGGCGCTCGGTGGCCTCGGCCTTCTTGCGCTCCTTGAACTGGCCCCTGGCCTTGTCCGAGAGGGCCGAGGGGTTGGTCTCCTCGACGAGCAGGCCACGGGCCTTGAGCTCGGCGTTGACCCAGGACGGGACGCCGCCGGCGGCCTCGATGGCCTTCCAGCGCTCGGTGCGCTCGGCGATCAGCTTGGGGTCCTGGCGGGGAGGGGGCTTGGCGGGGGATCCGCCGGCGAGGGTGGGGGGGGCGGCTTGCAGGTGCTTGTCGATCAGGGCAGTCACAGGGGCCTCCAGGGGGCGGTTCAGCCAGCCGCTTCAGCGTCCACATAACCCTCCGTGGAGAGGGCTTCGAGTCGGGCGAAATAGGCCTCGCGGGCCTGCGCGTCGGTGTCGTACCAGAGCCGCTGGTGCCGGGGGTTCACGGAGCGAAGACCCCACTGTACCTGCACCACCTTGTCGTCCAGGGACACCCGGTACACGGTCTCCTTGCCGCTCGCGTCGCGCCGCGTGAGCACCCGGGTCTCCGCCCGGATCGCCTTGCGGCCTTCCGGCGTCTGGCGGAGCGCCTCCGCCTCGGCCACCTTGCGTGTATGGAGGATCCGGAGGGCCAGCATGTGCTCGCAGGGGCCCTCGCGGAGCCCGGAGCGCTGGTACGTCGAGCAGTTGCACCAGGCCTCGGTGACGCGCCCCTCGATGTCCATGGAGAAGCGGGGGAGGAACTGGCGCCGCGCCTCCAGGTCGTTGACCTCGCCGTGGACCTCGATGCCCTCGCCGCTGATCTCGTGGAGCTTGGTGATCTCGACGGTGCGTGCGGTCTCGAGGAGGCGGTGGGCCTTGGCCTCGCGGGGGGAGCCGTAGCGGGTGACCTCGTCGGCCACCGGCTGGGCGAGGAGGGACCGGGGGCGGTAGCTGCCCTGGGCCACGTCGAAGAGCACACGACCACGGAGGCACTCGCGCTGCAGGACGGCGCGGAGGTCCTCGCGGGGGGCGCCGGTGGCCTTCTGGAGGGCTTCGAGGGAGGTGGGCCCCTGCTGCTGGAGGTGGGCGAGGGCCCGGTCGGCCACGGCGGCACCGCGCTCTGCGCCAGGGATCAGGCGGTCGAAGGAGGCGGCGCTGGCCCAGCTGCTCTCGGACCACCCGGTGAGGGCGACGGAGAGGGTCGCCACGCCGAAGTCGAGGGTCCAGAAGACCGGGAGCCCGGGGCCGAGCATCTGGACGCGGGCACCTTGCAGGTAGGGGAGGGCCCGGGCCAGGGTCAGGAGGCGCTGGCGGCCGAAGGTGCGCACGACGCGGGGGGTCTTGCCCTGGTAAGGGTCGCCGTGGCCTTCCAGGACCAGCTCCCAGGGCTCGAGGATCAGGCGCGGCGCCTGGCCCGGGATCAGCTCGAAGCGCAGCCCCCGGGGCGGGTTCTTGGCCTTGCGGGTGCGCAGGGCGAAGAGGAGGTTGTAGAGGTCGATGGGGGCCAGGTGGCAGGTGGTGGCCGGCAGCGTGGCGGCCGACTGCACCTGCAAGAACCCGCGGAGCCACCGGTGAGGGACGGTCACCTGGCGCTGCTCGCCGCCGCTACCCTCGCCCTTCCCGACCTCGAGGGCGAGGGGCAGGTAGCCCGGGAGCCGATCCAGTCGTTCCAGCAAGGCCGGGGGGAGGTCGACGAAGGAGGTGCCGTGGGCGGCCTCGCGCCCCTCGAAGAAATCGCTCGAGAACGAGAGGCGCGCGTAGGCGCTCTCATCGCGGGAGAACACCTCGAGGGATACCCCGTCCGGGTCCACCGTGAGCAGCGGATCCAGCACGCCGGACTGCTTCTTGTCGTCCTCGAACTGGGCATCGATGAACGACTTCTGAGCCTCCCAGATCGCCGCGTTGGCCCGCTTCCCTTGCTTCATCAGGTACGCGAGGTAAGCCGTTCGATCCCTGCCCTTGTAGCGCAGGTCGCTCTCCAGGATCTGGAGCGTCGTCATCAGCACGTCCCGGAACAGCGCCGCGTCCCGGGGGCGGCCCCGCAGGCCGACGACCCCTCGCCCTTGATCCAGCGCGAGCTTCACCGTGGACGCAGCCCCCGTGGAGCTCACCTCGCTCCGCGTGGCGTACTGGAAGGTGATCGTTTCTGCCGCAACCGCGCTCATGCTCGTGTCTCCTGCTGCTTTCGGTTCGCCGAACGCTGGGCTCGACGCAGCGCTCGGTAGGCCGCCTTTCGCTCGGCAACCTCGTACTTCTTCTTGTCAAACGCGATCTGTCGCAGCGGCTCCAGCACCTCCGCCGCGCCGCTCCTGCCTGCCGCCGCGATCAGGTCCAGGAGCTCCTGGCCCTTCGCCGACGCCAGCATCGCGCCGAACCGGGCCCCGCCCCCTTCGAGGAACACCCGGGCAAGCACCAGGCGGCGCCCCTCGTGGCTCCCCAGGCTCTCCGCCGACGGCGCCGGGCTGGCGCTCGCGAAGGAGATGGGATCCTGGGGCTGCACCTTGAGCAGCAACCCCAGCGCCTGGCCTGGCGCATGACGCTGGAGGCCCTTGGCCGCGAGCGCCCGGACCGTCGGACTCGGGTCCCGCAGCGCCGCCTCCATCGCGCTCACGTCCTCCCTGGTGCTCCCCAGCTCCTGGAGCCCCCCCAGCGCTTCGACCCGGATCGACTCCGGCACCTTCTGCGGGTCCGAGGTCGCCAGCTCCCGGAGCCTCGCGGTGGCTGTAGAGAACTTCCGGATGCGCAAGGTCCAGAGGATGGTGCGCCACGCGGCCACCTCCTCGAGCTGGTCGTCGTCGCTGGCCTTGGCCCAGCAGGCGGCGGTCTTCTTCTCGGCGGCGAGGAGGGCCGCGGCCAGCTCGGGGGAGCCGGTCGCGGCGGTACGGGCCCCGAGGAGCCAGGCCGCGCTGCTCCGTGCGACGACCGTGTCGTGGGTGAGCAAGGGGGCCAGGGACTCGTCGGCCAGGGTGGGCCTGCGCAGCAGACCGAAGCGCAGCTTGTTCACCAGCTCCTCGTCGATCTGCTCGGCCAGCTTGGGCAGAAGCAGCGCTGGATCGGCCTCGTCGGCGAGGTAGCGGGCCGCGGGCTCGGCGAGGTCGGTGTCGTCGAGGGTCAGCGCGTGGAGGTCGACCCGGACCCGATCCTGGGGGAAGAGCTTCCGGAGCGACTGGTAGCTCGTGCTCCGCACGTCGTTGTCGCTGTCCTTGAGGGCCGCGAGCAGGGCGGGCTCCGAGCCCATGTTTTTGAGCTCTCCCAGGATCTCGGCGGCGGTGACCTTGACGTTCCAGCGGACGCTGCGCTCGAGCAAGGTGGCCTCGATGGCGGCCCTGGCGCGCTCGTCCTTGATCCACCGGAGGCCCCGGAGGGAAGCCTGCTGCACCTCCACCTTGGGGTCGCTGAGCCCGGCACGGAGGCCATCGAACAGCCGCTTCTTGACCTCGGTATCGAGCATCTTGTCGTGGAGCTTGCCCAGGGCCTCGATGGCGGCGGTGCGCATCGCCTCCTCGACCGGAGCCTCCTCGGTGCCTCCCGAGGCGATCTGCTCCAGCTCCGCCAGGGCCCGGGCGTCGCCGAGGGCGCCGAGGGCGAGGATGGCGCGAGGGCGCTCGTGGTCCTCGCCAGCGCGGGTGAAGAGCAGCAGGGGACGGAGCGCCCCCGCGCCTCCGCGCTCGGCGACGCCCTCCGCCGCGGCGAGCAGGGTCTCCCGGGCGCCCTTGCGCAGCACGTCTTCGAGCGGTTCGACCGGCGCGTTCTTCTTCCGCACACGGCTCGCGTAGCTCTCGACAGCGGCTTTCCGGGTCTCCTGATCGCGATCCAGGAACAGGGAGCGAAGCACCGTGGACTGGCCGACCTCCTCGCCGTGCTCCAGCTCCACGGCCGCCCGGCGCCGCAGCTCTGGCGCTCGCGACTGGGCCCCGGCGTGCAGCGCCTGCAGCGCCAGGGGCCAGTTGCGCCGGTGGCTATCGATCTTGGACAGGGAGAAGGCCCCCTCGAAGGCCGCGACCCGCACCGCCTCGCTCTCGTCCGAGAAGCGCTGGCACAGCGGCGAAAGAGCTGCCTCGTTCCTGCTGCGGGCCAGCGCCTTGAGCAGGTTCGTCTTGAGCGCTTCGGTCGCTTCTTCCTGCAGGCGACCGGCGAGCACGGCGACGGCGGCCTGGCTACCCAGGCGAGCGAGGGCGTTCCGGGCCCGCTCCTGGAGGCCCTCGTCCTCGCTCCGGAGGAAGTTGCCGAGGACCTCCGCCGCGGCGTCGTTCTTCCGGTTGACAAGCAGCTCGGCGGCCATCATCCGGAGGTCGTCGTGCTCGCTGCGGAGCGCCTTGAGGAGCGCGCCAAGGACCCGCTCATCCGGCGTGTTCGCCAGGCGCTGGAGCACGCCCAGACGCATGTCCGAGTGATCGCTCTGCAGGGCATGGAAGAGGGGCTCCAGGCTGCCCTTGGGGTAGAGCCCTTCGAGCAGCGAGAAGGCGTGCTTGCGCACCTCCGAGGCCCCGGCGTTCAAGGCCCGAGCGATGGCCTCGCGGCTCGCCTCGCCGCGCGCTGCCAGCTCGTCGAGCGCGGCCCGGGCGATGTCATCGGAGGAGCTACCGAGGGCGAGCACCAGCGGCTCGTTGGCGCCCTCCGGGAACAGGCGCTTCAGGCCCGCAAAGGCGGCCCGTCGCACCAGGTAATTCGGGTCTTCCAGGGCGCGGCCCAGCGGAGGGAGTGCCGCGGTGAGGCCCACGGCGTTCTGCTGCACCAGCTCGACCACCCGCTCGATGGCATCGCGGCGGACCCGGTGCCCCTCGTCCCCCCCGCTGACCTGACGCAGCAGGCCCACGTAGGCCCCGAAAGCGAGCCAGCGCAGCCGCTGCTGCTCGCCGTCCGGTACCTGATCGTTCACCACGCCGGCCTCGGTCTCGCGGAAGAGACGCCGGAGCCACCCCTTGGCGCCCCACATCTCCTCGCCAGTGGCGGGCCTCGGGGTCGTGTCCGCGGGGGCCGGACGAGAGGCCGTGCGGGTGCGCGTCAGCTTCTCGACCTGGCGGAAATACTCTGCCGGACGCGATCGCAACCGCAGCGCCTGGGAGGCTGCGTAGCGAACATCGGGTTGCTCGGAGGCGATGCTCTCCGCCAGGGCGACCATCAGCTTCCCCTGGGTCGGCTCGTCGGGCCAGTCCTTCATCGCCGACGCCTTCTCGGGCTTCGGCGGCAGCAGCGCCTCGATCAGGTGGTGCAGGTACCGCTCCGGGTCGCCGCGCAGCTCGAGGGCCCGGGCCGCGGCGTACCGGATCTCGGGGCGCTGCGATGAGATCGCGCTGGTCAGCAGGTCCGGCGCGTCCCCCTGGCGGAACGCCCGGAGGTCCCGCGCCATCACGATCAGGAACACCAGCTCCTGCACGTCGGCGGCGGCGTCCTCCAGCCCCTGCAGCATGCCCCCGTAGCCCTCGGGCCCCAGCGCCGCGAACGACAGGATCGCCCCCACCCGCACCGGCGGGTGCTCGTGGCGTAGATGGCCCGTGAGCACCGGCAACGCACGCACGTCGCCCAGCTTCGCCAGACCCTCCGCGGCCCAGGAGCGCACCGCGACATCCTTGTGCCCGAGCGCGTCCAGCAGGTACCGCTCGTCGCCCTTGCGGCAGGCCAGCGACAGCCCTCGCGCGGCCTGCTCCCGGACCGCGCCGTCCTCGTCCTTGAGCAGCTCGTTCGCGAAGTACGAGAGCAGCCGGGGCGAGGCCAGCGTCGCCAGCGCCTTTGACGCCCGGTAACGCAGCGTCGCCAGCTCCGGCAGGAGCGCCGCCGGGAGCCGGGTCTTCAGGTCCTTGTCGGCAAGGAAGCCGCGCATCGTATCGATGAGCTGATCATCCCCTCGATCCGCCAGGAGCTCCGCGGCCTGCACCTTGAGGTCGTAGAACGAGCCCTGGAGCGCGGCGTACAGCGGCCCTGCCTCCCTGGGCAGGAGCTTGTCCAGCGCCCCCAGCGCCTCTGCCCGCGCCTCTGCGTGGTCGTCCTGGAGCTGCCTGGTCAGCGGCCCCCGCGTCGCCTCGACGGTCAGGTGGCGGCAGGCCTTGGCCCCGGCGGCGCGCACCTTCCCGTGGACCGCCCCGAGGGCCGCCAGCGGCGCCCCGCTGTCCTCCTTGCCCCGCAGCTTCACCAGCGCCTCGAAGGCCGCCAGCGCCACCGCTTCGTCTCGATCCTGGATCGCCGCCAGCAGCCGGTCCTGCGCCCAGGTCTTCTCCTTGTCCTTCCCGAGGGTCTCGAGCTCCTGGACCGCCTTGTGTCGCAGGTCCGGGAAGCGCGCGTCCAGCGCCCGCGCCAGCGCCTGCTCCGGGCTCTTGCTGTGCCAGGACCACAGCGTCCGGAACGCCTCCGCACGCACCTCTGCGGACTCGTCCTCCAGCGCATCTCCCAGCAAGGTCGTCGTCGAATCGGTCCGCTTGTCCCCTTGCTTGACCAGCTGGTTGAGCCCCTGCACCCGGATGTCCTTCTGGGACGAGCGCAGCGCGGTCTCCGCCAGCTCCAGCGGGTCCAGCTCCAGCTTGCTGTACGCCTCGTAGGCCGCGGTCCTCACGTCTGCGTCCGCGTCGTCCAGCATCCAGGCCAGACGCTTCTTGGCCCTCGGATCCTCCAGCGCCCGCAGCGCCGCCGCGGCCTCCCGCCGGATCTGCTTGTCCGCCTCTCGCGAGAGCTGCAGCAGCGCCCCCAGCGCCCGGATATCCCCCAGATCCGCCAGCCCTCGCGCGCCTCGCAGCGCCGTGTCCGGGGTCCGGCAAGCCATCGCCGCCAGCAGCGGGGCCAGATCGGCCTCGACCGGCGTGGTGTCGGCGGACACCTTCTTTCCGAGGGCCAGCCGCGCCTGATCCTGCTCCGCATCCCCCGGCGTTTTCCCTTCCTGGCGGGCCTGAAAGCCCGAACGGATCGTCGCCGCCAGCCGGCTGACCTCGGCGACGGTGCGCTGGAAATCCTGATCGCGGCTCTCCAGTCGAGCCGCGAGGGGAGGGTGGTGAAGGACCTGGATGGCGAACGCAAACCGACGGACCGAGGCATCCTCGTTGTCGAGCGCCTGGGTCAGGATGGCGGCCATCTTGGGGTGCGTCAGCAGGCCGCCCAGCGCCGCGCGCACGAGGGCCTCGCTCCTGAGATCCGGCGTGCCTCGCTCGAAGGCGGTGAGCAGGGGCTCGACCGAGCCTTCGTCAAAGAGGCTGGCGTAGGCCTCCAGGGCAGCGACGCGCACCAGGGCGATGTTGCTCGCCATGTGCCCGGCCAGCAGGCCGCCGACGAGCGGAGAGCTCTTGTGCTTCGTGGCGAGGTCATGGATGGCACGGATGCGAAGATCGCCGTGCTTGGACTGGAGCGCGGACCGCTGGGGGTTGAGCGAGTCTTCCCCCTCGATCTGGATCAGCGCTTCGTAGCAGGCGAAGCGCACCGATGCGTGATTCGAGTGGAGCGCGGTGCGGAGCGCAGGGCGCCCCTTGAGCCGGCGATGCTTGCCGAACTCGCGGGCGATCAGCTCTTGCACCTCGGGGAAGCGACCCCCATTGAGGGACTGGACCATCATGTTGATGGCCTCCGGCTCCTCGAGAGGGGCAAGCTCGCGGACGGCGTTTTCGTGGGCCGCCCTGGCGTTCGAGGAGAAGGCCTCGCGCAGCGGGAAGAACCCGTGACCGAGGACGATGGAAGAGCCCGGGGCCCCCGCCTGATCGACGGAGACCTGATCGACGGAGACGTGGTCACCGCCCACGAGCAGGAGGCCAAACTGGTCGCCCTTGGTGATCTTGGCGAAGGCGAGCGCGTGGGCCGCGTGGTTGCCGGTCTGGACGTCGATGGAGCGCGGTTTGCGTCGATCTTCCAGGCGCCAGAACTTGGCTTTCCCGTCGCTGCCGACGGAGACAAAGCGGTCACCTGGATCCTCCGTGCCCGCCTTGACCTTGGGGTTTGGCAGGAAGAGCAGCCCGTGGACGGTGCCCTTGTGCCCTGCGTCGTCGTTGCCGCGAACCTCGCAGTCGATGTCGCCCGCGAGGAACCAGATGCGGATCAGGCCGTCTTCTCCGCCGGAGACGATGCGTCCGTCCCGGGGGGTGAAGGCCAGCGCACGCACGGAGCCTTCGTGCCCCGGCATCTCGCGCAGGGCACCGCCGGCCAGCGTGATCACCCGCACCACGCCGTCGTCGCCCGCTGCTGCGATGTACTCCCCGGTCGGATCCGCCGCCGCCGCCCGCAGCGGCATCGAGGAGAGGGACCACTCGCTCTGGAGCGCCCCGGCCGTCGTGAAGAGGCGCAGCTTCCCGTCGGCCCCCGCGCTCAGCACCTTGCCGCCGTCCGCGAGCGCCACGACCGCCGTGGCCGCCCCCTGGTGCGCCTCGATCTCTCGCAGCGCCTCCCCCGTGCCTGCCTTGTAGAACCGCAGCTTGCCGTCGGAGCAGGCTGCCACGGCCACCTCGCCGGCGATCGTGACCCCGTGCACGTGCGCCGGGATCGTCGCCGCAGCCACCCGCTTGTGGCTCACGACGTCAAAGAACGTCACCTGGCTGGAGGCGCCATCGCGCTCGCCGCCCAGGACCAACACCCGCGCCCCGCTCGCCAGCGCGCGTACTCTCTCGAAATGGCCGATGTTGTGCTGCGCCATCACGTCCTCAGGATCGCAAGACCGGGGTGCGCCCGGTGAAGGTGGGTCAAGGCGGCCAGGCAGGATTGCCACTCGCCGCGGGCCAGGGAACCGGAAAACTCCTGCAACACCGGGGCGACCAGGGCCGCAAAGGCCGCGTCCTCCGCCCCGAGATCACGCACCAGCTCCACGATGTTCTTCTTGATGACGCTCGCCGACACGTGCCGCCGCTTCGTCTCGCTATCCCCGGCCGGTGAACGGCCCGGAGGCAGCCCGAACAGCAGGCGGCGCAGAAGCCCGCGCAGCGCCTCCACGTCCTCGAAGCGCCCCTCGTCCGTCAGCGGCACGTCCGCCGCCTTGCGGGGCTTCCAGCCTTGCGGGTACGACCGGGGCCGGTGCTTCTCCCACAGCAGCCGCACCGAGAACAGGCGCACCTCCCGGTCTGCGCTCTGCATCAGCCAGCCCAGCCGCTCTGCCCCTCCCAGCCGCGTGTAGTGCCTCCGGATCAGCCCCATCGCCACGTCCCGCGTCGCCCGCTTCGTGCTCTCCGTCATCTGGAAGATCGGCGCCGCGTCCAGCTCCTCCAGCTTCAGCGCCACCTGCGGGTCTGCCAGCTCGTTCCCGGCCCCCTCCAGCGCCGCGTACGCCAGCGTGCGCACCTCCTTCGGCTCCAGATCCGCCAGCTCGTACACGCGTGTATGGAGGTTCCATGCTCTGAGGTTCGGGCGCACGAGCTGGAGCGCGAAGGCGCGCACGTCGGCCCGCTCGTCCCTCAAGAGCCCCCAGATCTTCTGGGGATCGTAGTCCTTCTCCTTGAGGACTGGTTTGAGCCCAAACTGCTTGCTCCTGGGCTGCTCGGGCCCGAGGGCGGGGTGGTGGCAGAGCAGGTAGGTCTGGGCAAAGGCGCGGACCGGCTCCTGCTCCCCGAGGGCGAGGCCGAAGAGGCGCGAGGCACCCGCCTGGGCGTCGCCCTCGGCGAAGTCTGCCGGCTTCATGTGCTCCAGCAGGTAGCGGTGGGCGAACTCGTGGAGGTCGGTGTCAGGGCGCTTGGCCAGCGCGAGCAGCCACGGGAGCCCGAGCTCCTTCGAGCTGACCAGCTTCGGGTTCCCCAGGATGGCCAGCGCGTCGGTGCGCAGGGATGGGTTGAACACCATGCCCTTGAGGCGTTCGATGTTGAGCCCCGGCAGGTGGGTTGCCTTCTGGAGCAGCGCGGAGGCCTCTCCGTTGAGCCAGTCCCTGGTGAGGGCGTCCACGAGCCAGTCGACGCCGATGTCCGCGGCCTTGTATTTCCCGAGAAACTTGAAGGCAACCTCGACGGTATCGGATTCTTCCTCGGCGCGCTTGTCGTCGAGCACCTGGGTCCAGAACGGGGCCCCGATCTCGGTACCGGGGTACTTCTTCTCGATGTACTTCTTCGCCCAGTCCCGCTGCTCTTCCTCGCCGTAGAGCATATCGACGAGGAATTCGCGGGGTAGCTCGCTGCGCTCGAAGCTCTCGGAGAGGGCCTTGGTGGCCCACTCCCGGGTGACCTTGGGCGAGAGCAGCTCGGCGATGAATGCATGACCGAGCTCCCGCGGGGGGCGAGCGGTCAGCAGCGACTGGGCCAGCTCGACCAGCTCCTTGTGGTCCGAGGAGAGCAGCCTGAACAGCCGCTCTTTTTCCATGTCACGAGCGTGGGCCCGGGCGTATTCAGCCGCGTACTTGTAGGCGACCTTGTTGCTGGAGCCGAGGAGCTCGAGCACCGCGTCGTGGAGGCCCAGCCCCCGCAGCTTGCCCTGGTGCAGCTCGGGCGAGCCCGAGAGGGTCTCGACCACGAAGGCGTCGATGCTGTCGAGCTTGCGGTACGGCAGCCGGGCCAGCCACGCGGTCGACACGCTCCGGAGTCGCTCCGGGAAATCTTTTTGCAGACCCTGGATCGCGAAGCGCGCCACCACGTCGTGCCTGCACGCGTCCAGCAGGAACATCAGCTCGTCCGGCGAGCGCTTCCAGGACTCCGGGAAGGCCCGGTGCTTCACCATGTCCTCTGGCGGCAACCGGCCCGAGAAGCTGCGCAGATCGTAATGTTTGGTGCCGTGCCCCACGATGTGGTTCATCACCCACAGCCCGTGGATGTCGGCGCTGGAAGGGTAGTTCCGGAGCACCTCGGCGGCGAAGCGCGGGTACATCTCGGGCACCGAGGCGCCCAGCTGCCTCAGGAAGCGCCAGGCGCGCCGGCGCAGGTAGCCGAGGGTCTCCCCGCTCACGTCCCGGTCGTAGGCGGGGCTCGTCGCCCCCTGATCAAAGCGGGCCGCCAGCACCCCGAAGAGCTCTGCGTCGAGGGAGGCCTCGGCCTTCTTGTAGATGCGCTTGAGCCCACCCCAGACGCCGTAGCGCAGCGGCACATCCTGGCAGATCTCGATGAGCAGGGCCCGGGCCGTCGCCGTGCCTTGCTGGTGCAGCGCATCGAGCAGCTCGGCGAGCTGGAAGCGAGGCGGCAGCAGCGAGGGATCCTGGGCCAGGAACTTCTGCCATGCCTCCTGGATCTGCTGCTGGCGCGCCTGACGGCTGTGCCGGGCCCGAGCACGCTCAAGCAGGTTGCTGTGGTCAGAGAAGCTGATCCAGTTCTCCGGCGGCTCCTTGCGTACCTGGACCTCTTTCGTTTCTCCGTCCTCGTCGGTCTGCTGGACGGTCTCCTCGAAGGGATCTGGATCGCCCTGCTCCAGGTATTGCCTGAGCAGATCGGCCAGGCCAGGCGCCTCGGTCCGGGCGAGTCGCTGGATTTCTGCCAGTTGCATCGTTTCGTTCGCCATCGTTCACTGGTCCTTCAGCCGCGCCACGCGGGCCGCGAGGGAGGGGTCGCCTGCCGTATCGATCGTCTGGAGGTACTTGCGCAGGGTGGTCCCCTGCTGCGTCAGCTGCGCCTGGAGGTAGGGAGCCACGTCCCGCCAGAGCCGGGACCAGCCCGCCTCGTTGCCGCTGATGCCGCGGCCCGGGCGATCCAGCAGCAGGCAGCCCAGCCGGAACGCGAGCTCTGGCTCCGGGAATTGCTCGGCCAGCTTGCCCAGCAGCGCCACCTCCCGCAGGGGAGCCTCGGCGGCCTTCCAGGTGGCCAGCTGCCGCTCGTAGACCCGCACATCCATCGTCCACAGCAGATCGAGCGCCCGGAGCAGCGATAGCTTCCCCTTGCCCCGGCCCACCCGGGCCAGCAGCGCGTCCACCGCGCCCCCCAGCTCGCCGTGCTCGGAAGGGTCGACCCCGCCCAGCCTGGACAGCGCCCGCCGCGCCCGCCGCGCCTCCAGCTTGGCGTGCCAGCTGCGCTTGCCGCCCAGCGCGCGGCTCAGCCGCTGCACCGCGCTCGTCGCCGTCGCCACCCCCTCGCCCGTCGGTGCCCCCTGGTTCCGCGGCGGCATCGGCGCAGGCCCGGCCTTCCGCGTCTCCTTCTTCTCTTCCGGCGCGCTCGCCACCGGGGCCGCCGGCGCAGACCCGCCTTCGACCTCCTTGTAGCCCTCTCGCAGCTTCTCGGCGACCTTCTTCTCGTACTCCTTGTAGGCCGCCTCCGCGCTGGGAAACTCCTTCTCCTTGCGGGACCCCGCGGTGCCGATCTTGCCGTACACCACGATGAATTTTTGGCCTTCCACGTCGGTAGACCAGAACTTGGCGCTGCTACCCTCGACGAACTCGAACCTGCGCATCGCGAGCCTCCACGATACCCTCGCCTCGACAGCCGGCCTCGGGACGCGCAGCCTAACGCCACCCCTCCCAACCACGGAAGACTTTCCTCTCCACTCGGCCCCTTCTCCCCGATTTTTCGCCTTGATCCGTCGGTTCAAGGCGCGGACATTCTATGTCATCGATCCCCGCGAGCTCCCTCGCTGGACCGCTCACGCTCCGTCGCCATCGAGGCAGTACGGCGACTGCGGGCCTGGGAGCCCCTCACGATCCTCAAGGAACGCACTTCCTGGTGGCGAGATCGCAGGTGGGGGTGAGGGGCGTGTCGGCGCAGTCTGCGTTCGAGGTGCACTCGATGCAGCGACCGGTCGCGAGCTCGCAGGTCTGGATCGGGGCCTGGCAGTCCGCGTCGCTCTTGCACTTCTCCTTGCAGGTGCCCGTGTCGCAGATCGGCTTGCCGGGGGTGCAGTCGCTGTCCTGGTTGCACTCGGTGCAGAGGTTGCTCTCGCTGTTGCAGAACGCCAGCCCCTGCGCCTGACAATCCCCGTTGTTGATGCACTGGACGCAGGTGTTCTGCTGCACCAGGCACACCGGCAGGAACGACACCTTGCAGTCGCTGCTGGAAAAGCACTCGCCGCACTTGCCCGAGGCGACATCGCAGACCTGGTTCAGGAAGGGGCAATCCGTGTCTTCCTTGCAGGCCGCGGTGCAGACGTTCGCGGTGCACACCGGCTTGCCGGGCGCCGTGCACTGGGCGTTGGTCACGCAGTTGACGCAGGCCCCGGTGGCGGTGTCGCAGGCGGGCAGGCCCGGGGCGGTGCACTGGGCGTTGCTCGTGCACTTGGCGGTGCACTGACCCTGGGTGCACACCGGCTGCCCCGGGTTCTTGCAGTCCGCGTTGTTGAAGCACCCCACGCAGACCCCCTGCTGGGGCTGGCAGAAGGGCTTCTGCGGCGAGGTGCAGTCCTGATCCCCGGTGCACTCGACGCAGGCGTTGTTGAAGCAGGTCCCCTTGCCAGGGGCGGTGCAGTCGCTGTTGCCCGTGCACTCGACGCAGCTCCCCGTGAGCGCCTCGCAGGCGCCTTTCCCTGGCACCTTGCAGTCGCTGTCCGCCTGGCACCCCACGCAGAGCCGCAGCGCCGGGTCGCAGACCGAGGCCCCCGGGAACGTCTGGCAGTCAAGGGACGAGAAGCACCCCACGCACTGGCCCGTCGCCTCCTCGCACAGCGGGCGCGAGAACTCCTTGCAGTCCCCGTCCGACGCGCACTTGAACACGCAGGTGCCGCCGTCGCAGGTCGAGGCGCCCGGGTCCTTGCAGTCCCCGTCGTCCACGCAGCCCACGCACGACTTCGTCCCCGGATCGCAGAGCGGTGTGTTCGCGTTGTTGCACTGATCGTTTGAGGTGCAACCATCGCAGGTGCCCTGCTTCTGATCGCAGAATTTCCCCGGGCCGCAGTCGTCATCGAAGAGGCACTCGGCACAGCCGCCCTTGACCAGGTTGCAGACCGGGGCCCCGGGCGCCGTGCAGTGCTTGTCCTCGGCGCAGGGCAGGCAGGCGTTGCCGGAGCAGTACGGTCGGGTCGGGTCCTTGCAGTCGCCGTCGACCGCGCACTCGCCGCCACAGGCCGGGGGGACGCAGGGCGTCTGGCACACGCCGGCCTGCTGGTTGCAGACGTCCCCGGGGAGGCAGTCGGTGTCGAAGGCGCACTGGGCGCAGGCCCCCTGGAGCTGGTTGCAGATGGGTTTTTTCGGGTCCGTGCAGTGCACGTTATCGAGGCAAGGGACGCAGCGTTTGTCGAGGCAGAAAGGGTTGTTGCTGCCGGCGCAATCGGCGTCCTTGAAGCAGGTCCCCGGGCAAAGGTTCCCGCAGGACATGCGGGAGACCAGGCAGGCTTCCCCCCACTCCTGCTCGCAGCATGCCGAATCCAGCGCGCAGACGCAGGCCTCGACCTCTGGATCAGCCGCGCAGCCCTTCACGCCGGGGGTCGCCTCGCAGCACTGCGGAACGCCCCCGCCGGCCCCCCCGTCGCCTCCGGCCCCCGCCACCCCCGCTGCCCCCGCGCTGCCTCCCTCTCCGCTCCCCCCGGCGCTCCCGCCTGCTCCGGCGCCCGCGCTGCCGCCCTCGCCCGCTGCCCCGGCCCCCCCGCCCGCCGCGCCGCCCGCGCCTGCAACGCCCGCCGTGCCCCCTCCGCCGACGCCCGCGCTCCCTCCGGAACCTCCGGTCCCGGCCGCCCCGCCGGCCCCCGCCGCGGTGCCACCCGCCCCGTCCCCCGGGTCCTGCGGGGGGGCCTTGTTCTCGGCGCCGTCACCGCACCCCTGGATCACAAGCCATAGCAAGCCCCATGCACAGAACAGACGGGAGGACATGACAAAACCTTTATCACCAAAGGCAAGCAAGGGGGTAGCAACCGTCCCACCCGGATACCGTAAAGGGTGCCCACGACCCCCCTGGGTGCCTCATACTGTGTCCCTTTCCGGAGGACCCTCATGCACTCTCTCGTGATCAAGGGCGGGACCGTCGTCACCGCCGACTGTGAACTCCGCGCCGACGTCCGCGTCGTCGGTGAAACCATCGAGGCGGTCGGCCCGGATCTCGAGGTCCCCGCCGGCGCCCGCGTCATCGACGCCTCCGGCGCCTACGTGATGCCCGGCGGCATCGACCCCCATACTCATATGGAACTTCCCTTCATGGGGACGGTGGCCTCGGAGGATTTCTTCTCGGGGACGAGCGCGGCGGCGGCGGGCGGCACGACGATGATCATCGATTTCGTGATCCCCAACCCGCAGCAGCGGCTCCTGGAGGCGTACCGGGCGTGGCGCGGCTGGGCGGAGAAGTCAGCCTCGGACTACAGCTTCCACGTGGCGGTGACCTGGTGGGACGACACGGTGCACGAGGACATGGGGGTGCTGGTCCGCGACCACGGCGTCAACAGCTTCAAGCACTTCATGGCGTACAAGGGCGCCATCATGGCGGACGACGAGATCCTGGTGCACAGCTTCTCCCGCGCCCGGGAGCTCGGGGCGCTCTGCACCGTCCACGCGGAGAACGGCGAGCTGGTGGCGCGGCTCCAGAAGGAGGTCTACGACCGCGGGATCCACGGCCCCGAGGGGCACCCGCTGTCGCGCCCTCCGGAGGTCGAGGGCGAGGCCGCCAACCGCGCCATCCGCATCGCCGAGGTGCTGGGGGTGCCGCTCTACGTGGTCCACACCTCGTGCATCGACGCCCTGGAGAGCATCGAGCGCGCGCGCCGCGAGGGCCAGCGCGTGTTCGGCGAGGTGCTCTCGCAGCACCTCGTGATCGACGACTCGGTCTACCGTGACCCCGACTGGAACCGGGCCGCCCACTACGTCATGAGCCCCCCCTTCCGCAGCCGCGAGCACCAGGACGCCCTCTGGCGCGGCCTCCAGGCCGGCAGCCTCCAGACCACCGCCACCGACCACTGCTGCTTCTGCACCCCCCAGAAGCAGATGGGCCTGGGAGACTTCCGCAAGATCCCCAACGGCACCAACGGCGTCGAGGATCGCATGACCGTCCTCTGGCACCACGGCGTCCGCACCGGGCGCCTCACCCCCAGCGAGTTCGTGGCGGTCACGTCCACCAACGCCGCCAGGATCTTCAACGTGTTCCCGAAGAAGGGCGCCATCGCCCCCGGCGCCGACGCCGACCTGGTGATCTGGGACCCGAACAAGACCCGCACCCTCAGCGCCAGGACCCATCACCAGAAGATCGACTTCAACATCTACGAGGGCATGACCACCGTGGGCAACCCCGCCCTCACCATGACCCGGGGCCGCATCCAGTGGGAGAACGACCAGCTCGTCACCGAGCGCGGCTTCGGGCGCCACGTGCCCCGGCCCCCTCACGCGCCTTACATCAAGGCCCAGGGCCTCCGGAACAGCCTCGGCATCCCGGGCCCCGTCGAGCGCGTCCTCCCCACCCGCTCCTGAGCCTGGCTGTCGGGCCCGTCACTTCAAGATCTTCTCGGGCTTCCCCAAAAATTCGAAGTGCATCGTGTCCTGCAGCCGGTCGTGCCCCAGCCAGTGGAACCCATGGCGCTCGAAGGTCTCGACCCAGCACCTGGGCATCGCCATCCGCTCGTAGATCGTCTTCTTGTCCCCCTGGCAGGCCGGGTGATCGGGCCACGGCTCGACGCAGCGGCAGCAGGGGTTCCGCTCCGGATCGATGTCGATCGCGATGCCGAAGAGGTGGTTGGTCACCTCGCCCCCGCGGTAGCTGTTGTGGTCCCGGTGGCCCCCGATCGCCTGGGGCTTGTACCCGTGCTGACCGCAGCTCTTCTTCAGATCGGCCTCGACGCAGGCCAGCGCCGGGATCACCCGCTCGTGCATCTGGATCGGTAGCCCGAAGAAGGTCGTCGGCCGGATGTAATGGCTCGCCAGGTGGGCGTTCTGCGCGCTCGTCCCGTGATCCTCGACCCGGCCGTACTGCTTGATCCGGTAGTTCAGCGCCCGCGCATGGGGCCCTGGCAGCACGTGGTTCTTCACCACGAAGGTCGACCTCACCAGGAAGCTCTGCGGCTTCTGGTTCGCGCATTGCCCGTGCTTGCGT
>JALOQB010000242.1 GCA_025453595.1 Polyangiaceae bacterium
TCGATGAAGCGATCCGGCAAGATCTCCATCTGCGGCGAGAGCAGGCGGGTGTCGTAGTCCTTCTTCTTGATGTCGCGGATGTCGGTGAACACAAAGCCCGTGTGCTTCGGGTTCATGTCGAGGTGCATGCCGGCGACGCAGCCGGCCTGGATCATCGCCTTTCCCAGCGTGATCCCGGACACATCGTCGCCCCAGAAATAGAAGAAGTGCCCGGGCCTGGTCACGCAGATCCCGGAGCGCTCGGTGAGCACGCTGTGGCCGGCGAGCTGGAAGCCCCACTGGAGCCGCCCGGTCGGGTTGAACTGGCCGTCGAGCACCAGCGGGTCGAGGTTCTGGCGGAAGGAGAGCAGGTCGTCGGGGATCTGTTCGGTCGGGCCCCAGGCGCCCAGCCCCACGCGGCGATCCTCGGTGACGACGACGGTGGCGGCGCCGGCCTTGGGCGGCAGCAGCACGCGCCGGTTCACCATCATCCCGTAGGCGCCGTGGGTGGTCTTGAAGGCGCCGTTGAAGGCCCCGACGACGCGCGAAAGGACCTCGGGTTCGCGGGGGATACGGCCAAAACTCTTGGTGCCAGTCAGGGGCATCGGATCCTCGACGCCGCCCTCCATGTTCAGCTCGAGCTGACGCATGTCGAGGGCCACGATCAGCACCTGGGCGTAGGGGCGTTTCGGATCTGGTTTGATGGATGTCCGGTAAAAATAGGGGGGCGCCTCGGCGCCAGGGAGCTTCTTGAGGAAGGGCAACGCCACCGGCTCCCAGGCCCCCTCCTGGGGCTCTGGCGCCTGCCAGATGCTGGGCAGCCGTGCGGGGGGCCAGTAGCCGCCGTCGTCCCCCGCGGCGGAGGCGTCGAGGGGCGGGGAGGGGGGAGGCCCCCCCTGGTCCACCGCCGCTGGCGTGGACGTGGTCATCCGGTAGCCAGCGCGGCGCACCAGGTCTCGCGCCCCGAAGAAGGTCTCTTCCAGCCAGGCGATGGGCCCGGGGCCGATCACCCCGCGCACCGTGTCCACCGCCCAGAGGATGCTGGCCTTGCGAAGGTGCGGCTGCCGCTGGGCCGTGACCCCCACCTCCTCGGCGCCCTCGTCGAAGCTGCCCCGCGCCAGGTCGTAGGTCACCGGCGGGTTCTCCGGGGTCTGGAGCAGCAGCTTGCCGCGCTGCAGGCCGAGCCGGATCGAAGGGACCGGGTTTTCAAAGGAGAAATCTGCCCGCCCCACGCCTCCCCAGCTCCCCACCGATACCAGGTTGCTCACCTTGCCCTGGAGCCGCTCCAGCGCGTTCCTGGCGCCGACGATCCCCCCGTCGCCCTCCAGATCCAGGAGCGTCACCGAGGCCACCTTGCCGTACGCCGTCGTCGCGAACGCCACGTGCCGCGTCGCGTGGGGCCCGTCTGCCGCGAGCGCCACCTCGTCGCCCAGCGGCGTATCCGTGAGATTATGGAGGTTCTCTACAGAGAGCGGGTGCCCCTCCATCGAGAGGCGGATCCGGGCCCGGTACAGGTCCCGGGGGGCCCCCGACCGGGCGCCGAGGAACAGCACGCGGCGGCCCAGGAAGAGCTCTTCGAGGAGGTTGCTCGGCGCCTCCCAGACGAACTCGCCGGGGCGCACCGAGCCCTCGATGGCCCGGCCCAGCAGGGTGGCGACGCCATCGACCGAGCGCGGGACCGAGGGGGCTCCGCCGCGGCTCCCGAGGCCGAGGGCGCCGGCGAGGGCCACGAGCTTCCAGCGCGACAACCAGGCGGGTCGTCCCATGAGTCCTTCTTCCGGAGCGCAGAGGGGGCGCGAGGCGACCAGGGCCGCCCCGACGCGCCGGCTCCGGAGCCCTCAGGGTTGCTCGCCGGGGCAGCTGTCGTCCGGGCAGAGCTGCTGGTACTGCTCGATGCAGGCGTCATCCCAGGAGGCGTCGCAGCAGAAGGCATCCTGATCGCAGACCTTCTGCACGCAGGGCGAGCAGAGGGGCGAGAGCGGCTCGCCAGCCTCGCAGACATCGTGGGCGCAGGCGCCGGTGACCAGCGAGGCTCCGGGGAGCGCCGGCGTCGGGACCGGACCGCCGCAGGCCTCGGGGCAAGACGGACCGCACTGGCTGCAGGTGCAGTTGAAGAGCTGCTGCCAGGCCTGGTTGCCGAGGCACGCCACGGTGAAGTTGTTGAGGCACTGCTGGCACTGGGCGTTGTTGACGCAGGTGGAGAGCTGCGTCCCGCAGTTTCCGACGAGGCAGACCAGGCATTGCTGGGGTGGCCCGCCGCCCGCGCCGGAGGTGGCGCCAGCCCCGGCGCCGCCGCTGGTGCCCGCCACGCCGCTGCCACCCGCGCCGCCGGTACCTGCGCCACCCGCACCACCCGCGCCGCCCGCGCCGCCACAGCCGCAGCTGTTCTTCTCGGCCTGCTCGACGCAGACGTCATCCCAGGTCTGGGTGCAGCAGAACGGATCCTGCTGGCAGATCTTCGCCACGCAGGGCGAGCAATCTTTCTTGAGGGCCACGCCGGTCGTGCAAGGCGAGTGCACACAGGGAGCGCAAGGCCCGCAGTCCGCGGGGCAGGTCTCGCAGGTCTCGGATGCGCTGCAGACCCCGTTGCCACAGGGGAGCGCGCCGCCCGCCCCGCCGTTGCCTGCACCACCCGCCCCGCTGATGCCGCCCGCCCCTGCGCCTGCGATGCCGCCCGCGCCCGCACCGCCTGCGCCTGCTCCGCCCGCCCCGGCCCCGCCCGCCCCGGCCCCACCGGCGCCCGCGCCACCAGCGCCCGCACCGCCCGCGCCCGCGCCACCGGCCCCGGCGCCGCCAGCACCAGCGCCGCCCGCGCCAGCGCCACCAGCACCAGCGCCACCTGCTCCAGCGCCACCGGCCCCTCCGCCGCCTGCGCCAGCCCCGCCTGCGCCAGCCCCGCCAGCCCCGGCCCCACCGGCGCCCGCGCCACCAGCGCCCGCACCGCCCGCGCCCGCGCCACCGGCCCCTGCGCCACCAGCTCCGGCACCAGCGATGCCGCCAGCACCAGCACCAGCGATGCCGCCAGCCCCTGCGCCACCCGCTCCAGCGCCGCCGGCCCCTGCGCCGCCAGCACCGCTGACACCGCCGGCCCCTGCGCCGCCAGCGCCGCCAGCGCCGCAGTTGGCTGCGCAGAGATCATCGGCGAGCTGCACACAGAGCTGATCCCACTGGAGCTCGCAGCAGACCGCATCCTGGGAGCAGACCGCAGCGGTGCAGGCGTCGCAGAAGGGTTGCAGGGGGGCGCCGACCTCGCAGACCCCGTGCGAGCAGGAGCCGCAGGGGCCGCAGTCGGCCTCGCAATTCGCGCAGGTCTCCTGGGGGGCGGTGCAGAGCCCGTCCCCGCAGAAGAGAGGCGCGCCCGCCGCTCCTGCCGCCCCCGCGATGCCGCCCGCCCCCGCGCCTGCGGCCCCGCCCGCGCCTGCGGCCCCGCCCGCGCCTGCGATGCCCGCTGCCCCGCCGCCCCCCTGTCCGGAAGCTCCGGATATTCCTGCGGCGCCTCCCTGTCCGGAAGTTCCGGATACGCCAGCGAAGCCACCGAAGGGGGCGCCAGCGGAGCCAGCGGAGCCTCCGAGGGAGGAGGAGCCGGCGTAGCCGGTGAACTGGTCGTCGACGGTATCGTTCTGGACGAGGCCGTTGCAGGCGCCCAGCAGGAGCGCGGACAGGGAGAGGAGGGAGAGGCGATAGGCAGGCAAAGGTCGCATCGAAGGCCCCTTCTGGGGGTGACGAGAGGGAAGCGCGAGGAGGAGAGGAGATTAAGGCAAGCGGGGGCGAGGTGCTACTGCCAAGCGTTCAGCGGCGGGGCGAGGAAAAAAGCCTGCGCCAGAGGTCAAGCGGGGACCAGGAGAGGAAGTCGCGGAACTCGCCGGCGTCGAAGTAAGAGCCGCCGCAGACGCTGCAGAGCTCGTACCAGATATGAGGCTGCTCGGGGGCGACCATGCGGACCATGGTGGTGGTGCAGCGAGGGCAGGAGATCCGGTCAAATTCGTTGAATTTCTTGCCGACAGCCGGGTCGCCATCGTCGAGGGCCGCGGCGCCGGGGCGCTTGCGCAGCTTCTCGAGCTCGCGGCCATCGAACCAGAGCCCGTGGCACTGGGAGCAGCGGTCGATCTCGATCTCGTCGAGGCGCAGGACCGCCATGGGGGCGCGGCATTTGGGGCAGTTCAGGGCCACAGAGGGCAGGATACCCGAGGATTCACCCGGCGCGATGGGGGAACGCGCCGCGGAGCAGCCAGAGATCGGCCAGGACGAGGCTGGTCATGGCCTCGAGGACAGGCACGGCCCGGGGGAGGATGCAGGGGTCGTGGCGCCCCTGCCGCGCGTGCTCGCCGAGGGTGGCCGGGGGCTTGAAGAGCACGCGGACCTCGACCGGTTCGCCGTTGGAGAGGCCCCCCTGGATGCCGCCGTAGGCGCTGGCGTGGCGATGGAATTCGGACCCCTGGAGGGCCAGCGCGTCCTGCAGGTCGGGGGGCCCCCAGAGCACGCCGGTCACGGCGCCGACCCCGGAGAGCGCGTCCGCCAGGCGGGCCTTGAGCTTGCCAAACACAGGCTCTCCGAGGCCCACCGGGAGCCCCGTCACGCGGAGCGCGATGACCCCGCCCAGGCTGTCGCCGCGGGCCTTGGCCTCCAGGATGGACTGCTCGATGCGCGCGGCGGCCGCGAGATCCGGGCAGCGGGTCGGGTGCGCATCCACGGCCTGCCGATCGAGCCCCGGTGGCGGCGGCGAGGCCCGGTGGGTGCCGACCTGCTCGACCCAGCCGACGACGCGGAGCTCCGGGGATTCCCTGGCCAGGAACGCCTCGGCCACGGCGCCGCCGATGACCCGGCAGAGGGTCTCGCGGCCGCTGGTGCGCCCGCCGCCCCGGTGGTCGCGGTGCTGGAATCGCTCGCGCCACACTCGGTCCGCGTGGCCCGGGCGATCCTGCGATTTGAGCCTGTCGTAGTCGCCGGAGCGCTGGTTCTCGTTGCGCACGATGGCGGCGAGGGGGGTGCCCAGCGTCTTGCCTTCAAAGACGCCGGAGAGCACCTCGACCCGATCCCCTTCCTGGCGCGCGGTGGTCACCGCGGATTGCCCCGGGCGGCGCCGGTCGAGGGCCCGCTGGATGTCCTCGGTGGCGAGCGGAACGCCGGCGGGACACCCGTCGATCACGGCGCCCAGCGCGGGCCCGTGGCTCTCGCCAAAAGTGGTCAACCGGAACAGACGGCCAAGGGTGTTCACCCGGCTGCTCTAGCGCAGTTCCGGCCCCCCGGCAGGATCCCCGGGGACCCGGGCGTGGCGATCCAGCACCCGGGCCAGCGGCTCCAGGGCCCGGCCCCGGCCCAGCTGCAGCAGGTGCCCCCCGGGGAAGAGCTCCAGCGACGCCCCCAGGTGCTCGGCCAGCCGGCGCGCGTGGGCCACCGGCGTGATCTGATCCGCCTCCCCGGCCAGCACCACCATCCGGTCCCCCGCCAGCGCCGGGGGGCGCCCCAGCGGGCTCACCACCCGGAACGCCCGCTCCAGCCGCTCGTACTGCAGCGCCTGCTGCTCCGGCGTCCCCACCAGGCGCCCCGCGTCGCGGGCGAAATCCGCCAGCGACGCCAGCGGCACCAGCGGCGCCGCGAAGGACAGCCGCGGCTCCACCGTCGCCAGCAGCGCCGCCGTGTAGCCCCCCAGGCTCATCCCCAGCACCCCCACCGACGGCGCTCCTCGCTGGAGAAACCACCGGATCAGCCACCGCGCATCCATCACCGCCTGCCGGAACCCCTCGATGGTGAACCGCGGATCGCTCGACGGGAACACCGGCTTGCTCAGCGTCCGGCGCCGCCGCTCCCCGTGGAAGGGGAGCACCAGCAGCGCCACGTCAAGCCCCCGATCCAGCAGCCACTCGACCGGCAGCACCCGCTCCTCCACCGCGAACTCGCCCCCCAGGTAGCCGTGGATCAGCACCACCGCCGGCCTCCGCTCCTGCGTCCGCGCGAACACCCGGGCCAGCGCCACGTTGTTCTCCTCGTGCTGCCGGTACCTCTCCGCCACCGCCTTCCCCAGCACCTCGAAGCGGCTGCGCCACCGCAGATCCACCACGTCCAGGCCCAGATCCAGCGACCGCACCTTCGTCCCCCTCCCCTCCGTCGCCCCCGGCTCCGGGAAGAACAGGCCAGGCTCCGCCAGGTACCCCGGATCCCCGTACTCTCGCTCCAGTGCATCCAGAAGTTCCATACGTTCGCGGTGGGCGCCCTCCGGGTCCGCAGGGCGTTCATGGGGCTTCCGGGGCGGGGCCAGGGTGGTCGAGTAGAAGACCTGATCGACCCTGGACGCGACCTGGGTCGAGAGGCTCTTGAGGGCGCGGCGCAGCATCGCTCCGAGGGTAGCACGGGGGGCGCTCAGGGCGCCGGGGGCACCAGGGCGCGGGCGATGGCCGCGGCGAAGCGAGCGTTGCCGGTGGGGCTGGGGTGCCCGTCGCCGGGCAGGTAGTCCGCGGCGCGCTGGGGCAGCGGCGGGATGAGCGCGGTGCGGGCGGTGCCCCGGAGGTACCCCTCGACCCGCGGCTCCGGGCCCTGGAACAGAAACCAGCGGAGCGTCGCCCGGGGCGCCTCGCCGCGGAGCGCTTCGAGGCGACGGAGCTCCCGGTCCAGCAGGTCGAGCCCTGACTGGGTCACCTCGCGGTGGAGGAGCCGGTGCCCCCAGAGCCCCGCGGCGGCGTCGGCGCCCAGCCACCAGCAGGCCCAGGAGAAGAGGCCCGGGCGCGCCTGATCACGCCGGGCCGCCTGCAGATCCCAGGGGGACAGGTCGTTGGGGATGGTGAGACCCACGATGATCTCGTCCACGGCGAGCCGCTCCTGGAGCGCGCCCACCAGATCGACGTGAGAGGCCAGGTTGTTCCCCGGGATCCCCAGGTTGAGCACCTCGAAACGCCTCCGCGGCGCTCGCTCCTCCAGGGCCCTCTGGAGCTGTGCCCTCAGCGTCTCCTGCTCCTCGACCCCGATGCCAAAGACGTACGAATCCCCGACCAGCGCGACCCGCGTCGCGTCGCCCTGGCGCCCGGGCGAGAAGCCGGGCCCGCGGAACCCGTGCTCGTTGATCGTGTACGAGAGCTCCCGGCGCTCGGCGGACACCGCGCGGAACGTCGAGCGAGGCGAGGCCACCGCGAGGGGGCCAAAGCGCGGCGTCGGCCCCTGGGCCAAAGGGAGCCAGCCCAGGGTCGGCGCCAGAAGCAGCGCCACCGCGGGGTAAAAGGGGGCGGCCCGGCGTCGCCTCCGCCGCTGCACCAGGAAGGACCCCAGCACGAGCAGCACGAGGCCCAGCAGCAAGGACCCTCCCAGCACCGGCAGCCCCACCGGCTGGGAGAACGCTCGCTGGAACAGGAACCCCACCGCCCGGCACAGCAGCCAGACCCCGGCGCCGCAGAGCGCCGCCCCGCCCCACGCACCCCGCTCGCCGCCGCGCTCTGGTGCCCCGGAGCGGCCGGGGAGCAGCAGGCCGAGGACCAGCAGGGCGACGGCACCGAGGGCTGCCCAGGGGAACACCAGGCTACCCCCGGGGGAAGCGGGCGGCCGGATCACCTCGACGATCTCCGGCGACTGCCCTCGAAATCGCCCCTCGATCGCCGCCTTCAGCGCCGGGTTGACCACCTCGCCCCGCACCTGCACCCCGGCCCCGCTGCAGCACACCTCCAGCCGCTGTTCACCGCCCTCGCAGGCGTACTTGCTCCGCGCGCAGTCGGCCTCGACGCTGGCCCCATCCCAGCGGCACCCGCCGGGGAGCGAGGCCCCTCGCCCCAGCAATTCCGCGAACAGCTCTTCTTGCCCGGGGGCCCACATGGTCTGCACGGACCCCGCGGGAGACGTCGCCGGATTGCCCACGGAAACCACGGTAGCACGCCCCTCGCTTGACGGTCCCGGGGCCCTTGCGCATCGTCCTGCGCCGTGGAGCACGAAGCCCCCCGCGACCTCCCGGTTCGTCTCCCCAGCGACCGTGCCTTTGGCCTCACCGCTGCCGCTCTTGCCTCCCTCGTCGCCCTCGCCCCGCTCCTGCGCCACGCGGCGCCTCGCTGGCCTCTGCTCGTCGTCGCCGCGCTCCTCGCCCTCCTCGCCACCCTGCGCCCCGCCGCTCTGGGCCCCGCCCACCGCGCCTTTCGCGCCCTCACCCGGCCCCTGCAGCGCCTGTCCCAGGCCCTCCTGCTCGGCGCCCTCTACTTCCTGATCCTGACCCCTTTCGCCTTGCTCCGCCGCACCCTCGGCTCCAGCCCCATCTCTCCGCGCCCAAACCCTCACGCCCGGACCTACTGGGTTGAAAGAGACCCTGGCTCGGCCACGGATTTTCGCCGTCCGTTCTGAGGGGTCTCGGCGGGGGGAGGCGGGTTGCTATGCTGGGCGAGCGATGCGCACCCTGCTGGGAGAGCTGTGGGTCTTTCTGGGGGCCCGGAACAAGCGATGGATGGCGCCGCTGGTGGTGTTGCTGGTGGTGGTGGGCGGCGCGCTGGTGCTGGCCGAGGGGTCGGCGGTGGCGCCCTTTCTTTACACGCTGTTTTGACCTTGAAAACCCTGGGGATCTCGGCCTTTTATCACGACAGCGCGGCGGCGCTGGTGGTGGACGGCCGCGTGGTCGCCGCCTCGCAGGAGGAGCGCTTCAGCCGCAAGAAGCACGACGCGGGCTTCCCCCGGCGGGCGATCGCGTCGTGCCTGGCGCTGGGGGGGTTGAAGCTGCGGGAGGTGGACCAGGTGGTGTTCTACGACAAGCCGCTGCTGAAGTTCGAGCGGCTGCTGGAGACGTACCTGGCCTTCGCGCCCCGCGGGGTCCGCTCGTTCGCGGAGGCGATGCCGCTGTGGCTGCGGGAGAAGCTGCTGTTCCGCAGGCACCTGGGGGAAGAGCTGGCGGCGATCGACGAGGCGTTCCCGGCGGAGGAGCGGCTGCTCTTCTCGGAGCATCACCTGAGCCACGCGGCCAGCGCGTTCTTCCCGTCGCCCTTCGAGCGGGCGGCGGTGCTCACGCTGGACGGGGTGGGCGAATGGGCGACGACGACGGCGGCGTTGGGCGAGGGGAGCTCGCTCCGGATCTTGAAGGAGATCCACTTCCCGCACTCGCTGGGGCTGCTCTACTCGGCCTTCACGCTGTACACCGGCTTCCGGGTGAACTCGGGGGAGTACAAGGTGATGGGGCTCGCCCCCTACGGCACGCCCCGCTACGCCCAGCGCATCCTGGAGCACCTGATCGATCTCAGGCCCGACGGCTCCTTCCGGCTCGATCTGGGGTACTTCGATTACTGCGTCGGGCTGCGGATGATCAACGAGCGCTTCTGCGCCCTCTTCGGGGGGCCCGCCCGCAGCCCCGAGGCTCCGCTCACCCAGCGCGACATGGACCTGGCCGCCTCGATCCAGGCGGTGACCGAGGAGGTGGTGCTGCGCCTGACCCGCTCCCTCGCGGACGAGCTGGCGCTCCCCGACCTGTGCCTCGCCGGCGGCGTCGCGCTCAACTGCGTCGCCAGCGGCAAGGTGCTGCGGGACGGCCGGTTCCGGCGCCTCTGGGTCCAGCCCGCCGCCGGGGACGCAGGAGGAGCCCTGGGCGCGGCCCTCGCTGCCCAGCACCTCCATGCGCGCTTGCCCCGGTCGGTCCCCGCTGGCCTCGACGGCATGGACGGCGCCTTCCTCGGCCCCGAGGCCTCTCCCCGGGAGATCGAGGACGCCCTGCGCGACGAGGGCGTCGTGGCCCACCACCTGGCCGAGCAGCCCCTGCTGGAGCGCTGCGCTCAAGGCCTCGCCCGGGGCCTCGCCCTCGGGTGGTTCCAGGGGCGCATGGAGTTCGGCCCCCGCGCCCTCGGCGCCCGGTCCATCCTCGCCGATCCTCGCTCCCCCCGCATGCAGTCGGTGCTCAACCAGAAGGTGAAGCTCCGCGAGTCCTTCCGCCCCTTTGCCCCCTCGATCCTCCGGGAGGACCTCGCCTCCTGGTTCGAGCTCGACGCCGACAGCCCTTACATGCTCCTGGTCGCCCCCGTGCACCCGTCCCGGCGTCGACCCACCCCGGACCGGCATCCGGGGCCCTCGGGTATGGAACTTCTAGGTATCCATCGGTCGGAGATCCCTGCGGTGACCCACGTGGATTTCTCGGCTCGTATCCAGACGGTGCACCGGTCGACGAACCCGCGCTACCACGGGCTTCTGAGCTGCTTCAAGCGGGAGACCGGCTGCCCGGTGCTGGTCAACACCAGCTTCAACGTCCGGGGCGAGCCCATCGTGGGGTCCCCGCGGGACGCGCTGCGCTGCTTCCTGGGGACGCGGATCGACGCGCTGGCGATCGGGGACTGGTACCTTGAGCGGGACGAGCAGCCGGCGGCGCTGCTGGCCAGGTACCAGCCGGCGCTGGCGGACGACTGATACGACCAACGGGTCAAGACGACCGCTTTGATCCGCAGCCGTCCCTCTCCTGCAGCCGCAGCCGCAGCCGCAGCCGCAGCCGCAGCCGCAGCCGCAGCCGCAGCCGCAGCCGCAGCCGCAGCCGCAGCCGCA
>JALOQB010000023.1 GCA_025453595.1 Polyangiaceae bacterium
CATGACCCGGATCGGATTGAGAGCGCTCTGGAAGGCGGGGCGACGCAGGGGGAGATGCGCCAGGGCGGCGGCCTCCAGGGTGCGGAGGTAAGGGAAGAGGATCCGTTCTTCCTTCTGCATGTGGACGGCGAGCTCCTGCGAGAGTTCGTCGAAGGTCCGGGCGATCTCCAGCAGCACCGGGAGGCGAGCGCCGTGGGCCGCGATGACCGGAGGGAGCTGCGCCTCGATGCGCGCCAGCACGTCGCGGGTGAAGGCGTGGTGCTTCTGTTCGAGGTGATCGATGAGGGTCCCCACGTTCATCGCAAGGAGGGCCTGCTCTCCGGGAGGGGTGTTCGGTAGGAGCACTGGCTCTTCGGGAGGGACGATCGGGGCGAGGGGAGGGATCATGGTGCGCTCGCTGTTCTGGGGATCCGAGGGGATCATGGGTAAAATCTCCTGGGTAGGAGCGTGGGGTCCGGGGAGGGTCGGACGCCATGATCGAAGTCATCCGGGGAGACCCCTTTTTCGACAGGAGCCTTGGCGTGGGCGTAGTGGTCCTGCCCAGCGGCTTCCGCCAGCTCAGCGCCCCGGGGTGATGACGGTACCGGGGGCGTAGCGCCGGTGGGCCCACCAGGACAGCGTGATCCCCGCCGCCACCGCCACCGGCAGCGAGTTGTTGACGCTGTAGAGCGGGATGGCGAGCACGTCGTCGCAGCGAGGCAGGAAGCCCGGGGGGAAGCAGTGGCGCTCGCTGCCGAAGGCCAGCACCACGTCCTGCGGGAAGGAGCGGGCCTCGTAAAGGCTACGGCGGGAGAACTCTCGCTCCAAGGCCCACACCGGGCGCCCCTGAACCCGCTCGAAGAAGGCCTCCACGTCCGGGAGCCGGTGGACCTCCTCCAGATGATGCATGCCCTGCTCGCGTACCCCCGCGCCGCCCGCCACCTGATCGATCCGTCGAAGCTCGTCGCCAGCGCTACCCAGGTCTACGGCGCCGAGATCTTCGCGCGCCTCTACGGCACCATCGAGCCGCATCGATGCGGCCCGGGTGCGCGTCCTCGACGATGGTGCCGAGGTGGAGCTGGGCGGCGCGAAGCGCCAGGTGTTCTATACACGAGGCCACGCCAACTACCACTTCGTCATCGTCGACCGGAGTGCCTCGGCGCTCTTCAACAGCCACACTTTTGGCCTGGTGTACCCGCGGCTCCAGCGGGCGGGGCACATCGCGCTGCCGTCCACCAGCCTCACCGACTACGACGGCGCGGAGGCCCGCGTCAGCATCGACAAGGGCCTCGGCCTTAGCGTGGAGCGGGCGTTCCTCACGCATTTCGGAGAGATCTGGGATCTGGATGTGGTGGCGGGGCAGCTCCGGCGCTGGCTCGACGTCTCCGACGCGCTGGTGCAGGAGGCCGCCAGCCTCGCCCCCGAGGCCCGGGAGCCGACCCTACGCGGTAAACCGACAAAGAGCGGGGCCCGATGCCGTGGGAAGATCAAACAATGTCCGTGCATGGTGCAGGTGAATTTGGGCAACCCGGGGTGGATTCGGCTAGGCTACGCCTCCCCACGGAGGGCATAGAGACCATGACCGCCAAGAGTGCGACCGAGCTGGTTCCGATCCTGCTGAATCGACTGGGAGAGAAGTACCCGAACGCTCGCTACGAGCTTGACTGGACGACGCCGCTGGAGATGCTGGTGGCGACGATCCTGGCGGCGCAGTGCACCGACGTGCGGGTGAACAAGGTCACGAAGACGCTGTTCCAGAAGTACAAGACGGCGCAAGATTACCTGGATACGAAGACCGCCGAGCTGGAAGAAGACATCAAGCCCACGGGGACGTACAAGCAGAAGGCGAAGGCGATCCAGGGGGCCTGCAAGGTGCTGGTCGAGAAGTTCCAGGGGGATGTACCGCAGACGATGGATGAGCTGCTGACGCTGCCCGGGGTGGCCCGCAAGACCGCCAACGTGGTGCTGAACAACGTATGGAATATCCCTTCTGGCATCATCGTCGACACGCACGTGAACCGGACGAGCCAGCGGATGGGTCTGAGCCAGAACGACAAGCCAGACGCCATCGAGAAGGATCTGATGAAGATCGTCCCCAAGGACCGGTGGACGTTCTTTGGCCCGGCGATGGTGCTCCACGGGCGCTACACCTGCACGGCCCGGGGCCCGAAGTGCGGGGAGTGCATGTTCAACGACGTTTGCCCCAAGCTCAACCTCGATAGCGGCAAGGACGACGAGTGATCTCATGACAAAATCAGCGATTCCAGCCTCCTGGGAGGCCAGCCTGGGCCCCGAGCTCTCGAAGCCGTACTTCACCGAATTGATGAAGTTTCTGGCAGAAGAGCGGGCGAGCAAGCAGATCTTCCCGCCAGAGAACGAGGTCTTCTCGGCCCTCGAGCTGACGCCCTACGAGAACGTCAACGTGCTGCTGCTGGGCCAGGATCCGTACCACGACGACGGGCAGGCGCACGGCCTCTGCTTCTCGGTCAAGCCTGGCATCAAGGCCCCGCCCTCGCTGGCCAACATGTACAAGGAGCTCAAGACCGACATCGGCTGCAAGATCCCCAACAACGGGTACCTGGTTCCGTGGGCGAAGCAGGGCATGTTGATGATCAACGCGGTGCTGACGGTGCAGGCTCACACGCCCAACTCCCACAAGGACAGGGGCTGGGAGCAGTTCACCGACGCGATCATCCGCAAGGTGAACGAGCGCCCGCACGTGGTGTTCCTGCTGTGGGGGGCCTACGCCCAGAAGAAGGTCAAGCTGATCGACGCGAAGAAGCACACCATCCTCAAGTGCGCGCACCCGTCTCCGCTCTCGGCCACCAAGTTCTTCGGTAGCAAGCCGTTCTCCCAGACCAACGCGGCCCTCAAGGCCCACGGTCAGCCGGAGATCGACTGGCAGATCCCCGATCTTTTAGCCCCCAGTCCTGCCCGTGGCAGCACCCGGGGCGCTGGAAGAGGGGGGCGTGCTGGCAGTATAAGCCTCCTCATGGAGCTTGCCGGGAAGACCGTCGTCGTTGTGGGTCTGGGGCGCAGCGGGGTCGCCGCCGCCCGCGTTTGCTTGCAGCGAGGGGCGCGGGTGCTCTGCAACGATGCAGCCCCACGGGAGCGGCTCTCCGCGGCGGCCCTCGCCCTCGAAACCGCAGGAGCGACGCTCGTCCCGGGGGGCCACGACCGGCTGGACTGGTCGCAGGCCGAGCTGATCGTGGTGTCCCCCGGGGTTCCGCCCTTTGCAGAGCGGCACAAGGCCGAGGCCCGCGGGGTGCCGGTCCTTGGCGAGCTTGACCTGGCGTGGCAGCTCTTTCAGCCCGCCCTCCCCACCGCAGCCATCGGCGGGACCAACGGCAAGAGCACCACCACCTCCCTCGTGGGCGCCATGATGGAAGCCGCCGGTCGCCGGGCGTTTGTGGGGGGAAACCTCGGGGTTCCGCTGGCTGAAGTGGCCCCTGCGCCGGGCGCGATCAGCCCCCTGGATACGCTGGTGCTCGAGGTCTCCAGCTACCAGTCCGAGAAGATGCCGACCCTCAAGCCCCGGGCCGCCGCCATCCTCAACGTGACCCCCGATCACCTGGATCGTTATGAATCCTTCGACGATTACGCGGATGCCAAGGGCAACCTGCTGGTCCGCATGGATGCCGGCGACACCGTGGTCATCCCCTCGCAGGACCCGATCTGCGAGCGCCAGGCGCGGCGCGCTCGCCCCGGCGCTCGCATCGTCACCTTTGGCCCCCACGGGGATGTCCGTATCGAGCGTGAACACGTCATCGATACCATCCACGGGGATCGGTACGACCGGAGCGCCATGTTCCTCCGTGGTGAGCACAACATGCTCAACGTCGCTGCGGCCATCGCCCTGGCCCGGGGCATGGGTCTGGATCAACCTGCCATCGCCCTGGCCCTCCGTACCTTCCAGGGCCTCGATCACCGGATTGCCTTCGTCGCCGAGCTCGGCGGCGTCCGGTACTACGATGACTCCAAGGGGACCAACGTGGGGGCCTCCGTCGCTGCCCTCCGTGGCCTCGCCGAACCTCGCGCGGTGCTCATCGCCGGTGGCCGCGACAAGCTGGGCGATTATGAACCACTTATCGAAGCGCTTCGTGAACGAGGGCGCGCCCTCGTGGTGATAGGCGAGGCCGCAGAGCGCATCGCCGCGGCGGCTCGCGGGGTGCTCCCGATCGTGGCGGTGAGGTCGATGGAGGAGGCCGTGGAGGCCTCACGAGAGCTGGCTCAGCCTGGCGATGCAGTGCTCCTCTCGCCCGCCTGCTCCAGCTTCGACATGTTCCGCGATTACAAGGACCGCGGGGACCGCTTTGTCCAGGCCGTGAAGGCGCTGCTGCCATGATCGTGCTCGTCACCTGGAACCTCTGGTTTTCCCCTCACCGGCAGGCAGAACGCACGGCGATGCTGCTGGAAGAACTCGGGGCGGCAAGCGCAGATGTGGTGTGCCTCCAGGAGGTCACCCCCGAGATCGTTGCGGTGCTCCGCCAGGCCCCGACGCTGGCCGGCTATACCCTGCTGGATGACAGCTTTGACCCCGAACAGCTCTACGGGACCGTGATCCTGTCGAGGGTCCCCGTGCGCTCCTGGGAGCGCCGCCCCTTGCCTTCCACCATGGGGCGCGACCTGCACCTGGCCACCCTGGGCCCCCCGGGATGCCCGGAGCTGACCGTGGGAACGGTGCACCTGGAGAGCCGTCGCTGGAATGGTGATGTTCGCGCCGAGCAGCTGGAGGTTGCACTCTCGACGCTTCGCTCCATCTCTCAGGATGCCGTGCTCGCCGGTGATTTCAACTTCGATGACGGCTGGCCCGAGGCCTCAAGGTTGAAGGCCTTCCCTGACTTCACGGACCTCTGGCTGGCCCTGGGGCGTGAGGGCCCTGGTTTCACCGTGGATACCCGGCGCAACGCCATGACCGCCCAGAGCAAGGGCGTCGAGAAACAAACCCGCTACGATCGCGTGCTGCTTCGCTCTCAGGGCGGGGCCTGGGGTGGGCGTCGTGTACACCTGCTTGGCACCACTCCCCATGCGCAAGAGGAGGCGCTGCACGCGTCCGATCACTTTGGTTTGCGGGTCGAACTCGAATCTCGGTCTTGAGGGGCTGCGCCCCGGGGGCTTCGCGGGAACGATGGGCCTTGTGGGGGCCCACGCCCGGGTAAGGGGGTTGGTGGGGCTGCGCCCCGGGGCTTCGTGGGAACGGTGGGCTTGCGCAGCCCACACCCGGGCAAGGGGGCCGATGGGGCTGCTTTAGGGAAACGGTGGGCTTGCGCAGCCCACGCCCGCGGCAAGGGGGCCGATGGGGCTGCGCCCCGCGCGGCACGCTTCGCGCGGGACCCGCGGGGCTCGACACTTGGTGCACCAACCGTCACACACGCCCGTCACACCCCGATACGATTTGAGCACAAACGAACGGTAGAGACGGAGAGGTACGAGCCCCGCGGGTCCCGTCCCGAAGGGATGGGCAAGGGGCGCTTCTGAGCTCGAATCGATGCTCGGCGTCTCGCCCGGATGCCTGCTGATGAAGGGGGAGCCGGGGGATGCAAGGGGGCCGCGCGGGGCGCAGCCCCATCGGCCCCCTTGCCGCGGGCGTGGGCTGCGCAAGCCCACCGTTCCCACGAAGCCCCGGGGCGCAGCCCCTGCTCAAGTCCTTGCCGCGGGTGTGGGCTGCGCAAGCCCACCGTTCCCAGGAAGCGCCCGGGGCGCAGCCCCTCCCATCCCTTGCCGCAGGCGTGGGCCGCGAAGGCCCACCGTCCCCACAAGACCCCGGCCCCCTGATGGGTGTGAGAAACCCCACTCTGTCCAAAAACTTGGCCTCTTGCTGCGTGGCAGTGCTTTGTGCGGGGCGAGCGCCTGCCATGAGCCTATTTGGCCGAATTTTCCCAAAGAACACGGGGCCTCGCGAGCAGGTCGGGGGAGTGGACCCGGTGCTGGCGGCGGTGACGATAGCCCTGATCGGGTTCGGGGTGGTGATGGTGTACAGCGCCTCGGCGGTCGAGGCGACGGTGAACCACAAGGATCCCCAGTATTTCCTGAAGCGTCAGGCGATCTTCGCGGTGCTGTCGCTGGTGGTGATGTGGCTGGCGAGCCGGTTTGATTACCGGAGGCTCCAGAAGGGGGCTGTGACGTACCTGATTTATGGAGGGGTCACGGGGTTGTTGCTGGCGTGCGTGGCGGGGCTCGGGAAGCGGGTCGGCGGGGCGACGCGGTGGATCGATCTTGGGCCGATCCGCGTGCAACCTGCGGAGATGGCGAAGCTGGCGCTGGTGCTGTGGCTGGCGTATTCGCTGGCGAAGAAGGGGGACAAGATCAAGAGCTTCTCGGTGGGGTTTGTGCCGCACCTGATGGCTGCGGGGCTGATGATGGTGTTGCTGCTGAAGCAGCCGGATCTTGGGTCCTCGGTGGTCTTGTTGTTGATCACGTTCTCGCTGCTGTTCTCGGCGGGGGCGAAGCTGGGGTACCTGCTGGGGGCGGCGCTGGTGGCGGGGGGTGGGGTGGTGGTGCTGGTGATGTCGAAGGCGTACCGGCTGGCCCGGTTGATGGCGTTCATTGACATGGATCACCACCGGCAAGACGTGGCGTACCAGCCGTTCCAGTCGGTGATGAGCTTCGGGTCGGGGGGCTGGACGGGGCTGGGGCTGGGGCGAGGCTTGCAGGTGCTTTACCTGCCGGAGGCGCACACGGATTTCATCGCGGCGATCGTGGGGGAAGAGCTGGGATTTCTCGGGATTTGCGGTCTGGTGAGCGCCTACCTGTTGCTGGTATCCCGCGGGATCCGGATCGCGCTTCGGGCCACGGATGACTACGGGAGCTACATCGCGTTCGGCATCTCGACGCTGTTCGGGATCCAGGTGCTGGTCAACCTGTCGGTGGCCATGGCGATCGTGCCAACGAAGGGGCTCACGCTGCCTTTCCTGAGCTACGGAGGTTCGTCGCTGGTGGTGAACGCGGCGGCGGTCGGGCTGCTGCTGTCGATCTCGCGCCCCCGGTCGGCGATGGCGGTGGTGACGCCGGCGCGGCGGGAGAGCAGGGACGAACCTGGTTTTGATGCCTCGTTCCTGGAGGGCGGAGAGGTGCGTTCGTGACGGCGCGGGTGCTGCTGGCGGGGGGAGGATCGGGGGGCCACGTGTTCCCGCTGGTGGCGGTGGCGGAGGCGGTTCGTAGAGAACTTCCGGGGGCCCAGGTGAGCTTCGTCGGGACGGCCTCGGGGATGGAGGCGACGCTGCTTCCGAGGCGAGGGGAGCGGCTGGAGCTGCTGGAGATTTACCCGATCAAGGGGGGTGGGTTGAAGGGGGCGTTGCGAGGGATCTCGCGGGCCGCCGGGGTGCTTCCGGAGGCGCGAGCGCTGGTGAAGCGGCTGGAGCCGGACGTGGTGCTCTCGATCGGAGGGTACGCGGCGGGGCCTGTGGGGGTGGCGGCGTACGCGCTGGGGGTACCTGTGGCGCTGCTTGAACCGAACAGCGTCCCGGGGCTCTCGAACCGGCTGCTGTCGCCCTTTGTGAGGCGCGCCTACACGGTCTTTCCCGAGGCAGAGCGGCGCTTCAGGCCGACGACGGTGAGAGGGTTTGGCCTGCCGCTGCGTCCGGGGTTCGTGGCCTCGGAGTACGAGCCCGCGGAGGGGCGGGGGCGCGTGCTGTTGCTGGGCGGGAGCCAGGGGGCGGCGGCGCTGAACGAGGCGATGCCGGGGGCGGTGGCGCGGGTGCGCAAGGAGCTGCCGTGGTTGACCGTGCTGCACCAGGCAGGGAAGGGGCGCGGAGATGAGGTGCGCCGCAGGTACCAGGAGCTGGGGATCGAGGAGGGGGTCGAGGTCAGGGATTTTGTGGAAGATGTACCGGCGGAGCTGGCGGCGGCGGACGTGGTGCTGACCCGCGCCGGGGCGGGGGCGATCTGCGAGGTGTGCCTGGTGGGTCGCGCGGCCATCTACGTGCCGTATCCCTTTGCTGCGGACGATCATCAGCGGAAGAACGCGGAGGCGCTGGCGGAGGCGGGGGCCGGGGTGTGCGTGCGCCAGGGGGAGGCCTCGTCGGAGCGGCTGGCGCAGGAGCTGATCGCGCTGCTGCTGTCGCCGGAGCGGCGGGTCGGGATGGCTTCCCGGGCGAAGGAGCGGGGCCGACCGGGGGCAGAGGCACAGATCGCCAGGGATCTTCTGGGACTGATCTGGGGCCAGGCGAGGTAAAGAAGGCGCCATGTTTCGAGGACGCGTCAGGCACATTCACTTTGTCGGCATCGGTGGCATCGGCATGAGCGGTCTTGCCGAGATCCTGCGATCGATGGAGTTCGAGGTCTCGGGCTCCGATCTCAAGGAGAACAGCACCACCAAGCGCCTCGCGTCCCTGGGGGTGCGGGTGTTCATGGGGCACCGGGTCGAGAACATCGAGGGGGCGGACGTGGTGGTGTACTCGAGCGCGGTGGCGCGCTCGAACCCGGAGGTGACCGAGGCCCGGAACCTGGGGGTCCCGGTCATCGCCCGGGCCGAGATGCTGGCCGAGCTGATGCGCGTGAAGTACGGGGTCGCCATCGCCGGGAGCCACGGCAAGACCACCACGACCTCCCTGGTGGCCACCGTGCTGCGGGCCGCGGGGCTTGATCCGACGGTGGTGGTGGGGGGCAAGATGGCGGCGCTCGGGTCCAACGCCAGCCTGGGGGCCGGGGATCTGCTGGTGGCCGAGGCGGACGAGAGCGACGGGTCGTTTCTTCGCCTGTCGCCCACCATCGCGGTGGTGACCAACATCGACCCCGAGCACCTGGATCACCACAAGACCCACGACGCGCTCAAGGATGCGTTTGTCGAGTTCGCGTCGCGGGTGCCGTTCTACGGGCTCGCGGTGCTCTGCCTGGATCACCCGCATGTCCAGTCGATCCTGCCCCGGATCCACCGGCGGTACGTGACCTACGGGCTCTCTTCCCAGGCGGATTACCACGCCAAGTCGGTGCGCCATGACGGGCTCTCGATGCATTTTCAGGCGTACCGGCGGGGCGATGTGCTCGGGGAGTTTTCGCTCCGGATGCCCGGGTTGCACAACGTCCAGAACGCGCTCGCGGTGATCGCCATCGCGGACGAGCTCGGGGTGCCCCTGGGCACGACCCAGGAGGCCCTCGCGACCTTCAGCGGGGTGGCCCGCCGGTTCACGATCGTGGGCGAGGTCAACGGCATCACGCTGGTCGATGATTACGGCCACCACCCGGCGGAGATCGAGGCCACCCTGGCCGCGGCCCAGTCGGCCTACAACCGCCGCGTCATCGTGGCCTTTCAGCCGCATCGTTACACCCGTACCCGCGACCTTTTTCACGAGTTTACCCGTGCCTTCAACCAGGCTGACGTGCTCCTGATCACCGACGTTTATGCCGCCGGCGAGGCTCCGATCGAAGGGGCCACCTCGGACGCGCTGGCCCGGGCGATCCGGCACCATGGCCACCACGCCGTGCGCCATATCCCGGACAAGAACGCCGTCGCGGACGCGCTGGCCGAGCTGGTCCAGCCCGGTGATATCGTGATCGCGCTGGGGGCAGGGGATATCAACCAGTCCGTCCGGGAGCTGCACCAGCGGCTCCAGGGAGCCAGCCCGACGCCATGAGCGAGGAGCGCCCGCTACCCTCCAACCGCCGCGTGCGGCCGCGCGGCGTGCCCCTGTTGCCGCCGGACATCGCGGAGCAGGCCCTCGCTCCGTCGCGTCCGGCGCGTGGTCGGTCTCGAACCAAGGAGACGAAGGCGAAGAGCGAGGCTCCCGAGGTTGCCCCGCAGGAGGGCGCTGCCCGGAAGCCCGCTGGCCCCCGGTTCAAGCTGCCGACGCTCCGGAACCCGCTGCGAGGGAAGGGCGCGGTGCTGGCGGCGGCGGGGCGTATCCTGGCCGGGGCGCTGCTGTTCCTGGCGATCGCTGGCTCCTCGTCCCTGGGACTGTACCGCTACGTGAGCACCTCGCCCCGGTTCGCGGTGAAGACGATCCTGATCGAGGGCTCGGCGCACCGTTCCCAGGCGTACGTCGCCGAGAAGGCCGGGGTGACGCTGGGGAAGAACGTGTTCACCATCGACCTCGAAGCGGCCCGCCGGAAGCTGATCGCAGACCCCTGGATCGACCGGGCCGTCGTCGATCGCAAGCTGCCGGGGACGCTGATGATCCAGGTGACGGAGCGCGAGCCCCTGGCCCTGGTCGCGCTCAGCGGTGAAATTTACCTCTCGGGCCGCGGAGGCGAGGTCTTCAAGCGCTTCGAGGAGGGGGATCCGATCGATCTCCCCCTCATCACGGGCCTCGGTGGTACCGGGGAGCTCATGCGTGATCGGGAAGGGCTCATGGCCTCGGTCCGCAGGGCCCAGGAGCTCGCCGCGGACTACCAGCGTCTTGGCCCGCGTTCGCTCGGTCTCCAGGAGGTTCACGCCACGACCGAGGGCACCTTCGAGCTGCTCGTCGGTCGCGAGGGCATCCGGCTCGTGATGGGCAAGCCGCCTTACCGACCCAAGATCGAGCGGGCCGCCCGCGTGCTGGCCGAGACCAGCCGCCGCAAGGGGCAGCCCCTCGTCATCTTCCTCGACAACGAAGCTCACCCGGAGCGGGTCGTGGCCCGGCTACGGTGAACCCAACCAAAGTGTCGATGGCCTGAAAAAAGATCGTTGACAGAGCAAACGCTGGTGGTAGGGTACGTCTCACCAAACGCCGCGGGAGTAACTCAGTGGTAGAGTGCCACCTTGCCAAGGTGGACGTCGAGGGTTCGAATCCCTTCTCCCGCTCCAATCACCCACCCAATCCAACGATTCGGTGGGTTTTGATATTTCTGGCCCACCTGCAGCCACGAGGGCTGGCTGTTCAGATGGACTCGACCAGCGGCAGGGTGAGCTTGTCGAGAGGGTAGGCTTGCTGGGCCCGGTGTTCGGTGCGGAATTTGGGCTCCAGCTCGGGTTCGACGGGCACAAGATCGGCCCCCATGGGCCCCAGCACATCGCTCCCGGTCAGGAAGAGCACCGCGGTCGCGGGGACGCGCTGTTGCTTGTAGTAACTTCGCACCCAGACCTGACCCTGGGGGGCCTTGCTCAACCGGTACCGAAGGGCGCACTTGGGGGTATCAAACCCCTGGATTTTGCCCTGAACTTCGATCTCTGCGAACCACCGGGAGGTCGGATCCACGACCATCCCGCAGGAGGCACAGCGAGGGGGGCTCTTGCAGGCCGCCGGGAAGAACAGCACCGGGAGGCCAAGGACGACGCGGCGTGGCAACGTCATGACGCCTCCAGGGTAGCACGGGGGAGCATCGAATCCGGGTGAGGGGAGGGGGAGCGAGGGCGTAGCATGGGCGGCCATGAGCCTGAACCTCGCGACATTGCTGCGCCAGAGCGCCCGTCGGTACCCGGAAAAGACCGCGCTGGTGCTGGGAGAGACCTCGATCAGCTACGCCATGCTGCACGGGATGGCGTGCCGTTTTGCAGGGGCGCTTCGTGGCCTGGGGGTGCACCCAGGGCAGCACGTGGCGCTGCTGTTGCCGAACGTGCCGCACTTCACGGTGGCCTATTTCGGCGCGCTGTACGCGGGGGCCGCGGTGGTGCCGCTGAACGTGCTGCTGACGGCGGAGGAGATCGCCTACCACCTGTCGGACTCGGACGCGGTGGCGCTGGTGGCGTGGGAAGGGTTTGCGGAGCAGGCGCTCGCCGGGGTCCGGCGCGCCGAGAGCTGCAAGCATGCGATCCTGGCGAAGGCGAACCCGGCGGATACGACGGCGCCGGAGGGGGCGTTGAACATGATGGCGCTGCTGGGGTCGAGCGCCCCGGTGGTTGATCTGCCGGCGACCAGCCCGGACGACACGGCGGTGATTCTTTACACGTCGGGCACCACCGGGAAGCCGAAGGGCGCGGAGCTGTCGCACTTCAACCTCTTCCATAACGCGGAGTACGTTGCGAACAAGCTGTTGCCCGGGGACAGCTCGCGGGTCGCGCTGGCGGTGCTTCCGCTGTTTCATAGCTTCGGACAGACCTGCATCCAGAACGCGACGCTCTCGCTCGGGGGGTCGCTGGTGCTGATGCCTCGTTTCGACGCGAAGGGGGCGTTCGAGCTGATGAGCAAGCACCGGGTCAACCTGTTCGCCGGGGTCCCCACGATGTACTTCGGGCTGCTGAATTACCCGGAATCGTCCCAGTTCGATCTGAGCGCCCTCAAGCTCTGTGTGTCCGGCGGGGCGGCGATGCCGGTCGAGGTGATGCGGGCGTTCGATCAGAAGTACGGTGTGAATATCCTGGAAGGTTACGGGCTCTCGGAGACCTCACCGGTGGCGAGCTTCAACGTCCTCGACCAGCCCAAGAAGGCGGGGAGCATCGGGCTCCCGATCGTGGGCGTCGAGTTCCGGCTGCTGGACACCGAGAACAAGGTGATCGAGCAGAGCGGCGTGCCCGGAGAGATCTGCATCAAGGGGCCCAACGTGATGAAGGGGTACTACAAGCGCCCCGAGGCGACCGCGGAGGCGATCCAGGAGGGGTGGTTCCGTTCGGGGGACGTGGCCCAGCGCGATGACGATGGGTACTACTTCATCGTCGATCGCAAGAAGGACATGCTGATCCGCGGCGGTTTCAACGTGTACCCGCGGGAGATCGAGGAGATCCTGTACCAGCACCCGGCGATCCTGGAGGCCGCGGTCCTCGGTGTGCCTCACGAGAGCCATGGCGAGGAGGTGAAGGCGGTGGTGGCCCTCAAGCCCGGCCACCAGGCCACCGCAGAGGAGCTGATCGACTACTGCAAGCAGCGCCTCGCCGCCTACAAGTACCCGCGCATCATCGAATTCCGTGAGTCTCTGCCGAAGGGCCCCACGGGCAAGATTCTCAAGCGCGAGATGCGGGGCTGAAGGGCGCCGCTCGGTACCGCCTCCTCATGGCAAGCGAGCTGCGCTCACCGTGAGGGCGTTGCTGGTCGCGGCCACGTCGTTCACCTGGAAGGTGGTGCCGTCGTAGCGCGCGTGGCGAAGGGCTCCGCCGCGGGTGAAGAGCACCTCCGCGATCGAGCCTCCGACCCCGGCGAG
Source organism: Polyangiaceae bacterium (assembly GCA_025453595.1). Taxonomy (GTDB): domain Bacteria; phylum Myxococcota_A; class Polyangia; order Polyangiales; family Polyangiaceae; genus JANWXX01. The sequence goes on from JALOQB010000023.1 coordinate 12,970, forward strand.
CACCACCGGATCGCTGGTCACCGGGCCCCCTCCCACGATGGTTGCAGGCTTGGACCAGACGCCCTTGCCCCCCCGGCTGAAGTAGATGCCCTCGTTGTCGAGGCCGTGCCAGACGACCAGGTGATCATCGGCCCCGAGGCGGAGGAAATCGGGGGTCCTGCCGGTGATGGCGTCCGCCCCCACGGTCTGCTCCCCTGCCCAGGTGTTCTGCGGCGTCTGCAGCGTGTTCACGGCGATCCGCTTGTTCTCCTCCAGCACGTACACCAGCGTCACGCCGTTCTCGTGGGCCTGCACCGCCGGCATGATCGTGTTCACGACCGGTGAGGTCGGGGCGGCCGAGGAGAAGCTCCAGGTGGAACCAGGGCCCGCCTTCGAGCTCACGAAGAGCGCCTTGTTGTCCCCGGCGTAGGCGCCCCAGAGCTCGACCCCGCTGCTCGACAGCTTGATGCCGCTCGGGCCGAAGGCTTGATCCCCCGGTTTGCCCCCGGGGAACGAGGCGAAGGGGCTCCAGATGCCGAGCTCTCCGTACTGGACCCCGTAATGCTTGAAGTCCTGGCCCAGAAAGACCGCTTCCAGCGCCACGCCGCTGCTGGCGATGGAGGGCCCACCGACCGCGAAGCCTCCCTGACCGATCTTCGCGAAGGCGCCGAACCCTGTCCCTGCCTTCCAGGTCGCCCAGAAGAGCTCGTCCTGCTCGGCGGCGATCTTGCTCGCGCGCCGTGCCACCGCCATCACCCCGCCCTGGTGTGCCGCGAGCGAGGCGCGCTCCACGAACAGGTTCAACCCCTGCGGTGCGGTCCAGCCATCCTGGGGCGAGAACGAGATCGCCTCGGCCTGTGCTGGTCCCTTGCCGAGCAGCGCCACCAGCACGCCAGGAGAGCCTCCCTGACCGCCCGCTCCGGCAGCGCCGGCCTCCCCTCCCGCTCCACCCGCAGCGCCGCCCCCACCCGCAGCGCCGCCTTGTCCTGCTTCCCCCGATTGTCCGGAACCTCCGGATCCGCTCTGTCCGGAACCTCCGGATCCTGCATCGCCGGCTTGCCCGGCATTCCCGCCGGACCCAGCCTCGCCCCCCGCCTCACCGCCAGCGCCGCTCTGACCCGCGCCCCCGCCCCCGGCCTCCCCCGCGCTGCCGGCGTCTCCACCGCCACCAGCGTCCCCGCCGCCGCCAGCATCTCCGCCGCTGCCGCTGTCTCCACCGCTGCCAGCGTCGCCCGCGGCCCCTGCCTCGCCGGCGTTCCCGGCCTGGCCGCCCTCACCCGCCCCGCTCTGTCCGGAACTTCCGGATGCTCCGCCCTCTCCGGCCACGCCGGCCTCGCCCCCGCTGCCCCCTGGGGTGGCGCCGGCCTGGCCTGACTGACCCGCGGCGCCAGCTTGCCCGGAGGCGCCAGCCACACCCCCTGCCCCCGGAGAGCCCCCCTGGCCCGAGGCCCCGCTCTGTCCGGAAGCTCCAGAACCGGCGGCCCCTCCGAGCCCGGTGCCGGCGGCGCCCCCCTGGGGGGTTCCGGAGGGTGGGTCCTGGAGGGGCGCATCCTCACCACAGGCGAGGAGGGCCAGGGAGGTCAGCAGGAGGGAGGAGGCAAGAACGCGGGAGGCAGGGGAAAGAGGGCGCATGGGCCGAGGATACACAAAGCGAGGAGGGATCCGCGCCAGGGAGGGGTCATTTGTGCGAAGGTGGAGGGATCATGAACGTGGTTTTTTTGTCGCCGCAGTATCCGCCGCAATACTGGCATTTCTGTCGAGCGCTCCGGGAGCGTGGGGTGACGGTGCTGGGGGTGGGCGACACCCCGCCCTGGGAGCTACGAGGAGAGCTGGCAGGGGCGCTTTCGGATTACGTGCATGTACCGGACATGGAGCGCCACGACGCGCTGCTGAGGGCGCTGGGGTTGCTGGTCCACCGCCACGGTCGCATCGATCATATCGACTCGCTGAACGAGCACTGGCTGGACGCGGAGGCGAGGCTCCGGGATGACTTCAACGTGCCGGGGATGCGTCCGCGAGAGACGCAGTGGTACCGGAGCAAATCGGGGATGGCGGAGGTGCTGGAGGCGGCGGGGCTGGCGGGGCCGCCGGGGGTGCTGGTGAGGTCGCGAGCCCAGGTGGAGGCCTTCGCGGAGGAGCACGGGTTTCCGCTGATCTTCAAGCCAGACATCGGCGTCGGGGCCGAGATGACCTACCGGGTGGATTCGCGGCAGGAGCTGGAGAGGGCCCTGGCGAGGCTGCCGGTGGGCTTCGTGGTGCAGCGTTTTATCCGGGGTCGAGTGACGACCTTTGACGGGCTGACGGACCGGGAAGGGAACGTGATCTTCGCGGTCTCGTTTGTCTACTGCGACGGGGTGATGGAGATCATCCGGGAGCAGCAGGATGTTTATTACTACACACGGCGCGAGATCCCGGCGGCCCTGCGGGAGCTAGGGACGAAGGTGGTGCAGGCGTTCCAGCTCCGGGCGAGGTTCTTTCATGCTGAATTTTTCGAGACGCCGGAGGGATCGTTCGTGCCGCTGGAGCTGAACCTGCGCCCGCCGGGAGGGTTCACGACGGACCTGATGAATTTTGCGTGCGACGTGGACGTGTACCGGCTGTGGGCCCGGGTGGTTGCCTTCGACGATGTGAGCGACTTTTCGTACCGAACGCCGTACCACGCGGCGCACGTGGCGCGCCGGCCGGGGCGCTCTTACCAGCACGGGGCCGCGGAGGTCCCCGGGTTGCTCGGGCCTGCCTTGATGGCGACGCCGCCGGTGCCGCCGGGGATTGCCCAGGTGATGGGGGCGCCGGTGTTCCTGATCCGCCACGGTGACGAGGGGGAGTTGATGCGCCTGATCTCGCTGGTGCAGCGGCGGAGCGGTTAACCCCCGCGAGAGCCACCGGAGCGCGGCGGGGAAGCGTCGCCCCCAGTCCTGTTCGCTGTGGAGGCCGCGGGGGTCGAGGACAAGACGGAGCTCGTTGGCGTCGTAGCCGACGGCCTGGAGGTGCGCGTGGAAGGCCGCGACGTCGAGGCCGTAGTCGAGGGTGATGCTCCCGTCCTCGAAGTGCTCGCGGGAGCCGGCGTCGAGGTAGACACGCTGGAAGCGCCCCGGGTGGCGAGACCAGTAGCGAAAGAGCTGGCGCGCCGACCACATCACGGTGGGGGAGAAGGCGGCGACGCGACCCACCACCTCGGGGTAACGCCAGGCCACGTAGAGGGCCAGGAGGCCGCCCAGGCTGGAGCCGGCGATGGCGGTGTGCTCGGGGCCGTCGAGCAGCGGCAGGGAGGCGCGCGCCCAGGGGATCAGGTGCTCGGCCACGAAGGCGCCGTAGCGCTGGCCGCGGGCCTCCATCGGGGCCCGCGGGTCAACCCATGGCGAGTAATCGCTGATGCGATCGGGGCCCCGGTGATCCACCGCGACCAGCAGCCAGGGGGCGCCGCCCTGGAGGGTCGATGGGTTCATGCCCTCCTCGACGTTCCAGGGGGCGAGGGCCGGGTCGTGGTCAAAGCCCAGGAGGTTCTGGCCGTCCTGCATGATCAGCAGGCGAAAGGTTGTCCCCTGGGGGGCAGGGGGCTGATAGACCCGGACCACGCGCTCGACCCCTTCCGGGAGCGACAGGAAGGCCCGATGAACCTCGTAACGAGGCGGCATGACAGGGGACACCAGGGGGAGATTACCTGAAGCGGCGGTCGTCGCGACAGCCCCCAGGGGCCGGCATCAGGCGAGGTCTCCCGGCGCTGCTCTCTTCGCTTACCGATCGGTAAGTCGTCGCGTTCGTGGCCGTCCTGCGGGGGGCCCCGGTCGAGCCAGGCCCGGGCGGCGCGCTGTCCGGCCTCGTGCATCGCCAGCAGCGCCTTGCGCTCGAAGTACAGGTAAGAGCCCGCGTTGAAGGTGCGGCTGGTCTCCGGCCGGATCGCCTCGAAGAGGTCGACCACGCGCAGGGTCGGGCTCTGGAGGTGCAGGGCCAGCGCGTTGCGCTCCAGCAGCAGCTTGCGGTCGGCGTTGTAGGCGTTCTCGAGGAAGGTGTCGGCGAGCTGCTCGACGGCGGCTCCGAAGCGCTCTTCCGGCTTGCCGCCCGGGCGTCGAGGGGTGACCAGCACCGGGACCAGCCTCCGGGCGCCCAGGGCGACCGCCGGGGCCATGGGGGTGTTGACCAGGAGGCCGCCGTCCCACAGCTCGAGCTCCCCCACCGTCACCGGGTTGAAGAGCAGCGGGATCGCCGCGCTCGCCAGCACCATGTCCGGGGTGATGACGGGCTCGTAGCGGTAGTGGCGGGCGGAGGCCTCGCTGCGCTTGTGTGGGCGGTGGTTGACGATGCGGATCACCGCGCCGGTCTGGGCGTCCACCGTGTTGAGCGCCAGCCTGGTCTCGGTGCGCAGCCCCCCGCGGCCCAGGGCCGCCTCCAGCCGCTCCGCCAGGGGGGAGATGTCAAACAGGTAGCGGGTGCGGATCGCATCCAGCACGTCGCTCACCGTGTCAAAGCGCGCGGTGAGCAGGAATTCGAGCGCCATCGACTCGATGCCGCTGGGGCGGAAGGCATGCTTGCGGAGCAGGCCGCCGAAGAGCCGAGCCTCCCGGATCCGGCGGTCAAAGGCCCGGAGCGGCTCTCGTAGCAGGAGCCGCCCCAGCTCGGCCTGGAGCGACGCGAAGAACGCGGCGTTCGCCTTGACCGGTGGGCGATCCGCCAGGTCGAGCCAGAAGCCCAGCATGGCCTCCGGGGAGAGGCCCGCCGCCAGCAGCGCCGCGTTGATGGCCCCCGCGCTCGTCCCGCTGATGACCGACGGGAGGCGGCAGAAGCCCCGGGGATCGGTCTTCAGGATCTTCCATACACCGACCTGGAAGGCCCCCCGCGCGCCGCCCCCGGAGAGGACCAGGCCGAGGGGCCGATCCGGGTCAAAAAGAAGCGGGCGGTGCGGCCCCAAATCAGAGCCCCATCAGCAAGGCGATGACCGTCGGGAGGCTGGACTGCATGGCCTGCCGTCGCGCCTTGTCGACCTGCATCAGCACGGCGCCGTCGGCGCCCGCGCGAGCCTGCGCGGTGGCGCGGATGCCCTGGGCGCACTCGGGGGGGAGCACCGGGTCCCCGGCCTGGAGGGTCTTCTCGACGACCCCCTGGCGCACGATCTCGATGGAGCCGGTGCCGACCACGACCAGAGGGGGAGGGGTCTCGCCGTCGTGGATGGCGATCTCGCCGGGCGTGAGCAGGCGAGGCTGGAGCCAGGCGCAGAGCTGCTCGAAGGTGTGAGGTTCGAGGGAGCCCAGGAGGCCGCTGGACACGCCGACGAGGCCCAGGACCGGGTTGGCCTGGGCGCGGAGCTGGGCGTCCACCCACGGGCAACCCTGGAAGGTGGCGCTGAGGGGGGCTTCGCTCCAGGTGGCCACCTCGCACCCTTCCGGGCCCGCGACCATGCGGAGCGGGAGGGTCTTGCCGGCGGTCCCCCGGGCTCGCAAGGTGGATCCGGCCGGCAGCCGCGCCACGACGATGTCGGAGTGAAACCCGGTGACCAGGGCCTCGCCCTTGAGGACCACGCCGAGGGCAAACCCACGGACGAAATCTCGGGGCTGGAGCGTCTTGTGCTTGGCGTTCTCCAGGAAGGTGCGCCGCTGCGTCGGGGGGATGTCCGAGAACGCAGGCAGCTCGTCGAGGAGCGTCTGCTTCGGCACCGAAGCCTCGATCAACGCGGAAGGTACGCTCACCTTCTGCGTGGGAGGAGGGGAGGGGGTATCGGCCGGGTGTTGCGGGGGGGGGAGGCTCGGGGAGACACGCGCCGGGGGCTGCGGCTCCTTGAGGTCCCGGGGGGGAGGCGCGAGGCCGCCTGGTTTGCGCTGAAGCAGCGTGGTGAGCGTGGGCCCCTGGGGGGATGGCTCCGGGGGCCGGAAGGTGGCGGGAGGGCCGGCGTCCATCCAGTCGTCGTCGAGGTCAAGGGGCGCCGGGGCGGGGTGCGGCTTCGCCCGGAGCTTGCTCGAGGGCTCTGCCACGGAGGGGATGGGCGCCGATGGTTGCTCCGGCGCAGGGGGGAACATGGCGAAGAACTCCGCGCCCGCTCCCTTGGGGGGCCACTCCGTCACGGTCTCCTCGATCGAGGGCAGCTCGGGCACTGGCGGTAGCGCCTCCACGATCGGGGGGGGCGGGGCGCTCGGGGCACTGGTCTGCGCGCCGGCGGGGGGCTCCCCGAACTGGAGCGGAGGCCATTCCGTCGCCGTGTTCTCGTCCGCGAATTCCGGCTTCTTTCCCGAGCTATGGGCGAAGGGAGAGGGGCCATCGGGCCTCGGGGGGGCAGGCGGAGGCTCGGAGGCGTTGCGCAGGGGCGGCGGTCTGGGGGGGGCCTTGGGAGGCGCCTTGGGGGCGGCCGGCGTCGCCTCGACCAGCTCCTCGATCTCGGCGATCTCCTCCACCGGAGGTTCGACCTCGACCTCGATCTCGACTTCTCGCGGCTTGAGGAAGGTGAGGATCACCTCCAGCTCCCGGGCTCGCCCCTCTTGCCCGGCTTCCCGGGCGATGGAGGAGGCCCGTCGGAGCCAGTTGAGCGCGTCTTCCCTGTCACCTCGCTTCCAGAGCGCGCTGGCGGTTTCGAGGGCCCAGGCAATGTCTTCGGGGTCTGAAGGGAGTGGAGCGGGAATTTCCGCCATCGTGCACCGGCCTTGATTCTAGCGAAGATCGCCCGGAAACCGAACAAACCGACGCCTTGTTGCCTCGTTGCCACGCAGCCACAGGCGCGGTCCTGGCGCTTTCACCCGTTAAAAGGCCCCGAGAGCCGGGCCCCGAGCCTCGCCACCTGGCGCGCCCCCCGGGTGGCCCAGCCCCCGAGCGTGTCGATCACCAGGCCCACCGCCCTCTGCGGAGCCTGCGTCGCCTCGGCCTCTTGCCATCGCTCCGGGCGCTCCGTCCCGTAGCGAACCCGGGACCAGCGCGCCCCCAGCAACCCCGCTCCGGTGAGCAGCACCCACTGGATCACCATGAGCGCCGTCACCGCAGGTACCGAGGCCCGCAGCGCTGGCGTCGAGGTCAACCAGCTCGCCAGCGGCGCCTCGTACAGCGCCGACGCCCCCAGCGGCCCCACCAGCACCAACCAGGCCCCCAGCACCGGGGTCAGGCGCGCTGGCAGACCCGCGAAGGATGGGTCAACAATGATATCATCCGGTTCTTCCTCGTCGCGACGCTGGTTCTTGGGAGGCATCGGGAGGGGGCGCTCCCCCTCGGTCACGGCGTACACCACGCGACCGACGGAGGCCCCCAGCAGGGCAGCGAGGGGGAGATGGAGGAGGGCGCTCCTGCCGGGGACCCGCAAGGCCTCGAGGAAGCCAAAACCGACGGGCAAGAGGCCGATCAGCGCCGCGTAGGACAGCTTGAGCCAGCGAGCCTCCGTCGTGGAGGCGGTGCCCTGGAAGGAGGCGAGCTCGAAGGGGCGCCCAGAGGGTTCAAGCAGGGCGAGGATCCAGAGCCCGAGGCCCGCCGCGGAGGAGAGCGTGACCCCGAGGAGCACCGAGGCCGTGGTTGCCCCCGCGCTCGCCGCGGCGAGGCTGCTCACCACCGCCGCCGCCGCGCCCAGGCCGAGGGCGCGGCCTGGCTGGGTCTCGCGGAAGCTCACCAGGGCCATCCAGGCGGCGGCCCCCATGGCGGCCCAGGCAGGCCAGGTCGGCCACCCCCCCAGCACCCCCAGCAGCGGCAGCCAGCGCGCGCCGAGGTGCGTCACCACCAGCAGCGAGCCCACCTGGGGGACGAGCAGGGCGAGGGCCCTCGGGCGGCGCGCCATCGCCCCGGCCCGCAGCGGCAGCGCCTTGAGGGCGAGCCCCAGCAGCAGCAGACCGGCGGCCCAGGTTGCCACCGGGGCCCCGAGCAGCCGCCCCTCCGCCAGCCGGGAGCGCAGCACCACCAGCTCCTTGTCGTTGCGCAGGGCGAAGAGCGCCTGGCTCCCGTGGGGGTCGGCGGCGCCGTCCGCGCGCAGCAGCGAGATCTCCGCGCCCTCGGGTATCCGGAACTTCCGGATATCCACGGTGTTCATGCCATGGCCGGGGTCCACGGTGATGGTGTGGGGCCCGGAGGGGACCGGGACGCGGGCGAAGGGAGCCTCGGCGAGGGGCTGCGCGTTATTGTCAAGGAAGACCCTGGCGCCGGGCAAGCTGCCGAGGGTGAGGGAAGCGCCAGAGGAGGCCGGGCGGGTGGCGTTGGCGGCCTCGCGGATCACGGGGACAACGGCGGGGCGCGGGGCGAGGACGAGCTCGCCGGAAGCCCAGGAGCCGGCCTGGCCCCAGGTAAGGATGGCCGCGGCCGTCCAGAGGAGGATCTCCCCGGCGAGGGGGGATGCGCCCAGGGGAGCCTCCTCGTGGTGGGCCCGGATCGCGAGGAGCCCGAGGAGGGTCAGCGCGCCGGAGCCCAGGGCCGCCACCAGCGGGCAAGAGGCCAGGAGCGCGAGGAGCGCGGCGGCGGTGGCGGCGGCGGCGAAGGCGGCGAGGGTGAGCTGCCTTCGCAGGGGCAGGGGGGAGGTGGCCAGGGCCAGCTGACCCAGGGAGGCGATGAGCAGCAAGGTGAGCGCCAGGAGCGCGCCGGTCGGGTCGAAGGAGAGGCCCAGGTGCAGGTCGATGGTCCCGGCGCGGAACAACAGGGGACCCGGGGCGACCAGGAGGCGACCGGAACCATCCAGCCGTGCGAGCCGGTACACCAGGGGCAGGGCGGCGAGGAGCGCGAGCCAGACGGAGGCAGGGGCGAGCCAGCCGGTGCCGCCTTCGGGTTCTTCTTCCATGCGCGCGGCCCGGGCGGCCAGCAAGGCGCCAGCGGAGGGCACCAGGGGGAGCGCCCAGAGCAGCGGGGCCACCTCGACCGCCGGGGCTATCCCGGAGAAATCTGCCATGGCTCCTCATGCACCGGGGGGGGCTGCCGCCGCAAGGGTCCGGTGACCCCCCTCGCCGTTCGCGGCGGTGCTATCGAGCACCGGGACGAGGTCCTTCGATGAACACCGATGAGCTGGTCCACCAACGCGCCCGGGAGCTGGGCTTCGACGCCGTCGGTATCGCCCGCGCGGATGTCCCGCTCGACGTGGAGTTCGAGCGCTACGAGGCGTTCCTGGAGGCCGGGATGGCGGGGGCCATGGAGTGGCTGGGGGAGAACCGGGAGGCCCGGCGCAGGCTGGACACCCCGGAGCTGCTCGCCGGCGCTCGCAGCGTGATCTGCGTCGCGGTCCGTTACGGTCGCCCGGAAGGGGAGGTGGCCCCTGGCTCTGTCGCGGCCCTCATCGCCCGCTACGCCAGGGGGCAGGACTACCACAACAGCATCCGCAAGCGGCTCCGCAAGCTCGCCGCCCATGTCCGCACCCTCGGGCCCGGCGTGGAGGCGCGCCCCATGATCGACACGGCCCCGGTCCTGGAGCGCGCCTGGGCGGCCCGCTCCGGCCTCGGGTTCATCGGGAAAAATGGGCTCATCATCGTCCCTGGTCAGGGCTCGTACCTGCTCCTCGGAGAGGTCATCACCACCCTCGCCCTCACCCCCAGCACCCCCCTGCAGGAGCGCTGCGGATCCTGCACGCGGTGCCTCGATGCCTGCCCCACCGGCGCCTTCCCCGCCCCCTTCGTCCTGGACGCGCGGCGCTGCATCGCTGCCCTCACCATCGAGCAGCGAGGTCCGCTGGAGGAGCCCCTCCGCGCGGCCGTGGGCGAGCACCTCTTCGGCTGCGATGTCTGCCAGGAGGTCTGCCCGTTCAACCGCACCCGCCCCGCTCCGCCGGAGCGTACCCGGGTGTTTGCGCCCCTGGAGCGCTGGCAACAGATGACCCCGGAGGCGCTCCTGGAGGAGGCCGATCTGGACACGATCCGCGGCGGATCGCCCTTGTTTCGTTGCCCTCCGGCGGAGCTGCTGCGCAACGCCATCTCGGTGCTCGCCCACCGCCGCGCCCGCCACGCGGCCCCCGCCATCGAGCGGATCGCCCGGGGCCACCCGGAGCCCTGGCTTCAGGAGCATGCGCGCTGGGCGCTCGGCTTGCTCTTGCCCCCCGGCGGCGTTTCTCCTGGGATGTGACCCATGGCAAAGGCGCTCTCTCGCTGGCAAGTGTTCCCTCACGGGCCCCTCGAACAACTGGAAGACAACCTGTGGCGTGTGGAGCAGCCGCTGCCCCGCTCCCCCCTGCATCGCGTCTTCTCGGTGGCCCGGATGAACGACGGCAAGCTGCTCTTTCACAGCGCCATCGCCCTGGAAGAGCCCGCGATGCGCACCCTCGAAGGGGCCGGCGCGCCGGCCTTCCTGGTCGTCCCCAACGGGTTCCACCGCCTCGACGCCCGCATCTTCAAGGACCGCTACCCCGCGATGCGCGTGGTCGCTCCCCGGGGGTCCCGGGTCAAGGTCGAGGAGGTGGTCCCCGTGGACCTGACCTGCGAGCAGTTCCCGGGGGATGAGTCCGTTCGTATGGAAACTCTGGATGGTACGGGGGAGCAGGAGGCGGTGCTCATCGTCCGCTCCGGCGAGCGCACCACGCTGATCTTCAACGATGCGGTCTTCAACATGCCCCACCAGCCGGGGCTCCCGGGCCTCGCGCTCCGGGCCCTCGGGTCCTCCGGGGGGCCCCGGGTCAGCCGCCTCGCGCGCCTGCTGCTCGTGAAGGATCGGGGGGCGTTCCGGTCTCACCTGGAGCGGCTCGCCGGGCTCCAGGGGCTGGCCCGGGTGATCGTCTCCCACCACGAGGTCATCGAGCGCGACGCCGCCGGTGTCCTGCGCCGCGTGGCCTCGACGCTCTTAAGTTCATGGTGGCGATGCGCACCACGGGCCCGAGGCGCACCGTCATCTCGGGCCCCGGATGCTCGAGCAGATCGCCGTCGATCATGTAGGCGATCTTGCCCGTCGAGGAGCGCACCACGGCCTGGTGGGTCAGCCGATCGATGGCCTTGCCCTCCTTCATCGGGGCCGCGCGGTGGATGCGGGGGAGGTCCGCGACAAAACCGAGCGGCGAGGCCGTGACCCCCTGGATATGGAAGCTCCCTGGGCGGCGCCCCGCCAGGTAATAAGGCTGGAACCCCAGCCCGATGTCCGGGATCGTCCCTGCGCCGACGCAGAGGTAAGGCTGCATCGGCCACCGCTCGCCGTCGCCAAGCTCGACCTCGACCCGCACCGGCTCGGTCATCCGGCGGATCATCGCCCCGTTCATCGCGGCGCTCACGATGCCCCGCGCCAGGGTCTTGGCGGCGGTCCAGGGCGAGGGGGCGCCGGTGTCGTAGTACTCCCGGAGGTAGGCCGGGATCACCCCGATGCCCCAGAGAAAACCCAGCTTCCCCTCGATGTTCATCGTCCGCTGCTCCACCACCGGGAGGCGTGGGGTCGCCATGTAACGACGCACCAGCCGGTCGAGCAGCCCCTCGGGCTGCCCGCCAGGTAGCCGGAGCGAGTTGGCCACCGTGTTCATCGTGCCGCCTCGCAGGAAGGCCACCGTCGGCAGCGGCTCGGAGCCGTACACTTCATGGAAGTGCGTGAGCGTCACGTAGTTGGTGCCGTCTCCCCCCGCTATCCCCAGCACATCGATCTTCTGCCGACGGAAATCTTCCGCCGCCTTCGCCAGCTCTTCGAGCGAGTGAGGCATGGCCACCACCCCTCGATCTCCGAGCTGACGGGCCAGCCTGGCGCCGGTGCTGGGGTCGCGCCGGTTGGCTCCGGCACGTGGGTTGATCACAAGACCGATCCCGGACATGTTCACCTCGAACGACCACCGTGCCCCCTCGGCTCGGCGCTGTCACGATCCGGTCATGCAACCGCCGTGCAACCGCTGCTTATCCCACATTTTGACGCAACCCCACGGCGGAAGGCACCTCGTTTACGCACCGCGCTGTGTAAACCCTTCCGCACAAAACCTTCCGAGGGGGAGAGCCAGCCGACCCACCCTCTTGTTTCTTGCTCGGCCCCTAGGGTATTTACCCGAGACAATTGCCCTGATCAGGCGCATTTCGTGCCACGACGGTGTGGGCAGCAAGTCGAGCAATCCGATGAAACAACTCCGTGTGACCCCGCTGGTCTTCCTGACCGGCTTGCTGTTGGCCTGTGGTGGTTCGGGTGAGAATGCCGAGGGGGCAGGGCCCGGCGTGGGTGGCAGCGCAGGCGCAGCGGCTGGTCAGGCCGGATCCGGCGGCGTGGCAGGGGCTTCCGGCTCGGGCGCTGGCACCGGTGGGGACGCGGGGCAGGGGGGGGCCGCCAGCGCCGGGGCCGGTGGCGAAGCCGGCGCCGGCGGCACGGCGGGTGCTGGGGGCTCCGGACAGGCCGGGGAGTCCGGAACTTCCGGACAGGCCGGGGACGCGGGCGGTGGCGGCGAGGCGGGGGCAGGCGGTGAGGCGGGCGCGGCGGGTGAGGCGGGTGCTGCCGGCGAGGCGGGCGCTGCCGGGGACGCGGGCGCCGCGGGCGAGGCTGGTGCGGCGGGCGACGCGGGGGCTGCCGGGGGCGGGGTGGACTGCGTGCTCGACACGGACTGCAATGACCAGGATGACTGCACCACCGAGGTGTGCGCGGGCGGTCAGTGCCTCTTTGCTCCGAGCAACAAGCCGGAGTGCAACCCTGCGGTCTGTGGCAACGGCAAGATCGAGGGGGATGAGCAGTGCGACGACGGCAACCAGGATGAGACCGACACCTGCACCACGAAGTGCACCCTGATGGCCTGCGGCGACGGCTTCGTGCAGGAGGCGAACGGCGAGCAGTGCGACGACGGGAACAACGACAGCACCGACGGCTGCGCGACCAGCTGCAAGCTTCCCTTCTGCGGCGACGGCTTCGTGCAGGCCGGCGAGGAGTGCGACGACGGCAACCAGGACGAGACCGATGGTTGCTCGAACAAGTGCGTCCTGCCGCTCTGCGGCGACGGCCTCGTGCAGGTCGGTGAGGAGTGCGACGACGGCAACCAGGACGAGACCGACGCCTGCACGACGAAGTGCAAGGCGGCCAAGTGCGGCGACGGCGTCATGCAGGCCGGCGAGGAGTGCGACGACGGCAACGCCGAGGATCTGGACGCCTGCTCCAGCGCCTGCAAGGCGGCCAAGTGCGGCGACGGCGTCAAGCAGCAGACCGAAGAATGCGATGACGGCAACGCCATCAACGAGGATCAGTGCACGACGCAGTGCAAGAACGCGAAGTGCGGCGATGGCATCAAGCAGCCCGGCGAGTCCTGCGACGACGGGAACAACGCTGACAGCGATGGCTGCTCTGCCGAGTGCAAGACCGAGTCCTGCGGCGACGGTGTGAAGCAGGTCGGCGAGCAGTGCGACGACGGCAACCAGAGCAACACCGATGGCTGCACCAACCAGTGCACCACCCCGGCCTGCGGCGATGGCTTCGTGCAGGCCGGCGAGGAGTGCGACGACGGCAACGGAGCCAACACCGACGCCTGCACCAACGCCTGCAAGAAGCCAGCTTGCGGCGACGGCTTTGTGCAGGCCGGCGAGGAGTGCGACGACGGCAACGCCAGCAACACCGACTTCTGCACCAGCTCGTGCAAGGAGGCGAAGTGCGGCGATGGCCTGGTGATCGAGGGCATCGAGGACTGCGACGACCAGAACAGCAACGAGTTCGACGGCTGCCTCAAGACCTGCAAGAAGCCGGGTGTCGGCGGGACGCCCTTCGACCCGACCGGGGAAGGCTCCAACGGCGTCAAGCTCGACGAGAACGGGAACATCATCATCGACCCGGCGACCTCGGTGTCGAAGAAGATCAACCCGGTGATCTGGATCGCCAACAGCGGCGAGGGCACCGTCTCCAAGATCGACACCAAGACCCTCAAAGAGCTGGGCCGCTACTGCACCGCTCCGGGCTGCAAGGCCGACCCCTCCCGCTCCACCGTCGGTCTGTCTGGTGATGCTGTGATCGCCAACCGCGCTGGCGGATCCATCGTCAAGATCGCCGCAGATAAATCCCAGTGCGTCGACCGGAACAACAACGGCAAGATCGACACCTGGGACGGCGTGGGCGTCGTGCCCGCCCAGTTCCAGTGGCAGGCCGGACAGCCCTTCAGCCCCGACGAGTGCGTGCTGTGGTGGACCGACCTCCGGTCTTACAACAACGGCGCGTCCCCCTTCCCCCGGGCTGCCGGGTTTGACGCCGAGATCGGCAACAAGGGCGAGCTCTCGGTCTATGTCTACATCGGCCTCTACTCGACCGGTCAGCTCCTCCGCGTCGAATCCGCCACCGGCAAGGTGGTCAAGGCCATCAAGGTCCCCGGGAACCCCTATGGTCTGGCCCTCGACCGCAACGGTAGCGTCTGGATCCAGTCGGTGTCCAAGCTGGTCAAGGTTGACGTCAAGAACAACGACACGGTGACCTCCGACTACCCGGTCAGCTGCATGTACGGAATTGCCATCGACCCGGAGGGGCGCGTCTTCACGTCCGGGTACAGCCAGCAGTGCGTGCGCCGCTACGATCCGGTCACCAAGGAGAACTCGATCCTGAGCATCGGCCGCAACGGCGGGGGCCTGGCCCTCGATCAGAGCGGTCACCTCTGGACCGGCCAGCCGACCGGCGTGCGCATCAACACCAAGACCACCCCGATGACCATCCTGGGGACGGCCAAGAACGGCGGTCACGGCTGGGCGGTCGACTACGATAACCTGCCCTGGTCCATCCCGATCAACGGCAACAACACCGCTTACAAGCACGACCCCGGCAGCGCCGTCCCTTACAACAACCAGATCGCCAAGCCTGGCACCAAGACCTACACGTACAGCGACATGACGGGCTTCCAGCTCATCAACGCGGCGTCGAAGGCGGGCCTCTACCGCAAGACCTTCCAGGGCTGCGGGCCCGACACGCTCTTCGAGTCCATCAGCTTCGATCTCACCGCGCCGCCCAACACCACCACCACCATCAACGCCAGGGTCGCGGCGGACGTCGCCGGCCTCGCCAGCGCCCCCTGGCAGAAGATCGCGGTGGTGCCGCCCGCCACCACCCCCGTCCCGCTCAACCTGACGGGCGCCTACATCCAGGTTGAATTCGCCCTTGAATCCAAGGACCTCGACGTCACCCCGGTGCTGTCCACGCTCGACCTCAAGCTGAGCAACTGCAAGCCCGAGCTCTGACCTGCACGGTCGCCTGCGAGCCGTTCTTTGCTATGCTCGCAGGCCGTGGCGTCGCCCCTCGCTCGATCGAACCAGCTCCCCTGCGGCGCAGGCATCGGGTTGCGGCCCGAGCTGAGCGCCGACCTGCTGCTCTCGCCGCGCTCCGCGGATTTCATCGAGGTGGTCGTCGAGGCCTGCCTGGCGTCCCCCCAGGCCCGCCGCGAGGCCATGGCGATGGCCGAGCTCTGGCCCGTCATCCCTCACGGGATCAAGCTCTCCCTGGGCAGCGCTGACGGGATCGAGCCCGAGCGGGCCGCGCGCCTGGGGGCCCTGGCCCGCGAGCTCCGGGCGCCGCTCATCACCGAGCATGTCGCCTTCGTGCGCGGGGGGTCTCGCGAGATCGGGCACCTCACGCCGCTCCCTTGCACGCCCGACGCGGTGAAGGTGGTGGCGCGCAACGTCGCCGAGGCGAGGCGGCGTCTGCCCGATGTCCCCCTGCTCCTCGAGAACATCGCCTGGACCTTCCGCTGGCCTGACGACACGATGAGCGAGGCGGCGTTCTACACGTCGATCGTCGAGGCCACCGGCTGCGACCTGCTCCTCGATCTCGGCAACCTCCACGCAAACGCCATCAACGAGGGGAAAGACCCGGCGCAGGTGCTCCTCGACTTCCCCATCGAGCGGGTGTCGATGGTCCACATCGCGGGGGGCGTCCACGAGCACGGGGTTTACCTCGATACCCACGCGCACCCGGTCCCTGACCAGGTCTTCGCGCTCCTCGATCTGCTCTGCGAGCGCCGGGGGCCTGTGCCCGTGGTCCTCGAGCGTGACGCGCTGTTCCCGCCTTTTCGTGAGCTGGAGCGCGAGCTGAGCCGGGCCCGGCAGGCCCAGCAACCCCACGACGGCGCCGTCTCCCCGCCCTGCGAGGCCCCCCCGCCGTGGCCTCCCCCGGAGCCCGCCGCCTGCGAGGCCCTGCTCGAGGCCCAGCGTCGCCTCGCGCTGCTCCTCACCTCCCTCGACGAGCCCCCCTCCGCCGAGGTCGCCTCTTACGGCGCCAAGGCCATCGCCCTCAGCCGGGAGATCCTCCGGCGAAAGCGCGTCGACGACGCCCTGCCCCTGCTGCCTCGCCTCTCCCAGCGCCGCGACCTCCTCGAACCCATCGCGTACCGCTGCGTCGCCGGGGCTCCGCGCCCCGACCGCCTCGCCGCCATCGCGGACGCCTTGCTCATCGCCCGGGGCGCCGAGGAGCACCCCTCGCTCCGGCGCGCTGCCCTCCTCGATGGCCTCGTCCTGGAGGCTCGCTTTCTCCTCAAGGGCCCCGAGGTCCAGCCTCGCCGCGCCCCTTTCTTCCGCCGCCGTGGCCTCCCCGGGGGCCAGGTTTGCTGGATCTTCAAGGGCCCCGGCGCGTCCGCCAGCGTTCGCCTCCTCGAACCCGCCCCGCCCCTCTCCCGAGCCCCATGACCGCTTCCTCTCCTCTCCTACCCCTCGCCCCGGCGCACCGTGGCTGAACCCACGGAGCCTGCCTTCGAGGTCCTCGACGCCCTCGACGGCTTCTGTCATCTCGAACGGCGCGATCGCTCCCTCGACGGCTCCGTTCCCCTCCGCGTCATGCAAGGCTGCGTCCCTTTCCTGGAGGGCAACGCCTTCGGCTTCCAGATCGTCCTCCAGAAACCCATGCACATCGAGCGCCACCTCGGTGCCTGGTGGTTCGCGCCGGACCCCGCCCACGTCCACTCCTTGCGCCGCTCCCTCGACGCCAACCTGCCTCGACTCCAGGCCCAGGGGTTCCTCTCCTCGGCCTGGGCGACGCACCTCCAGCGCTCCTCGTTCTACTGGGACGAAGGTGGCCTCCGGGGGCCCCGGCTCCGCCTCTGGACCGGCCTGCTCGTGCGCCCCCTCCGCGGCCGCTGGCTCCGCGTCTCCGACGCCACCAACCGGCGCTGTACCGCCGTGTCTATGGAAACGTTCTATATGGAGGAAAGCGACAGGTTCACCCCCCTCGTGCTCTCCTTCCGCCCGAAGCACCCGGACCGTATCCGGCTGCAAGAGGAGATCGCCACGCTGGCGCCGCTGGCGCCCCGCGTGCGCTTCGAGCAGGCGCCGCTCGCCCAGGACCCGGGGGTCGGCGAGGCCCACGGGCGGTTCTACGATGCGGCCTACTTCGCGACGAAGAAGGGCGAGATCACGAGGAAGTACCGCAAGCTTGTCCAGCACCAGGGCGAGCAAGAAGACGAGGGAGGGGAGGCCACCGCGCGCCTGATCCACGCGGCCCCCGCGAGGTTCCTGTCCCATGCGATCGAGCCCGCGGGGCCCTTCCTCGGGCCCTCCTCCACGGCACCGGCGCCGGCCCCCCGGGGCCCTGGCCGGCTGGAGCAGGTGCTCTTCCGCAACCTGGTGACCTTCCGCACCTCCTTCGATGGCCACACGGTGACGACGGATCCAGACTGGGGGGTGCTGCCGGAGGCCGCGGCCGGGATAGAAAAAAACTTCACGGAGGCCCTCGGGAAACCCTTTGTGGAAGAGCACCGCGGAGCGCTCTGGTACCTGACGAAGTACTTCACCCCCCACCCCCCCGGTGAGCCGCATTTTTTCGTGAAACCCTGGTCCTTTGTGGTCACACCGCCCGGGTGGTCGTGCCTGCTGGATGGGGTGCATGGCGAGGGGTACGACATCCTGCGGGGGGTGGTCTCCACCGACCAGTTCCACGCGACCCCGGCGGTCTTCTGGATCCACACCCTCCACCGGACCCTGCGGGTGCCCCACGGGGCCCCCTTGCTGCGGGTGATCCCGGTGCCTCGCGCGCTGCTCCGCGAGGGGTTTCGCACCGTATCGTTCCTCGACGTCGCCCCTCCCTCTTCTGCCCTGGAGCCCCGGTCTTGACCCTCTGCCCTCAGCTCTCGACCCACGACCCGGCGGTGCTCCGCGAGACCCTCGCCAGGTACGGCTGCGCGCTGCTCTCGCCTTCCTCCTCGTGGCGCGTCGAGGACGCCTCGCGAGACCCCTGGGGGCAGGCCGAGAAGCTCCTGGGGGTGCGCCCTCGCATGGTCGAGCGGCAACCGATCAAGGCCGTGGAGGGGGGGCGCTCCTTTGCGTCCACCAACCGCTTCACCCCCCTGCACTCGGACAGCCAGCTCTACGAAGGGGGGCCGCCAGATCTGCAGATCATGGCCTGCCTGCACGCGGACGAGCGCACCGGGGAGAGCTTGCTGCTCGATACCTGGCCCCTGCTCGACGCCATCGAGCAAGAGGACCCGGCGCTGCACGAGGCGCTGCTGCGCTCGCCCCGCCGGCACCCTTTTGTCTTCGGTGAGCTGACCGGCCCCACGGTCGCCCTCCGCGGCGGCGCCCTGGCCTTCACCCACTCGCCGCGCTCCCACGAGGACCCGGTGGGCCAGCGCCTCGCCCCCTGGATGGAGCGGTTCCCACCCCTGCGCCAGCCGGTTCGCACCGGCGAGACCTTGCTGGTGGACAACCGGCGCCTGCTCCACGGCCGCATGGCTTTCCTCGACCCGCGGCGAGAATTCACCCGCCTCCTGGTCTGGCTCCCCGGGGCCCTGGGGCGCCACCCTCGCCGTGAGGCCCTCGCCCGGACCGTCGCCGCGGAGACCGCCAGCGCCATGGCAGATCTGACCCCCCTGGAGCGAGGTCGCGCGGGTTTGTCCGTGGAAAACGACCCCGGAGCCGAGGAGAAATTGCAGGTGGTGCTGGCGATGCTCCGGGGAGCTCCTCCCGGGGGGCTCGCCGCGCGCCACCGGATCCCGGAGCCTGAGCTCTACGCCTGGCGCGACGAGGCGCTCCGGGCAGCCCGGGCGGCCCTCGCGCGCAAGGGGTGACCCGGGGCGGAACGGGCCTTGCTTGGCCGTTGACCCCGCATGAACAAGGTTGCGAGGGCGGTCGGAGGCTCGGGGCAAACTCGCCGGAGACAGGGAAGGATCGCGGCGGCGTTCACGTTGCTGCTGTCGTCCACGGTTCACGCGGAGGAAGCCCCGCTGCAGATGGACTGGGAAAAACCCACCCGGTGCCTCCGGGACGGCAAGGGGCTGGCCTGGCGTGTACAGTGCGATGCAGAGACCAGGGTGTGCGTCTACGCACCGGAGGACGAGCTCGACGCGGACGGCAACCGCCTCCGACCCCTGGAGCGCATGCCCCCTTGCAGCGACGAGGGGCTCTTCGATCAGGACGCGCTGCGCGCCGACGGGTTTCGCCTGGTACAGGGCGTCCCGCCGACCCCTTATGGCTGGTACCGGGACCGCTTCGGCAAGGTGTTTCAGTACAATTTTGACCTGCACCGGCGCCTCTACCTGGGCGGCGGCTGGGCCCCCGAGATCCGGGACGGGGAGCAGAACGCCAGGCGCTCGGTGATCGAGTTTGGCCTGCTCGAGTGGCAATCTTACAACCCTCTGGATCGCAACCCGAAGCGCCACCGGCTCCGGCTGGTGGAAGGTGAACTCCGGCTGGCCCCCTTCTGGGCGACCGGGTACCTGCTGCGCTACGATGTGTCGGTGAAACGCCGCGATCCGCTGGTGCGCTTCACCACCTTTTTCGGCGAACCCCGACGCTACGACATGCGCTCCCGCATGGGGATGTTCCTGGAGGTGGCGGGCCTGGAGGTGCGCGACACTGCCGCGGGCAACGCGACCGTATGGAGGTACGGCACCACCAACCTCACCTTTGACCTCTGGCAGTCGAGCGATCTGTACTCGTTCTTCCGGATACGGGGCGGCGGCCTGGTCGAGCGGCTTCTCCTGGAGCAAGGGGCGACGCAGAACCGGACGTCCCTGACGCCAAACGTGGCCGCCGAGCTCGATTGGACGCTGGACGCCAACGGCTTCCACCACCTGACGGGGCTCGCCTCGCTCGAGTCTCCCCGGACGATCAACCCCAGGGACGGCCAGCAGACCTTTGCCACGCGCCTCCGGGGCGAGCTGGGGTACGAGGTGATCGCCCTCGCCCTCAACGACCAGCCCATCTCGTTGCGATTCTCCACCAGCGCGACGCGGCGCGACGACATCCCCGGGTTTTCAACCGGCTGGATCTACTCCGCCACCGCAGGCCTGCGCTTCAGCCTGTGGGCCCCCGCGCGAAACCGATGAAGCGTCTTGGCCTGGCCCTCTGGCTCGCCACCGCCGTCGCGCAAGGGCAGCCCGCCCAGGGGCCACCCGCGGCGAACCCTCCGGAGCGCTGCGAGGCGAACCTGGGGGAGGGCCCTCCCTCGGTGCTCTGCTTTGATCCCGGGCACCGGCTCTACCTGTCGGGCGGCACCGCAGGGCTCGGGTGGGGCATCCAGCTCCGTCACCTGATCCGGACCGATGACCCGGGGCTCCACTGGCGCTCCGAACACGGATTGCTGCGGGGCACCGTGGCGGCGGATCGCTTCCGTGGCGCGGTCTACGAGGGGCGCTTTCTTCGCCACTCCCGCGAGGGGTACCTGCTGCTACCGACCTCACCCCCGCGCCGCATCCCGGTCCCCTTTGACGTGGGGCTGGAGACCTCCGTGGGGCGCCTGGAGGGGCGCCTCTCCTCCGACGAGATCCGCATGAACGCCGTGCGCGGCGCCTTGTTGCTGGATTTCGCGCGCAGCGACACCTTCCGCCGCCGCGCCGCCCTGGGCGCCGTCGCCCGCTGGGATCTTCTGGTGGACCGGCGCGCCCCCTCGATCCGGGAGCAGGCCATCGCCCCCTTCTCCGTCGGCCTTTTGAGCCTCTACGCGGAGTCCGCCAGCGGCCTCACCCTCGCCCAGGTCCAGGCCGAGGCGGGCTACGCGGCCCTGGGCCGCGGCAGCGGGTGGCGCCCGGTGATCGCCGTCGAGCTGACCGTCGAGCGCGTCCTGCTCGCCCTCAACGACCTGCCCCTGAGCGTGTACGCCGCCGGGCGCTACGACGAGCCTGGCGAGGGCTTCCGCGCCGAGCTGGGCCTCCGCTGGGCGCTGCTCTCGGGGCGTCGATGATTTGACATCAAACCTTCATGGTTTGAGCTGAAAATTTTACCCACAAAAAGCAAAAACCCCCGCGGGAGGGCGGGGGTTTGAGGGGTCAAGCGGCCGCGGGGGTCACTTGTTCTTGGGGGCGTTCTTCGCCTGCTCGAGGGCGATCTCGCGGATGGCGCCGAAGGTGCTGGCGCTGGAGGCACCCTCGATGGACTTGATCGCGAGGCTCTGGGCCTGGGACACGGCCTCGTTGAGCTGCTTCTGGAGGGTGGCGATGCGAGCGGAGTGCTCCTTGATGGTGTCCTCGAGGGCCTTGATCTTGAGGTCGAAGACGCGCTTCTCGCCCTCGATCTCCTTGGCGAGGAGGTCGGCCTCGATCTTGGCCTGGTTGAGGGCGATGCCCTTGCCCTCTTCGCGGGCCTTCTTGACGGCGGCCTCGAGCTTCTGGGGGAACTCGTCGACCTGCTTCTTGGCGTCGGCGTAGAGCTTCTCCTGCTCGGCGATGGTCTTCTCGCGCTCGTCCCACTCCTTCTTCTTCTTGGCCTGGAACTCGGCGAGGTCAGCCTCGGCGTGCTTCTTCTGGAACTCGTAGGCGTCCTTCTCGAGCTCGCGCTTCTGCTGGAGCTGGTAGGTGTACTCCTGGCGCTCGCGCTCGATGAGCTTGCTGTACGCCTCGTTGTCCTCGGAGACGGAGCGAGCGCGGTCTTCCTTGGTCTTCTCCCAGCCCTTGCGGAGGTTGGTCAGCTCGGTGTCGAAGGCCTCCTGCTTCTCGGCGAGGGTCTTCTGGTGCTGCTCGGCGGCGAGCTGGTACTCGGCGATGATGGTGGCGAGGGAGTTGTCCTTGAGCTCGACGCCGTGGAGCTCGCGGATCTGGCGGATCGTGGTCTCGGTCTCGGTATGGAGCTCCTGGAGACGGGAGGCCTCGGCGGACTGCTTGGCGGCGAGCTCGTTGAGCGCGGAGCCGAGGGTGGAGCGGGTCTGCGCGAGGTTGGAGATGATCTCTTGCATGGTGGCGCTCGACAGCGGCGTTTCAGGGAGAGAGACGGAGGAAGAGACGGCGGAGGGGGCCTCGGCGGCGGGGCGCGGGGCGGGGGCGGGGCGGGCGGTCTTGCGGGGAGGAGTACGCTTTGCGGCCATGGTCGTTTCCTTTCATCAAGAGGCGTTGGCGGCCTTGGCCTGGCGGGTGCTGCCCTCGACGGCCCGGATGGCGAGTTCCTGGACCTCGCGGTTGGCGGTCTGGAGCTGGGTGGTGAGCGAGTCGATCTGGGCCTGCAGCTTCGTCGCCTGCTCTTCGAGGGACTTGATCTGAAGCTCGTACACCTTGCGGTTCGCCTCGACTTCCTTCTCGAGGAGCCGCGCCTTGACGCGGGCGTCGCTGTGGGCGTCCTTGATCGACTCTTCACGGGCCTTCTTCACGGCGTCCTCGAGCTCCTGCGGGAGGGTGGCGATGCGGGCCTGGTTCGCCTCGAACTCGGCCTTCTTCTCCGCCAGCGCCTTCTCGCGCTCGGTCCAGGCCTTCTCCTTGGTCTGGGTCGTCTCCGAGATGTCGCGCTCGATCTTGCGCTTCTTCTCGTTGAACGCGTCGGTCTCGACCTTGTGCTTGCGCTCCAGGTCGTAGATGAAGTCGGCCTCGCCCTTGGCCCGGTTCTTCTTCTCCTGCTCCTCGGACTCCTTGCGGGAGATCTCGAGCTGCTTGCGCTCCTTCTCCCACTTGGCCTTGGTGTTCTCGATCTCCTGGTTGAGCGTCTGCCGCTTGGCGTTCTGCTCTTCCTCGCGCTGGCGCAGCTCTTCCTTGTTCTCCAGCGTCTGCACGTGGAGCGCGTCCGCCGCGATCTTCACGTCGCTCACGAGCTTGGCGTGCCGGGTCTCGATCTCGATCGCCTGGCGCAGCTCCTCCAGCTTCGCGTTCTCCTCCAGCAGCCGGGCCAGCAGCTCGTCCACCTTCGTGCCGAAGGTCAGCTGCAGATCCGCGACGCCCTTCACGATGCTCTCCACCGTGTACTTCGAGGCATCGTCGACGATCTGCCGCTCCTTCGCCCGGGCGGCCTGCTCTTCCTTCGTCACCACCCGGCTGGTCTGGCCCTGGTGCTCCTCCACAAGCTGGTGGAAGAGGGACGTGATCTCATCTTTCGACAGCGTAGCGCTCTGCTTCGGCGTCATAATTCCCTCGGTGTGCTTTGGTTTGTGCCGGGTATGGTGGCCAGACACATCAGCCCCTGAACTGCGGTCGCGAATGCTAACGACCACATCGGGGCCATCTCCAGCGAAAACGTCGTGACGCTACCTTTGCCCACCGCTCCCCCGCCCCGCAAGGGTCCCCCGCGTCCTTGATGGGACAAACTATGTCCATCGCTGGGGCCTCGCGCGGTGCTTCCCGGCGCTCCTTGTTACGCGCCGCGTTGCAGGCTCGGGAGGTCTACCGGGGTGAGCCATCGGGCGAGCCCCCGGGTCCCATGGATCCCCGTGAAACTGGCTACAAGAGGGCCCTCAACAAGGGTATGATGGTTCATGCATTCAACGGTCCGTTTTCTTGCTTCTTCGTTGCTGGGCTGGTCGCTGCTGGCTGCTTGTTCGGGAGGTGGGGCAGAAGATCCAGGGGGCGCAGGCGGAGGGGGCAGAGGGGGGGCGTCAGGCAAGGGCGGCGCGGCGGGCAAGGGGGGCTCCGCCGGGACAGGTGGCGCAGGAGGCACCGGGGGTACCGCCGGGACGGGCGGCTCGGTCAGCGGCGGCACCGGCGGGGCGGGCGGCTCGGAGGCGGGGTCGGGGGGCGACAGCGGCGCCGGGGGCACCTCGGGCTCGGGGGGCGCGAAATGCGAGCCTGCCTGCGAGGAGGGGACCGCCTGCTGCAAGGGCGCCTGCGTCGACATCCTGACGGACCGGAACAACTGCGGCGGCTGCAACATCAACTGCTCGGCCCTGTTCTCCTGCGTCGCGGGCAAGTGCGCCCAGTGTGTCCCTGGCGAGGTGAGCGCCTGCTACGACGGCCCCGCGGGGACCGAGGGCGTGGGCATCTGCAAGAAGGGCCAATCGACCTGCGGTGCGGACGGGGTGCCGGGGCCGTGCGTCGGCCAGGTCACGCCCAAGATCGAGAGCTGCGCCACCGAGGACGACGACAACTGCGACGGCAACACCCTCGTATGCGCGGGCGAAAATGAGGTCTGCGACACCAGCTCGGGCCAGTGCGTCGACCCCTGTGACCCGACGATCCTGGCCGCGAGTTACATCGGCTGCGTCTACTACCCCACCGTCACGCCCAACCAGACCTCGGCGGTCTTCAACTTCACCCTAGCGGTCTCGAACACCAACACCACCCCCACCTCGATCACGGTCACCCGCGGCGGCAATCCGGTCAGCTCCGTCACCGTCGAACCCGGCAGCGTGCAGCTCATCAACCTGCCCTGGATCCCCGAGCTCAAGGGCCCCGAGAGCCTGGGCCCGGCCTCCTTCGCCGGATCGATCTTGCTCGGCGATGGAGCCTACAAGCTGGTCTCCAACCGCCCCGTCACCGTGTACCAGTACAGCCCCCTCGAATACACCAACGGCTCGGGCTTCTCGTTCACCAACGATGCCTCCTTGCTCACGCCGGTCAACGCATGGCGGCAGAGCTACCTGGTGGCGGCCCGGGGCCATTTCTTCTCGATGTCCGCCTTCTACACGGTGGTCGCCTCCCAGGATAACACCACCGTCACGCTCAAGAAGGGCGCCCGCCCGGTCTCGGTGAAGCCCGGGGTCGCGGGGGTCGATGCCAGCAACAACGGCACCGTGGTGATGAACGAGGGGGACGTGCTCACCGTCGTCACCAACGACGGCGCGACCGGCGCCGCCAACGACCTGAGCGGCACCGTGGTTGACGCCGACAAACCCATCCAGGTGTTCGGCGGTCATCAGTGCACCAACGTCCCCGACAACATCCCCGCCTGCGATCACCTGGAAGAATCCATGTTCCCCGTCGATGCGCTCGCCTTCAGCTACCTGGTGGCGGCGCCGCTCATCCCCAACGGCAACGTGCCCAAGGCCAACATGGTGCGCATGGTCGCCGTCGAGAACGACACCGACCTGGTCTACGACCCCCCGCAGCCCGGGGCCCCCGCCGCCATCGCGCAGGCGGGGGACTGGGTCGAGTTCCAGACCGCCGAGTCGTTCCAGGTGAGCTCCAAGAAGCGCTTCCTGACGGTGCAGTACATGCTCGGCCAGGAGGCCGGCGGCGGCTCCGGTGACCCGGCGATGGCCCTCGCGGTCCCGACCGCCCAGTACCGCCGCGATTACCTCTTCCACGCCCCCATCAACTACGAGAAAAACTTCGTCACCATCACCGCTCCGACCGACGTCCCGGTCCTCCTGGACGGCGCCGCGGTCGCGGGCTTTGCGCCCATCGGCGCCACGGGCTTCAGCGTCGCTCGCGTCCAGCTCCCCAGCGTCAACAACGGCAACCACACCGTCTCCAGCGCCTCCCCCGTTGGCATCACGGTGTACGGTTACGGGCAGTACACCAGCTACTGGTACCCGGGCGGCCTCGACCTCAAGGTCATCAAGGAGTTAACCGCTCGCTCCCTCGCCGTGGCGCCACGCCGCCTCGGTCCGCGCGGCCCGGGCCTTCTCCGCCACGAGCAGCAGCGCGCTGTCCCGCTGCCAGCGCCCGAACCCCTCCGGATCGGCCCGGGACCAGCAAGCCTCCAGGGGCTCCAGGGTGGCGCGCATCCAGCGCTGCTGACCGTCCAGCGCCAGGTGCGTCGACGGAGACGCAGGGGTCGCCGCGAGGAAGCGAACCGCGGCGATCTGCGCCAGCAGCGCCGCTCGCTCGGGGCGAGGGAAGGCCAGCCGGGCCCCCTGAGCCACCAGATGACCCAGCAACGCGCCGGTCACGTGCAGGTCCTCCAGCGTGCGAAAAGGCTTCAGATACCGCTCGTAGCCGTCCCCGGGGAGCCGCGCGTCCGCTGGCAGTTCGACCTCGTTCAGCTCGACCTCGAAGTGCGGGACCTCCGGGGCGAAGGGCGGCGCCGGCATCGCCTGCAGCGTGACTCCTGGGCGATCCGCCTCCACCCGCGCCACCGCCAGCCGGCTGCGCCCCTGCTCGTCCAGCCCCTCGGTGGCCACGATCAGCAGCTCCGAGGCGACCCCCGCTGCCGTGGCCCATCGCTTCTTCCCTTTGAGCACAAAGCGATCCCCCCGGGGGGCGAGGGTCGTCTGGATGGCGCGCGGGTGGGCGCCCCCCTGTTCGGTGGCGCAGAGGGCGAAGAATCGGTCAGGGGGCAGGGAAGGGACGAGGGCCTGGAGGGCCTCGCGGTAGGCGGCGGCGAAGGCAAACCCCACGCAGGAAGAGACAAGCCCCGCGGCGATGGCGCGGTCGAGGGGGGAGGGCAGGTCGTGGGCGCGAAGCAGCCCGCGGCAGGCCGGCAGGAAGGCGTCGAGGGTGGAGCAGAAAAGGGCAGGGGGCGGGTGCAGGAGCAAGTCGTCGAGGCGCACCGCCCGAGGGTAGCAGCCGCGAGCGCGGCGGGCGCGGCGGGCGGGGTGGTGTTGCGGAGGCGGGGGGGCGAGGGTAGCGTCGCGCCATGTCTCAGCACACCGCGACCAGGCGA
>JALOQB010000544.1 GCA_025453595.1 Polyangiaceae bacterium
TGGAGGGGACACTTGGTTGAAAGGAGATACGAGATGTTCTGCGGGGTGGTTCCCGGGAACCCACTCACCTTATCACAGAACCCACCGTGGGGTTCCTTCCGGTGGGTCCCTTGACCTCGCCGGGGGCCTCGTTGCTCAATACCGCCATGGACCACGGTGCTTCCTGCCCCCTTACGGCCTGCTCGCGGCGCCCCGGGGGGCGCTCCGAACGCAAGAATCGTCGCTCGTGACCCTGCTGCCTGGCGCCACCGTTGACCGCTACGTCCTGGCGGAACCTCTCGGCCAGGGGGGCCAGGCGCAGGTCTGGCGTGCCCTCGATCCCTGGGTCTCGGGCCGCTCGTTTGCCCTCAAATTGCTCCCTCTTGGCTCGGCCAGCCCCACCGAGATCGAGCGCGCTCGCCGGGAGGGCCACCACCTCGCACGGCTCTCTCACCCTACCCTACCCGCCTGCCACGCCCTCTTCGAGGACCCACGCCTCGGTGTCCTGGGGCTCGTGCTCGATCTGGTCGAGGGGACCCCCCTGGAGCACGCCGCCTCCGACCCCCGGATGACCCCGGCTCACCACCGCCCCTTGCTCCGGCGTATCGCCGAGGGGCTCGCCTACCTCCACGCGCAGGGCCTGGTGCACCGGGATCTCAAGCCCGCCAACGTGCTGCTCGCCCCCACCTTCTGGGATAGTCCGGAAGATCCCTACAGCATCCGGATCATCGATCTGGGCATCTCGGTCCCCCGGGGGAACCCGCAGCCGCTGACGGTCCTCGGGGGCCTCATCGGCACGCCGCCGTTCCTGCCTCCCGAGCAGATCGACCCGGTCTTCTGGCGCCACGAGGGGGACACGCCGGCGGCGGATGTGTTTGCGCTGGGCGTCGTGGCCTGGTGGCTGCTCACCGGCCATCACCCGACCGGTCACGCCTTCCAGGAGCCGCTGGAGACCTTCGCTCGTACCTACCGAAGCCTCGCCCAGGAGCAATGCCCCTGGCCCCCCGCTGCCCCCGCCGGGTGGGAAGAATTCTTCCGCCACAGCCTGGCGCTGGGGCAGGCCGAGCGGAGCCCCAACGCCGGGCTGCTGGTGGCCTTGCTGGGCGGGGTCGCGCCGGTGCTACCTGCGGCGCGTCCCACCGGGGAAGCGACGCCGCTGCAAGCGGCTCCGGCGCAGCCCCCCTCGGCGCCCGCGCTCGCCCAGGCACCTCCGACGGGTCCGAGCGCGGGGCTCCCCCTGGCACCGCCCTCGGCCCCGCCCCGCCCCTTGCCCATCCCGGTGACCCTCGAAGACCACCCCCTTGCCCTGCCCGTCGCGCCTGCTGGTCCTGTGGTCAAGCCCGAGGCCGCGCTGCCCTCCCACGGGATACCGCAGCCAGGAACAAGGAGGATGGCCCTGCTGATTCTCGGGGCGCTCGTGGGGGCCGTCGTGACGGTGCTCTTGCTGCTGGCGGCGCGCCCCTGGCTCCGGCGACGCCCCCGACGGGCCCGCCCCTGACCCGGACCGCGCTCAGTTCGCGAAGAGGGTCGCGCCGACTTCCTGCAGGCCGCTGGTGCCGGGGACCACGGCGATGTTGCCAGCAGCCCCGCCGGAGAAGCGCACGTGGCGCAGCTGCCCGCCCTTCACGTAGAGCACCTCGGCGTCCGCGCCGGAGGCGCCGCGGGTCAGCGCCGGCACGCTGATCACCCCCGCCTCGGTCTCGATGGCCTTGGGGGCGCCCCACGCCCCGTTCTCCGGTCGGTACGCGTAGAACAGGCCGTCGTTGGAGAAACCGCGCCACACCACGAGCAGACCGCTCGCGGTGCGCAGCGCGACGGGGGCGCTCCCGGTGAGGGCGTCGCTGGCGATGGGAGCAGGGGCGGACCAGCTGTTGTTGGCCCAGGTCGTGGCGCAGATGCGGCTGTCGCTGTTGCGCACGAAGAAGATCGTGGGTTGATCTTTCTCGTCGAAGACCATCGCGGGGGTGATGAAGTTCTTTGATCCCGCGCCGGCGACCCCCGCCGACTTGCTCCACCCGGCCCCCGGGTTACGCACGACGTACACGCCCTCGTCGCTCCCGGCGTAAACCCCCCAGGACTCGCTGGCACCCACCAGCACGCTGGCCGGGCTGCTGCCGAACGCCTGCGGGGCGTCTGTCCCCAGGGTCGTCTCGGCGCCGAAGATCCCGCCGTTGAAGCTGATCGCCTGGTGCTTGCCCCCGCGGCGGTAGGTGGCCCAGCCCACGACGCCGCTCGCGGAGAACGATGCGTCGTCCTGCGATGCATAGCCGGGCCCTACCTTGACCAGCGCACCCCAGCTGTCGGACCAGATCGACTTCCAGAGCACATCCTGGTTCCCGCCATCAAAGACCCGCACCAGCGCATGCACCTGCCCCCCCGAGCTGACCAGCGCCGGACGACCCACGATGGGGGTGCCGCTGAAGGACTGCGTCGTCCAGCCGTCCTTGGGCCTGAACACGCCGGCAAACGCGCTCTTCCCCGCGATGCTCGCCACAGCCACCACCCCGGGCTCGACCCCCGCTGCCCCACCACTGCCGGCCTGCCCCCCGCTGCCCCCCGCGCCTGCCCCGCCGTTGCCTGCGCCCGCTCCGCCGGCCCCCGCCTGTCCGGAACCTCCGGACCCGCCTTGCCCGGCCCCGCCCGCGCCTGCCCCGGCCTGCCCGGCGCCCCCTGCACCCGCCTCACCCCCCGCCCCCGCGTCGCCCCCGGCCCCGGCGCCCGCTTCCCCCGCCTGTCCGGAACCTCCGGACCCTGCCTCGCCGGCGACCCCCGCCTGTCCGGAGC
>JALOQB010000545.1 GCA_025453595.1 Polyangiaceae bacterium
GGGCGACGGAGATCCTGAAGAAGCCCGGGGTGCTGGGGCGAGCGTCGGGGCCGATGCGGGTGGCCTTCGAGCTGCGGCAGGCGCCCTGCAGCGAGAAGGGGGCGCTGCTGGAGCGGCTGGTCACCGAGGGGGACTGGCGCGCGGTGGGGGCGCTGGACGCGGCGCGCTCGGCCTGCGGCAGCAGCCGCGGGTTCGAGGAGGCACGGAGGAAGCTGGCGAGCCGCGTGGGGCGCTGAGGAGGTTCAGTCGCGGGCGACGCGGACCTTGGGGGCGGCGCCGCGGAGGGCGAGCTGGCCACAGGCGGCGGCCACATCGTCGCCGCGCTGCCGGCGGATGAAGCAGCTGTAGCCGCGGGCGATCAGCTCGTTCTGGAAGGCGTAGACGCGATCCCAGTCGGGAGGGCCGAGGGAGGAGGCGTCGATGGGGTTCATCGGGATCAGGTTGATCTTGACGCGCAGCTTGTGGAGCAACGAGGCGAGGCGGCGGGCCTCCTCGATGGAATCATTGCGCCCGGAGACGAGGGTGTACTCGATGGTGATACGGCGCCGGGGGGGCAGCGGGTAATCGCGGAGGGCCTGGAGCAGCTCGTCGAGGGGGTACTTCCGGTTGATGGGCATCAGCCGGGAGCGGGTCTCGTCGTCGGTCGCGTGGAGCGAGATGGCGAGGCCGATCTGGCCGCGAAAATCCTGGCCGAGGCGGGCGATCTCGGGGACAAGACCGGAGGTGCTGACGGTGACGCGCCGGGAGGACAGGCCGATGCCTTGCGGGTGGGTGAGCAGCCGCAGGGCCCGGGCGGTGGCCTCGTAGTTGTGGAGCGGCTCGCCCATGCCCATGAGGACCACGTTGCGGAGCACCTCGCCCTCGTCGAGGAGGCTCTTGCCCAGGAGCACCTGGCCCACGATCTCTTCCGGGCCCAGGTGGCGCTTGAGGCCGGCGACGCCGCTGGCGCAGAAGACACAGCCCATGGCGCAGCCGACCTGCGTCGAGATGCACTGGGTGACGCGGATCTTGCTCGAAGGCTCGGCAGGGCCCTCGGCCTCGGCCTCCTCGTCGTCTTCGTCAGCGGCCGCGTCGGCGTCGAGGAGCTCGCCGGGCTTCCCGGGGCCGCTGACCGAGGGGATGAGCACGCTCTCGACGGTGACGCCGTCGTTCATCTTGACCAGCAGCTTGCGGGTCCGGTCGAGGCTGCGCCGCAGCTCGGCGACGGCGGCGGTGGGGCCGAGGCCGTCGTCCGCGAGTTTTTGCCGTAGCGAGGCGGGCAGGTCGGACATGAGGGCCGGGTCGAGGACCCCGCGAGCGTGGAGCCACCGGAAGACCTGCTGGGCGCGGAAACCCCGCTCTCCCAGGCTGGCGAGGCGCTCGGACCACTCGGCCGGCGTGCGGGCGAGCGGGTGGAGAGGGCGTGGAGCGAGCATGAGGGCGCGGTCTAGCACAAATGCGCGCCCAGCGCCTCGCTCACGCCTCCTTGCCGGTGAGCTTGCGGAGCTGGAGGATCGCCTCGGCGCGGCTCTCGAAGAGCTTGAGGGACGTCCCCGCGCTGAAGCTCATGGACGAGCCCATCATCTTGGCGAAGCTGGCGGTCGCCGCCATCACGACGATCTTGCCGCCACCGGCGCGAAAGTCGCCGAGCACCTTGCCGATGATGTCGACCGCCTGAGGTTCGAGGCCCTGGACATCGAGCACATCGACGAGCTGGTACTTCTCGGGCTTCTTCTTGTGGAGCTTCTGGTAGTCGGCGTACGCCTGCTCCATGATGTGGACGCCGATGTTCCCCTTGTAGAGGAACTCGATGGTCTCGTCTCCGCGGGTTGAAACGGTGCAGCTGTTCTGGCTCATGGGTGGTTCGCTGGGGAAAGACGTCGAAACAAGACCCCCCACGTTCTCCCCTCTAGCCTGTCCAGGCCTCACCGTAAACCCGGCGGACCCGAGCGGGCGAGGCGCTTGGCCTCCTCCCAGTAGCCGTCCATCTCTTCGAGGGTCACACCTCGCCCGGGCCCCTCTTGACCTTGAGGCCACCCCCCGTGCGCCTCTTTGACCCGGCGCTCGACGTGGGCAAACCGGTCGGTGAACTTCTGGATCGTCTTGCGCAGGGCGGCCTCGGCGTCGACATTCACGTGGCGAGCCAGGTTGACCAGGGCGAAGAGGGTGTCCCCCAGCTCTTCCTCGATGGCCTGGACGTCGCCCTGGGCGATCGCCTCGTCCAGCTCGCCCAGCTCTTCGCCGACCTTGCGGCGCGAGCCCACGGCGTCGGGCCAGTCAAAACCGACCCGCTCCACTTTTTCACCGATACGCTGGGCGCGAACGAGGGCCGGCATGCCGCGGGGGACGCTGGCGAGGAGGCCCTGGTTGCCCTTCTCGCGGGCCTTGATCTGCTCCCAGTTGGCGAGGACCTGGGAGCTGCTGTCGACGGAGACGGAGCCGTCGCCGAAGACGTGAGGGTGGCGGCGGACGATCTTGTCGATGATGGCCTTGATGACGTCATCGGGGCCAAAGGAGCCTTCGTTGCGGGCGAGCTCGGACTGGAAGACGACCTGGAAGATGAGGTCTCCGAGCTCGCTGCGGAGCTCGTCGCGGTTGCCGCTGTCGATGGCATCGACGACCTCGTGGGCCTCCTCGATGGCGTAGCGACGGAGGGACTCGAGGGTCTGTTCGCGATCCCAGGGGCAGCCGTCGGGGGCCAGGAGCCGCTGCATCAGCTCGACGAGGCGAGGGAAGGACTGGCCCTGCTGCTCCGGGAGGGGCAGGGCATCTACCGGCG
>JALOQB010000024.1 GCA_025453595.1 Polyangiaceae bacterium
CGAGACCAGCACAAAAGAACCAGGATTGGTCTTTCTATGTCCGACCCGAAGCGTGGTGGACCCCGGCGTGAACGCCGGGGGATGCTGCTATTCGCTCAACGCGCGCCAGGGCGTGCGCTACCACCTGCAGGAGGGGCTCTCGGTGCTCGACCCGGAGACCATGCGGCCCGTCCCTCCGGACGGCGAGACGATGGGGGAGGTGATGTTCCGGGGCAACATCACGATGAAAGGGTACCTGAAGAACCCCGCGGCCTCCGCCCAGAGCTTCGAGGGAGGGTGGTTCCATACAGGTGACCTCGGGGTGGTGATGCCCGACGGGTACGTCAAGATCAAGGATCGCAGCAAGGACATCATCATCTCGGGGGGCGAGAACATCTCCAGCCTGGAGGTGGAGGACGCGCTCCACCGCCACCCGGCGGTGCTGGCGGCCGCCGTGGTGGCCAGGCCCGACCCGCGCTGGGGCGAGACGCCATGCGCCTTCATCGAGCTACGCCCTGGCGCGGCCGCCACCGCCGAGGAGCTGATCGCCCACTGCCGCAGCCACCTGGCGGGCTTCAAGGTGCCGCGCGCCATCGTCTTCGGGGAGCTGCCCCGGACCTCGACCGGCAAGGTGCAAAAATTCGAGCTACGAGCGCGGGTCGGCTCGGTCAGCGCCATCGACGTGTGAGCGGCAACCGCGGGGTCTCACCCGGGCAGCCGCGCGAGCAGCGTGGCCGCCGAGAGCACCTCGAAGCCCAGGCCCGCCGGGAAGTGCCGGGGGTTGCCGGTGAGCACCGCGCCGTCAGGCACCGCGAGGCAGAGGTCGATGAAGGGGCGATCTCCCTCGTCGGTGAGGAGCACCGCCGAGGGGGGCACGGGGTGCACCCGCAGCGCCGGGCCGAGCAAGGCGCCGAGCAGCTCCTGCCGCCGGGCGGGCGCCACGGCGCGGAACTTGGGCCGCGCGAGCACCTCGCGGTACTCGGCCTCGACGGCCTCGCTCACCGCGACGCGCACCCCGCAGGCAAGCAGCGCCGCGAGGCACCTGTCCGGCGTGCGGCCGGGGTGCAGCAGGGCAGAGACCAGGATGTTGGTGTCGATGACAAGGATCACGCGTCGACCGGCAGCATACGCCTGCGCTAAGGTCGCGGTGCGCCATGACGACACGACGCCCCTCTTCCTTCGAGCAGCTCGACCGCCGCATGAGGGTCTACGAGACCGCGCACGACCACTGCGTGCTGCCCGGCGTGCACATCGTCGCCCGCATCGATGGCCGGTCGTTCTCCCAGCTGACCCGCGGTACCCTGGGCCTGCGCGAGCCCTACGACGCCCGCATGCGGGCGGCCATGGAGGCCACGCTGACGCACCTCATGGTGCGCTGCGGCTTCTCGACCCTCTACGGCTACACCCAGAGCGACGAGCTATCGGTGCTGCTGCGGCGCGATGAGGCCGCTTTTGGCCGCAAGGAGCGCAAGATCGTCTCGGTGCTCGCGGGGGAGGCGAGCGCCTGCTTCTCCCTCGCCATGGGCGTCCACGGGGCCTTCGACGCGCGGGTCTGCCAGCTCCCTCGCGACGAGGACGTGGTCGATTACTTCCGCTGGCGCCAGGAGGACGCCCACCGCAACGCGCTCAACGGCCACTGCTACTGGCTGCTACGGGGGCAAGGCATGACCGACGACGAGGCCACCCGCCGCCTCTCGGGCGCCTCCATCTCCCAGCGCAACGAGCTGCTCTTCCAGCACGGCGTGAACTTCAACGACCTCCCCGCGTGGCAGCGCCGGGGCGTCGGCGCACGCTGGGAGCACCGCGAGACCCGCGGGGTCGACCCCCGCTCCGGAGCCCCCGTCATCGGGTCCCACCGCGAGCTCATCCTCGATGCCTCCCTGCCCATGCGCGACGAGTACGATGCCATGGTGGCGACCCTGGTCCGCGCCCAGTGACCTGATGGGTCTCCCGCCCTTGACGGCTGACGCCGCTGGCCCCACCCCGGCCTGCATGCCACACCTGCGCCGCGTTCTCTGGCAGGGGGTCCTTTTCTACCTCCTCCTGGCCCTGGGCCTCGGCCTGCTGACCCGCAACTGGCACGTCGCAGTCCATGGTTCCTTCGCCATAGCCATCCCCGTCCTGCTCTGGCTCGAAGCCCGCATCTCGTGCCGCCGGCCTTGAAAGGGCCTCCGACCCACGCGGGGCGTCAACCCCAGGCCAGCCGCTCGATCCGGTCCATGCGCAGGGCGAAGGCGCGGCGCGCCGAGGCCGCGCTGTCGGCCGAAAGCCCGGCCCGTGGGAAGGGGTTCACCTCGAGCAGATGCGCCCCCTCGCGCGTGAGGATGTAATCGACCCCCACGACCGAGAGCGCAAAGAGCGAGGCGACCCGGCGCGCATGCTCCACGAGCGCATCCGGGGGCTGCCAGGGTTCGACGACGGCGCCGGAGGCGTTCTTGATCCACGAGGACTCGTTGCGCACCGTGGCCCCGAACGCCTCCTCGTCGATCAGCAGCACACGCACCGACTCACCCTCGAAAAAAGGCTCGGCAGTCGCCACGCCCTCCCAGCTCGGGATATCCTCTGCCGACCGGATCAGGTGCTTGCCCTCGCCTCGATGCAGGTCCCCCACCTTGAGCACATAGGGGAAAGGCAGGAGCGGTCTGGCTGTGGGGAGGCTCTGTACAACCGGATGGGCGACGAGCCCCGCGGCGACGCAGCGAGCCAGCACCTCGTGCCGCACGGAGGCGGCGAGCAGGCGCGCCGGGTCGGGCCAGCAGGGGATGGCCGAGCCGACGAGCGTGCGCAGGTTGTGCCGCTCGGTGTCCTTGTCGAGCGCATCGGCGAAGTAGATGCAGCCGCGAAAGTCGTCCTCGCGGCTACGACGGCGATGGAGGCGACTGCCGGCAAAGTCAAACGTCACCGCCGAGAGCACCGGGGCCCAGTCCGGGCGGCTCCGGAGCAGCGGCAGCGTGACCGCCGGTTCGCCCGTCAGAAAGAGGTAGCGTGGGGCCATGGGCACCAGGATAAATCCTGTCGTCGGCTCCGGGGGGCGCTCCGACCGTGATACACAGGAGGGTCTCCTCTCGATCGCCCGGCGGCCTGTTCGCGCCAGAGCGAGGCCCACGCCCTCTTCGCCCCCTCGGAGCCCCTTTGACCACCGCTCGCAAGAACACCAAGGTTTCCCCCAGGGCCGAGATCCCTGTGGTCGAGGCTCCCCTCCGCTGGAAGCTGATCCCCCCGAACAAGGTGCGCTTTCGCTCCCTGCTTCAGCTGGTCGAAGGGCACCTCTGGCTGGTTGACACCCGGCACGTCGTCTACCGCGTCAGTCTCGAAGGGGAGGTGGTGCAGAGCTGGCAGCTCCCGGTGCCGATCGTCGAGCTGCTCGTCGATGGCGACAAGGTGCATCCCCGCGATGATACCGGGATGCTGTTCGATCTCTCGGGCAAGCAGCCGCTTCCCTTCCAGCAACATGGCCAGCTCTCGCCGCTCCCCCGCCTGCTCTTGCATCAAGGCAAGCAGGTCGTGCTCGGCAAGAAGGGGGTCGTCTCCGCCTACAACCTCAAGGGCAAGGAGCTCTGGAGCGTCACCGTCGCGGGGGCGACCCGTTGCTGGCTTTTCTGCGCCGACGATGACGGGATCTACCTCGACGCCGGCGGGAGCGTCCACGCACTCGACTGGAAGGGGAAGCCGCGCTGGACGACGGAGGTCTCGAAGAAGGCCCTCCGGTACTCGTGGCAGAGCCGGCACCACCTCTACGTCTCCAGCCCGCACGAGGGGATCTTCGTGCTCGATAAATCCGGCGAGCTCGTGGCGCACAGCCCATCCGGCAAGAACGTGGGTTCTGCCACGACGAGCGAGGACGAAGCACGCTTCTTCACCACAGGCCGCGGACGCGTCGTCAGCTGGTCCGGCACCGGCGAGAGGCTCTGGGAAATCAGGTACACCTCGGATCTTACCCACGAGACCTGTACCTCCGGTGACCGGGTCTACATCGCAGGCTTCCGGTGTGGGCTGGCTGGCATCGACATCTCCTCGAAGGCCCGCTCGGAAGCGGCGCAAGAGAAGCTCCCCGACCTCGTGACCCGGAAGGTGGAGGCCCTCACCGCGGCGCCAGCGACGGCGACCCCCTCCCCTGCCAGGGCAAGCAAGGCCCCCGCCAGGGCGACGGCGAAGCCCCCCCTCAAGGCGGCTCGTCAGGGTGCGCCGGGCAAGCCGCAGACCCCCGCGAGCGCCGCTGCGGTGACGATCGAGTGCTTCCTCGAAGGCAAGGAGATCCGGGCGCGCGTGGTGAGCAAGGGGTACCACGGCGACTGGGCGTGC
The DNA here is from genome assembly GCA_025453595.1 of Polyangiaceae bacterium. Lineage (GTDB taxonomy): Bacteria > Myxococcota_A > Polyangia > Polyangiales > Polyangiaceae > JANWXX01. Next base: position 4,282 of record JALOQB010000024.1, read on the forward strand.
CAGTTCCCCCGGGCGCTGCGCATCGCAGGCGCACGTTACCAGGTGGATGGCGTGGTCGAGTCAAAGACAGGTGATTTCTATCGCATCGTGGGCGGTGTCCGCCGGCTGACGTGAGGCCAGCTCTAGGGCAACGCTGCCGGCGGTCGGAGGACGAGCGAGACGCGGACCGTGAGCGGATAGGGGTCTTCTGGACCGATGTCGAAGGCATCTCCGTTCGGGGAGCCCCAGGCGTTGGTCCAGTCCCAGCCTTCCCCGACAGGCCCCGCATCCTTGCCGTTGATCACCCTGGAGAGGTTCTTGATCTCGCCGCTCTGCTCGTACACGCCGACGCCGCGATCGATCTTCACCGCCATGCGGATGTACTCGGCGTCCTCCGGGTCCTCGGTCTCGATCGGGCGCTTCCAGCCGACCGTGTAAAAGATGGGCTGGGCGGCGGGGTTGGAGAGGGCGAGCACCTCGACACGGAGGGTGAAGGACCCGTCGGCGTAAGGGATCGGCCTGGTCCAGTCCTTCGGGACCTCCGGGGCGCAGAACTCCTCGAAGCTCGCGTAGTCCCGGGTGTGCTCGACGGGGCCCGTGTCGATCCAGAGCACATCGCGGGCCCCGAGGGGGAGCGGAGAGGTACCGCCCCCACGCTCGCTCTCGCTGCAGGCTCCGAGGGTCACGAACAGCAGAAAAGGGAGCGGGATCTTCATCCGGACCTCACGGAGTACAGGCGCCAAGACCGAGGGATTCGAAGCTCCGCTCCTCGTCGGTGCCAGGGGAGAGGATCACCGGGTTGCAGGCCAGACCATCGGGGCAGTCCGTGCCCTCCAGGCGGCAGAAGCGCTGGCAGGTCACCTCGCCGTCGGAACCTCTCACACAGATCCCCGTTCGCTGCGCATCCCCGCCGCAGCTGGACCCCACCTCCCCATCGCACGGGGCGCCGAAAGCGCTGCCATCCAGGTCGTCATCCAGCTCCGAGCAGAGCCCTCCGAAGTGACAGTCCCCCTGGCCACACAGGTAAGTCGTCTCGATCTCCTTGCTTGTATGAAGCTTGAGCCAGCATCGGCCCACCGGGCACCCGGGGTCTTTGCCGAAGTAATCGCACTGCCGGAAGCAGTGGTCGTAGTGCCAGTACACCGCATGCGTCGCGCAGACGTGACCCGGGCCGCAGCCGGTGGCGATCTGCCTTGGTTCGCAGCTCCGTCCGGTGTCGGGGCGGGTCACGGGCTCCGGGGTGTCGGGCCCCTGGGCCTTGCAGATGCCGGTCTTGCCCACGTAATCAACCGGGATGCAGTCTTGCCCCTCGGGGCAAGCTCCGGAAGTGAACGGAGCGCAGCGGGTGTAGCAGGCGCCGGTCTTGAAAAAAGGATCCTGCGTCTGGCAAACCCCTTCGGCGGGGCAGGAGGTCTCCCCCGGGGAGCATGAGACCTCGACGCAGCGCCGGGAGGCCGGATCGCACACCTGGAGCTGAGCATTGGGGCAATCCGAGGACGCCAGGCAAGGCTGGCCGGGGACCGGACGAGTGTCCACCGCCGCCTCTCCGAGCTGGAAGCAACGCTGGTCCTGATGAACCCCCTGGAACGAGTGCAACGCCACCTCGTCGAGGTGCTGGAAGGTCACCCCGCGCAGCGTTCCCTTGAGGATGCCTCGATCCGTGTCCACCTCCTCGATCTCGAGGACGCCTCGGTTCGCGAGGGCGAGCTGGAAGTGATCGCCGCTCCCTTCGTAGCTGACAAAGACGCAGTGACGGCACTTCCCCGTGTCCTGGGGCTCCCGGGAAAGGTCAACAACCCCGGGCAGGAGGTCGCCACCTTTCTCCTTCAGCTTGATCCCGAGGGCCTGCCACCCCTCGCCCAGCGAGGGCTCCACCCCCGCGCTGTAGCTGGCCGTGAACCAGCCGCTGTTCGCCGTCGCGCTGAAGCGAAACGAGGCCACCTGGAGCGCCTCGCAGCCCACGCCGCTGCTGCCGCCGGCGCAGCGCGCATCAGCGCAGGAGGGGAGCAACCCGGAGGAGCGTTCTCCCTCCTCGCACGATGCCCCACCCAGGAGCACCAGCAGACCCGCGAGCACCTTCTCGGGGGAACCCATGCACCGCATCGTAGCGAGCCCGACCGCAGGCCGCCAGACCCTCGTGCGAGCCAATTCAGGGCGATACAGCCCCGGAGCACAGGCGCCTCAAGCGGTGAGGATCTCGCACCCCTCGCGGGTCACCAGGACGGTGTGCTCGAACTGGGCGGACAGGGAGCCATCCGCGGTGACCACGGTCCAGCCGTCGGCCAGCATCTGCACCTCGGGGCCCCCCAGGTTGATCATGGGCTCGATGGTCAGGGCCATGCCGGCCTTGAGGCGGATCCCGCTGCCGCGGCGCCCGGTGTGGGGCACGTGCGGGGGCGCATGCATCGCACGGCCGATGCCGTGGCCACCGAAATCCCGGACCACGCTGCACCCCTCCTGGCGAGCCACCTCCTCGATGGCGGCGCCGATGTCGCCGAGCCGGGCGTTCTCCCGCACCTGGGCCACGCCCACGTCACGGCAGCGGCGAGCCACCTCCACCAGCCGCCTGGCCTCCTCGCTCACCTCCCCGATCAGGAAGGTCGCCGACGTGTCCCCGTGGAAACCATCCAGCATCGTGGTCACATCCACGTTCACGATGTCCCCCGGTTGAAGCACCTCGTCCCGCCGGGGGATCCCGTGGCACACCACGCGGTTCCGGCTGGTGCACACCGCCGCAGGAAACCCCTGGTACCCAAGCTGGCTCGGGCGACCGCCGCGTCGCAGGGTGTCTTCACGGACCCACTCGTCGATCTGCGCCGTGCTCACCCCCGGGGCGAGCCGGGCGCCGACCCAGGCGAGGGTGGCGGCGGCGGCCTTCCCCGCGGCTCGCATCCTCGCCATCGCGCTTGTAGAGAAGATCTCTATGGCCATGACCTCAGGGATGGCAAGGGGACGGCCCGCGGTCCAATACCGTCTGGGTATGGCAGGCGGGCCCTCTGGACGGCGCCCCGGGGCCCGCGTCATGCTAGAGGGTAGAGATCATGAGCCTGAGCCAGCTACGCTATTTCGTGGCGGTCGCCGAGGAGGGCAACGTGGGGCGCGCGGCGCGGCGGCTGCACATCGCCCAGCCCCCGCTGAGCCGCCAGCTCCGCAGCCTGGAAGACGAGCTGGGGGCGCCGCTGTTCGCCCGGACACCGCGGGGGATGAGGCTGCTGCCGGAGGGGGAGGTGTTCCTCCAGCACGCGCGGTCGATCCTGGAGCAGGTCGAGCGAGCGAGGGCGGCGGTGCAGGGGGTGGCGGGGGCAGCGCCGAGGTCTGGATGAGCGAGCAGGCGATGCACACGGCGATCGGGCTGGAGCTGGTGTTCGGCCCCTTCCACCGGAGCCCGGTGCTGTCGACCAGCCCCTGGTTTCGGTTTTACAACACGTGGATCGAGATCGACGGGGTGCGCCACGAGCGAGAAGGGGGGTCGTGGCACGTCTTCGAGGTGACGCCGGGGTGGCACCTGGTGCGGGTCTTCTTCCGGTACCGCCCCTGGATCTTCCCCATCGATCTGGCCAGCCAGCAGGCGCAGATCGAGGTGCACCCCGGGCAGATGGCGCGGCTCAAATACGAGGGTTCCGCGCTCTGGCCGATGCTGGGGGCGTCGCTGGTCCAGCTTGATCCCTCCGGGCGCTGAACGACGCGGCGGTTCCTTGCCCGGAGGTTCTGTGTAACCTGGTCCTGGCGTGCCCCCTCGCCCCCTTGCCTTGCCTGCCCTGCTGCTGTGCAGCTCCCTCGCGCAGGCCCAGCCCGAACCACTCCGGACCCCTGCGGAGCGGGCCGCGGATCGCTCCTCCCCCCTGGATTTCCGCGACGAGCGCCCCGCCCCCCCGGAGAGCCTGGCCCGCCGACCCCCGCTGATCGAGGAGGAGTATCAGCGCAAGAAGGAGCACAATTACTTCACCGGCCTGCCCCTGGCCAACGCGGACCCCAACACCGGCATCGGCTTCGGTGCCCGGGTCTATTACTTCCGCAACGGCGACCGGAGCGACCCCCGCTTCGCCTACACGCCCTACCTGCACCGCATCTTCCTGCAGGCCTTCTTCTCGACCAGGGGGCTCCAGTTCCACTGGCTCGACTACGACGCGCCGGCCTTCCTGGGGTCGAGCTACCGGCTCCGGGCGTCGGCGATCCTGGGGCGCAACACCAGCGAGAATTTCTTCCACCGCGACGCCCGCTCGATGCAGCCCCTCTCCTTCTCCGGCGCGGGTCGCACCTTCGACCGGGCCAGCGCCATGGACGAGGCCCTGGAGCGGGTGGGCCCCGACGGCCTGGCGCGGGGGCTCTACAACAAGCTCGAGGTGCTGCGACCCCAGATGGCCTTCAGCGTCGAGCGCTCCCTGCTGGGCGGGCTCCTGCGCCCCATGCTGGGTCTAGGGTTCTCCCATACCACCGTCCGCGACTACACCGGGCGCGAGATCGACGCGATCGCGCCGGGCAGCGGCGAGACGATCCGGGCGGCCATGGCCCCCACCCGCTTCCGGGAGGACTGCGACGCGGGGCGCCTCGTGGGCTGCGGGGGGGGCTGGGAAAATTTCCTCCGCTTTGCCCTGGTCTACGACACCCGGGATTTCGAGCCGGACCCCAACAACGGCATCCTGGCGGAGGTCTCCGGCGAGGCAGGCGCCCGGGCCCTGGGCTCCGACTTCCAGTACACCCGCGTGATGGGCTCGCTCCGGGGCTTCTGGAGCCCCTTCCAGCGCCACGCGGACCTGGTGCTGGCGGGCCGCGCGCTCTACCAGGTGCAGACCTCCGGCGCCCCCTTCTTCTCCATGGATGTGCTGCCCTTCCCCGAGGATTTTCGCCTGGGCCTCGGCGGCGTCCGCACCCTCCGCGGTTACCGGCAGAACCGGTTTGTCGGCCCCGTCATGGCCCTCGTCAACGCCGAGATCCGCTGGACCGTCGGCCACCTCAAGACCCACGGCCAGGACTTCGGCTTCATCCTCGCCCCCTTCGTCGACCTCGGCAGCGTCTTCGACCGGGTCGGCGATACCTCGCTGCGCGGGTGGAAGCGGGGCCAGGGCGGCGCCCTCCGCGTCGCCTGGAACCAGGCCACCATCGTCATGGTCGACTACGGCTTCAGCGACGAGGATTCAGGGCTCTACATCAACTTCAACCACATCTTCTGATCGATACTCTAGAACTTCCATACAACCCGGTGCAGGCGCAGGGGCTCGGCCTTGCCCTTGACGACGACCGGGGGCAGGGGCTCGACCGGGAAGGGGCAGCCGGGCATACGCTGGAGGGTGGCGTCGGCGATGAGGATCTCGTCGGCCCCCGCGGCGGAGCAGATGCGGCTGGTGACGTTGGTGGTGTCGCCGATGGTGGCGTACTGCAGGTAGGTCGAGGAGCCGATGTTGCCGGCGGCGACGGGCCCGGTGTTGATGCCGATATGGACCTGGAGCGGGGGGAGGCCCCGGGCGGCGCGGCGCTGGTTGAAGGGGGCCAGGGCGCGGAGCATCTCGACGGCGGTCGACACGGCGCGCAGCGCGTCGTGGGGGCCAGCGCGGGGGGCTCCCCAGACCGCGAGCAGCGCGTCGCCGATGTACTTCTCGATGACCCCCTCGTGGCGGAACACCACGGACGACACCTCGGCGAAGTACTCGTTGAGCAGGGCGACCACCTCGCGAGGGGGCATCTCGGAGACCATCGCGGTGTACCCCGAGATGTCGGCGAACAGCGCCGTCACCTCGGTGTCGACGGTGGCAAGGGGCTCGGGGGAGGCGGCGATCTCCCGGGCCGTGGCCGGCGGGAAGAAGCGCTCGAAGCGGCTCCGCAGCACCGCCTCCTGCTCGATCTTCCGGTAGAGCTGCGCGTTCTCCAGGGCGACCGCGGCCTGCCCCGCGAAGGCCGCCACCAGCTCCAGGTCTTCCTCCAGGTAGGCGTGGGAGACCGCCACGTTGTCCAGGTACAGCACCCCGAGCAGCCTGTTGTGAGCCCGGAGCGGCGCCGCCATCGCCGACTGGATCTCCATCAAGAACACCGAGCGCGCGGCCTGGAAGCGCTCATCGTGGGGCACGTCCGAGAACAGCGCCGCCTCGTCGTGCTCGCGGGCGTAGGCCACGATGCTGCGGCTGTAGCTGTCGAGCTGGTTCTGGGGGCGAGCGACCCGGGGCACCAGCTCCCCCGTGGCCTCATCGGTGAGCAGCAGGACCGCCCGGTGCACCTCGAGGATCTGGAACACCAGGTCGAGGATCTTCTGCAGCAGCGCCTCGATGGGCTCGGGCCCCGAGAGGATCTGGCCGACCTGCAGCAGCGTCTGGAGGCGCTGCTCGGCGCTGCGGCGCTGCCCGCGGGCCCCGCCGAGCTGGGCCACCAGGGTCCGCCCTGCGGCGCGCTCGATGCCCCGGGTCAGCAGCGGGGTGAGGCCGCCGCCCGCCAGGGCAACCCCCCCCGGGACCACCGTGGCCGCGTCCGCGACGAAGCGACACGGCACCTCGCCCAGGTGGATCTGCTCGCCCCCGACCAGCTCCTGCTGCGTGATGCGCAGGCCGTTGACGAAGGTACCCCGGGTGCTCCGCAGGTCCGTCAGCGTGGCCCGCCCGCCCCGCACCTCGATCTGCGCATGAGCGCGGGAGACGCTCTCGTGAAGAATGCAGACGTTGTTCTCCGGGGCTCGACCGACGCGCGTCACCCCCTCGGGGAGCGGGTGCGCCTGGCTACCGGGAGAGCCTTGGGTGACGATCAGCTGGGGCATGGGTATTTTGAAATCAAAAGATAAAGCAAGGATGACCCACCCTGATGCAGCGCCTCTCGGGGTGCCCCCTCCCCCCCACCCTGCCACCAGCACCGCCGCCACGACCAGCCTCTTCACCCGATGATCTTACCACGCGACCCTCTTCTGGACTTGACGTCCTCCGAGTTGTTTACAAAATAATCAATAGAGAGGTACCGGGATGACACAGCAACAGACGTGGTCGGAGCGGCGCGGGGGGATCCAGCCAAGGGCGCCGAGGTTTGATTTCAGCGGGGTGCCGCGGCGGTGGTTCGGGGGGCTGGCGCTGCCGACGCACCTGGCGAACGGGGCGAACCTGCTTTTCCCGATGGGGGAGCGGTTTTTTGTGCGCTCGGTGAGGCACTTCGAGAAGGTGATCGCAGACGATCCGGCGCTGCTGGCGGACGTGAAGGCGTTCTACAGGCAGGAGGGGCACCACGCGGGGATGCACGAGCGCTACTTCGAGGCGCTGGAGGGGCAGGGCTTCGAGATCCAGGGGTTCCTGCGGTGGTACCGGCGGCTGGCGTACGAGGGGATCGAGCGGGTGACGACGCCGGAGATGCACCTGGCGGCGACGGCGGCGCTGGAGCATTTCACGGCGATCCTGGCGGAGGGGGCGCTGGAGCAGCGGCTGCTGGACGCGGCGCACCCGGCGATGCGCGAGCTGCTGCTGTGGCATGCGGCGGAGGAGATCGAGCACAAGTCGGTGGCGTTTGACGTGCTGAAGCGGGTGAACCCGAGCTACGCGCTGCGGATGGCGGGGCTGTTCTTCGCGACGGTGACGCTGGGGGGGTTCTGGGCGGCGGCGACGCTGATGTTCCTGGCGCAGGATGACGCGCTGCACCCTGGCACCTTGAGGGAGTTGAAGCAGGTGCGGGAGACCAAGGGGGTCCAGGATCGGTCGATCGTGCGGGACGTGTTCTGGGCGGGGATCAAGGCGTACGCGCGGCGAGATTTTCACCCGAACCAGATGGACAACGAGGGGCTGGCGCGGGCGTACCTGGAGGAGGCCTTCGGGGCGAGCTGAGGGGGCTTGACGGCGAGGGGGGCGCCCGATTGGATGCCCCCATGGCGCTGACCCTGCAACCGCAATCCATCGAAGCTGTCGCCCGCGAGCTGGGGCTCGACCCAGACCGGTTGATCCCCTGGGGGCGACAGAAGGCGAAGATCGAGCTGAGCGCGCTGGAGGGGGAGCCCCGGGGCAAGGGGCGGCTGATCCTGGTGTCGGCGATCAACCCGACGCCAGCGGGCGAGGGCAAGACGACGACGGCGATCGGGCTGGCGATGGGGATGCGGCGGCTCGGCAAGAAGACCGCGCTGTGCCTGCGGGAGCCCTCGCTGGGCCCGGTCTTCGGCGTGAAGGGCGGCGGCACCGGGGGCGGCAAGGCCTCGCTGGTGCCGTCGGACGACATCAACCTGCACTTCACCGGCGACCTGCACGCGCTCACGGCGGCGCACAACCTGCTTTCTGCGATGATCGACAACGCGATCCACTTCCGGGAGCGGGTGGGGCAGACCGAGGGGGTCGACCCGCGGCGGGTCACCTGGGGGCGCGCCCTGGACATGAACGATCGCAGCCTGCGGAACGTGATCGTGGGGCTGGGCGGCCCCAACGGCGGCGTGGCCCGCAGCGACCGCTTCGACATCACCGCGGCGAGCGAGATCATGGCGATCGCGGCCCTGGCCACGGGCCCCGAGGACCTGGAGCGGCGGCTGGCGCGGATCCTGGTCGGGGAATCGTATGACCGCAAACCGATCACCGCCGGCGACCTGGGGGCCTCGTCGGCCATGACCGCGGTGCTCCGGGACGCGCTGATGCCCAACCTGGTCCAGACCGCGGAGGGCGGGCCCGCGATCGTCCACCTGGGGCCCTTCGCCAACATCGCCCACGGGTGCAACTCGGTGATCGCCACCCGCCTCGGGCTCCAGCTCGGGGATTACACGGTGACCGAGGCGGGCTTCGGCATGGACCTGGGCGGCGAGAAGTTCCTGGACATCAAGTGCCGCGCCCTCGGCGCCTGGCCCCGCCTGGTGGTGCTGGTGGCGACGCTCCGGGCCCTCAAGATGCACGGGGGCGTCGCGGTCAAGGAGGCCAGCCGGCCCAACCCCGAGGCGCTCCTGCGGGGCCTCGAGCACCTCGACCATCACCTCGCCACCCTGCAGCGCTACGGGCTCCCGGCGGTGGTCGCGGTCAACCGCTTCCCCGATGACTCGGACGAGGAGCTCCGCCAGATCGAGGAGGCCGCCCGCGCCCGCGGCGCCACCGCCGTCCGCTCCGAGGGCTTCGCCCGGGGCGGCGAGGGCACCCTCGACCTCGCCCGCATCGTCAGCGACCTGGCCGATCAGGGCGACGCCAGCCCCCCGGCCCCCCGCTACATGTACGAGCTCACCGACCCCCTCGACCAGAAGATCCGAAAAATCGCCCGCGGGGTCTACGGCGCCGACGACGTCGCCTTCTCCGCCCAGGCCCTCAAGGACATCGAGCGCATCCGGTCCCTGGGCCACGGCGACGTCCCGGTCTGCATGGCGAAGACCCAGCTCTCCCTCTCCGATGACCCCTCCCGGGTGGGGCGCCCCTCCGGCTTCACCCTCCAGGTCCGCGAGCTCCGCCTCTCCGCTGGCGCCGGCTTCGCCGTGGCCCTCACCGGCGACATCCTCACCATGCCCGGGCTCCCCCGGGTCCCCGCGGCCCACCGCATCCGGCTCCTCCCCGATGGACGCATCACCGGCCTGATGCAAAACGATTGATCCACCCTGTCCATCATGGAACCACCTGTCCATGATGGATCAATCCGGGGGGCTCCGGATGTTCAGTAGAGCAGCGTGATCACGAGGGTGTCGCTGTACGAGCCGACGGAGGGGTTCTGGCCGGCGGGGATCCGGCCAAAGATGTTCACGGTGACGTTGCTGCTCTCGGGGGGGGTGACGGGGCCATGGAACAGGGAGCCGCCGGTGCCGTCGCCCCAGACCAGGAGCCGCGAGGCGTCGAGGAACAGGTTGTAAGCGAGGGAGGAGGCGCCGCTGGTCATCCGCCTGGGGAAGAAGCTCGACGAGCCGCCGCGGCCCAGGTGGATGAGGATCGTGTCGGTGAGGCCGACCCCGGAGCACTGGTAGGTGAGGCTGCCGGTGGAGTCGAGGGCGAGGGGGGCGAGGGGATCGTAGGCGCCGAAGGCGACGCTCGTGGTGCTGACGATCGAGCAGCTGGTGATGGCCCGGGCAGGCATGCTCACCGAGAGCACCGCCGCGAGCCAGGGGAGGATCTTCCAGAAAGGTCTGCTCATGGCTTCTTGCACCTCACTTCGCCCATCTCGACCACGGGCCCTGCGCCTTCCGGGATGCGGAGGGCGAAGGAACAGCCGCCACGTTCGTGCAAGATCTCGGCCGGGTACGTCCCGGGCGGGAGGCCCTCCAGCTCGATCTCGCCCAGCTTGCCGATGGGGGAAGCGACGACCTGGTCCGGCGCCGACACCTGGAGGTCGCCGTAGGAGGGCACGGACAGGGCGCCGTCGGGCCCCTCGACGCGGACCGTGGCGCGGTGAAACAGGGTGCGCTTGACGCGGAACTGGGCCACCGCCGCGCCGCGAAAGGGCGGGGCGAGCTGCCGCTCGGTGCCCTCGATCTGGAAGGAGAGCGGCAGGTCGTTGTCGGCGAAGCTGAGGCGGTTGGCGTAGTAGGGCAGGAGGTCGGGGATCAGCAGGTCACCATCCCGGTCGGTCCGGCCGATTTCCTGGTTGTTCAGGTAGCCACGCACCCCCCTGGCGCCGGGGAGCCGGAGCACGCCGAGGGCCTGGCCCACGGGCCGGCTCGCGAAGACGCCGACGCCGGGGATCCAGACGATCGAGCCCCGGGTCGAGAGGATGACCGTCTGCTGACGCCGGGAGCCCTGCCGGTCCATCGCGTAGGTCAGGGCGTAAACGCCGTGCTGACCCCGGTACTCGCCGTGAGCCTGGGCGCGCTGCACCGCGCCGTCGCTGTGGACCGCCATCGCCCGGAGATCGTGGCCCAGGAGCCGCTGGGAGGAGTGCGAGAGGGTCGCGAGGGCCTCGTCGGCGCCGTCGCTCCGGACCCGCGCGGCGATCTGGGCGCTGGTGCGGTCGATGTTGAAGCTCAGGGTGATCATGCCCTCCAGCCGGGAAGGTTCCCGGGGGGAACGGAGGCGGCTGAAGGTCCCCAGCAGGGTGATCCCGGAGGCAAGCAGGTACGTGCTGGTGAGGGAGCTCTGGACGGTGGGGCCAGCGTCGCGCAGGTACGAGAGGGAGTGCTGCACGCCCGCGGTCGCGCGAGAGCCGAGGGAGAGGGAGGAGAAGGCCCCGAACTGGAGCAAGGGTCGGTCCTCCTCGGCCCTCAGGCTCGTGGTGGCGTAGCGCCCGGACATGGTCTGCGCCGAGACCCCGAGGCCGCCGCGAGGGCTCTGGAACGAGTAGGAAGCGGCGCCCGCGGCCCCCCCTGCCCCGCCGCCGTGGCTGAGCCCCAGGGCCAGGTCGAGGAGGCCGTGAGGGGTCAACCAGGTCCAGGTGCCTCCCCCGCTCGCGGCGCCGGCCCCGAGCTCGAGCCGGCCCCCCACGGTGCTCCGGTCCGTCAGGCCGACGCGGTGGCGCCCCAGGGCGACGGGGGCGGCGTAATCGAAGCTGGCGAGGCCCAGGTTCTCCCGCTTCACCCCGACCGTGTAGGTGTACTCCTCGACGCCCGCCCGGAGCACGCCGTTGGACAGATAGAACGGCGAGGCCAGGGCCTGCTCCCGGCCGAACACGTCGCGAAGCACGTAACGAACCACCCCTGCCCCGCTCTGCCCCTGCAGGTTCTGGATGGTCACGGGCCCCGGGGCCACCTGCTGCTGGCGCACGCGCACCCCGTTCACGTACACATCGAGCTGGGAAGGGGTCAGGGCCATCGTGGAAGCGCCGAGGGTCGGGCCCCGGATGAAATAAGGGTCGAGGTCAAAATTTCTGGAGACGCTCACGCCGCCGGCGTGAAAGCCGCCACCCAGGGCGCCGCCGCTGGAGAAGGAGTCGCCCACGGTCACCCGGCGCATGCTCTTGTGGTCGTCGAAGATCAGGTGGCTGGGGCCCCGGACCAGGCCCCGCTCCTCGGCGTAGGAGGCCGCGCTCCACAGCAGCATCTTGCCGGTGCTCAGCCCTGCCTCGGCGTACCCATCGAGCCGCTGAAAATCCAGCAAACGAGGGGCATAATTGAGGAAAACGCTGGTGTCGCTGCGGTACTCGATCCCCGGGGGGGCGGTCATCCCCAGGTTGATCTGGGTCTCGGGGAGGACCGACGGGTCGGCGTGGAGATCGAGCCGGAGCTCCTGCTCGTCGGTGCGGAACGAGACCGAGGGGGCGAGGGAGCTGACGGAGACATACTCCTGCCCCTGGTGACCCTCGCGGCGGCCGCGGGCGGCGACCGACTCGAGCCAGAGCTCCCGGAGCTTGCTCACCGGGATCAGCACGTCCCCGGAGCGGAGCAATACCGGGATTTCTCCCCGCTCTTCCTCGTTGATCCGCACCGTCAAGATCGCGACCTGATCGTCCTCCCGGGCGTGAGCGTCCCTCGCCGGCAGGTGGCCGAGCAACACCGCCACGCACAGCGCGATCCAGCGCGCTCGCAGGGCCGCCATCGGGGGATCCTTTCGCGCAAGGGGGGTTCAGCGCTGGCAGCCGGAGGAGCTGACCCCCAGGGTCGCGCTGTCGCTCCCCTGATCGGTCTCGATCTCGACGGAGATCGAGCTCATGCCGGCGCAGCTGGAGAGGGGCATCGTCAGGTCGTAGTGCCTGGAATCACCGCCGAGCACGTACCACCCCTTGAGCGCGTTCTCCTGGATCTGCTGGCCCGCGCTGTTCCGCGTCACCACCCGGATCTTCGTGTTCATGAAGTGGGTGTTCCCGCCGTTCTTCACCTGGAAACGCAGCTGCCCTTGCTGCAAGCTGAGCCCCTCCACCCCGGGCCTGGAGCTGGGCGCCGTCGCCGCGAAGAACACCGGGACGCTCATGCGGGTCAGCACCTTGACCCCGTTGATCTTGCCGGTGTTCGCCGAGGGGAGCTCCTCCACGATCACCCGGTAGGTCTTCTCGCTGGCCCCCGCCGGCACCAGCACCCCGACCCGCACCTTCCTGGACGCCCCCGCCGGGATCGTCACCATCGCCGGGAACACCGCCACGTCGCTGGTCGGCTGGAGCACGACCTCCCCCTGCGGCGTCTGCTTCCATTCAAACGCGGTCAGCTGGAACCGCAGCGGCTCGCCGCTCTGGTTCTGGACCGTCAGCAGCCCGTTGCTCGCCTGGGCGTTCAGGTCCAGGCGCACCGGGCTCACCTGGAACAGGGAGGCTTCCGCCCTGCGCGGGTGCAGCATCAGGAGAATCGGCAGGACAAGCAGAAGCAGCTGGAGCAGGGGGCGGCGGTTCATGGCAGGGCTCCGTGGCTAAGAAGGTGACCGTGGCGATTACGGTGTCCGAGTAGCTTCCGGCCGGGAGGTTCTGCGCCGCAGGTACGCGGCCGTAGACCGTGATCGCCGTCAGCGAGCCCGACCCCGTGTGGCCCACACCGGTGCCCACAGTGTTGCCCCACACCGTGGTCCGCCCCGCGTCCTGGAACAGACCGTAGGACATGAAGTTACCGCCGCCGTCCGCCATCCGGCGCACCGGCACCGCGTCGGTGGAGCCGCCGCCAGCGTTCGCCCCCTGCCCCAGCGTGATCGTCGTGCTGGAGCCGCTGGTGCAGGTCACCGACACCGAGCCAGCGTTGTCCAGCGCCGTCGAGGCGTTGGCGTTGACCGGATCGTAGGCGCCGAACGCCACCGGGCTCGTCGCGATCGTGCAGTTGGCCGAGACCGAGGCGGTCACGTTCAGGTTCTCCGTCGCCGTGCCGGCGCTGGCCTCGTTCTCGAACGACGTCACCACGCCGACCGCCGCCAGGGTGCTGACCGTCACGAGTACCTTCTTCAACATGCTGTTCATGGTGGCCTCTCACTTCTCCGGCGGCGCACCTCGCACCGCCTGCATCGTCCCTCCTTCCTCAGCAGCGTCCGTGCCAGGCGAGCAGCGAGGCTCCCTGCAGGATTGTTTCTCCAGAATTCACGGCCCGTTCGCCCTCTTCCCCCGCGGGACACGTCGATCTCCCACCTCGTCCCCGGGTGTCGCCGCTGTTTCACCGTGAGAAGCCCCCGTGTCACCACGGAACACCCTGCTCCAACGCGAGATGGTGAGTTCTGATCAAGAATAGACCCTGCCAATACGCACTCTTTTCGCTGTTTTTTGCAGCGAATGCATGATGTACACCCACCCCCTGCGGAGAGGGCGCAGGCGTTGCGGCTCCTCATGGCTGCATCCGGCGAAGCTCCTCGTCTTTTTCCCGGAGCTCGTCGTTCTTCTTCCTCAGCTCGTCGTCCTTCCGGCGGATCTCCTCGTCGCGCAGCAGGATCTCCTCGCGGCGCTTCCTGATCTCGTCCTCGCGGCGACGCAGCTCGTCGTCCCTCTTCTTCAGCTCCGTGTCGCGCCTTCGGATCTCCTCGTCTCGCCTTCGAATCTCCTCGTCGCGCTTTCTGAGCTCGCCCTGGATACGGAGGGTCTCCTCGGCCCGGCGTCGCGCCTCGGGGCAGGCCTGGTAGCGCTCGACGATATCCTGGCAGGCCTCCGCGCCGAGGCGCTTGCGAGGGGGCAACACCGCAGGCACCACGTCATCCCAGCGGAAGACCAGGCCACCGCCGCCGGAGACAGCGAAGGCCCCCCGGAAGGCAGGCCCCATCGAGGAGAGCATGAGGCGAGCATCGAGATCGACCGAGTCCGTGAGGCGCAGCGCCACGGTGAGGCCCCCGCGGAGGCCTGCGGTGAAGGAGGCCCTGAAGTCGACCGCATCGCTCACGATCTTCTCCACGTCGCCCTGGGTGAGCTTCAGTTGCCCGTTCTGGGCGTCCACGATCTGCTGGGGGCTGACCTCGGGCCTGTAGTTGTAGGGGTTGATGACCGTATCCAGGTTGAGCCCCGGGGAGAGCTCGGCCCAGGGGGTGATGGTGACCGCTGCGGAGGGAGAGAGCGGCAGGCCCAGGCCGAGCACGAGGGGGATGGACAGGAAGTTGTAGCGACCGCCGATCAGCACCGTGGGGACGCCGCCCAGCACGAAGGCCAGCGAGGCGCGAGGAACCCCGTTGTCGTAGCGTGCAGCAAGGGGCCTGCTCAGCAGCGCGACCGCGCCGCCGGAGAGGCCGTGGGCGGTGGGGGTGTCGCTGTTCATCCGGAAGTTGGCGTAGTGCAGGCCAAACTGCGCGCTCAGGTTGCCGGAGGTCGAGCTGAAGTTGGACCCGTAAGAGACAAAGTGGAGCCTTCCGCCGGGGAAGGAGCCGAGGGTGAAGGCCGGCACCACGCTGGAGGCCCTGGTGTCCCACGTGGAGATGGCCGGTGCGTGGGTGCCGGGCCGGGCCAGACCTTCGCGCGAGGACGTGAGGAGCAGCAGCAGGACCGGGAGCAAGAAGGCACCAGGAGCGAGGCGCATGACCCGAGGTTAGGGGCGATGGGGGCCCGGTTTCCATCGCATCATCACCCCCAGATTCACTTCTCAATTCGGGATTGAAGACAGTCGCTCTCACTGTTGCGGCGGTGCCCCGGGGAACAACCACCCGATCAACCGCACCTCCGCCAGCACCACGAGCAGGAGCCAGAAGAGCGCCGGCGGCACCTCGATCGAGAGTTCCTTGTGGGTCGCCTTTGCCTGGATCGCCTCGTCTTCCAGCTCGGCGGTCTGTTCGAGGCGGCGCACGGTGAAGAGGGTGCGGATCTGGAGGATCAGCGCCGCGCTTCGGAGCAACACAAGCAGGGCGATGGCGACGGCCGCCAGGAGGATGCCCATCTCGTTGACGGACGCGGTGGCCTCGGTCGGCCTGGGGCCGTAGTCGCCGACATGGTACGTGTAGCAATGAACCGGGACGAAGAGGACCGAGCCCGCGAGCAGCATGATGAGCAGGCCCTTCGACATCGCGAGCAGCCGGGCGGTGCGCTCCCGGAGGGCGAGGACCTGGTTCCACACGGCCGATCTCGGGAGGGGCTGGGTCACCAGCGATTTCTTATCAGAGATCGAGGGCGTCGATGTCGGTCTTGCGGGCCTGGTCCATGATGAAGCGGAAGCGGGCCTGGGCGTCCTTGCCCATCAGCTCGGTGAGGACCTGGTCGGTGGTCTCTTCGTCGTCGATGCGGACCTGGAGGGAGCGGCGGCGCTTGACGTCGAGGGTGGTGGCCTTGAGGTCCGCCGCGGGCATCTCGCCCAGCCCCTTGAAGCGGCTGATCTGGGGCTTCACGTTCCTCGCCAGCCGCGCCAGGACGCGATCGCGCTCCTTGTCGTCCAGGGCCCAGTGGGTCTCCTTGCCCGCGTCGATGCGGTAGAGGGGGGGCATGGCCAGGTAGATGTGGCCGTGGCGCAGCAGCTCCGGGAGCTGGCGGTAGAAGAACGTGAGGAGCAGCGTGGTGATGTGGTGGCCGTCGCTGTCGGCGTCCATCAGCAGGAAGATCTTGTGGTACCTCAACTTTTTGAGGTCAAACTCTCGACCCATACCGCAGCCAAGGGCCTGGACGATGTCCTGGAGCTCGCGGTTGTTCATCACCTTGGCGTCCGAGGCCTGGAGCGCGTTGAGCACCTTGCCGCGCAGGGGCAGGATGGCCTGGATGGTGCGGTCGCGGCCCTGCTTGGCGGAGCCACCGGCGCTGTCGCCCTCGACCAGGAACAGCTCGCTCTCTTCCGGGTCGGTGGAGGAGCAATCGGCGAGCTTGCCGGGCAGGTTGAGGCGGTGGCTGACGGCGCTCTTGCGGGAGACGTTCTGGGTGGCCTCGCGGCGCGCCTCCCGGGCCCGGGCGGCGAGGATGGCCCGGTTGACGATCTGCTCGCCCATGGATCCGTTCTCGATGAGCCATTGCTCGAGGGCGGGTCGGAGGAGGGAGTCGGTGAGGCCGGAGACGTCGCTGTTGTTGAGGCGATTCTTGGTCTGCCCCTGGAACTGGGGGTCGGGGACGTAGACCGAGAGCAGGACCACGAGCCCCTCGCGGATGTCCTCGGAGGTGAGGGTGACGCCCTTCACGGTGATCTTGCGGGTCTCGATGAAGGAGCGGACCGCCTTCACCACCGCGGCGCCGAGGCCGTTCTCGTGGGTGCCGCCGTCCGGCGTGGGGATGCCGTTGGCGTAGGAGCGCACGGCCTCGTCGGTCCCCTCGGTCCACTGGAGGGCCACCTCGACCTTGAAGGGCTTGCCCCCGGCGGCCTCGCGCAGCGTGTAGAACGGGTTCCCGTGGATGGTGGGGGCGCCGCGGCGGGCGACCAGCACCGGCAGGTAGTCGGCGATGCCGTTGGGGTGCAGGAAGGTGACCTTCTCGCCGGTCGCCGCGTCGACGAAGAGGACCTCGAGGCCCGCATGGAGGTACGCCTTGGCCTCCAGCCGCTCGCGCACCAGGTTGGCGTCGAAGCGGGCGTCCTTGCCGAAGATCTGCGGGTCTGGCCGGAAGTGGATCGACGTGCCGCGCTTCTTGCCCTTGAGCGGGGCCTTCTTCAGGGGGCCGAGGGGGGCCCCGCGGGCGTAGCTCTGGGTGTGTTCGTGGCCGTCGCGCCAGACGAAGGCCACCATCTTCTCGGAGAGGGCGTTGGTCACGCTCGCCCCCACGCCGTGGAGACCGCCCGCGACCTTGTAGTTGGCCCCGGAGAACTTGCCGCTCGAGTTGAGCGAGCAGAGCACCAGCTCGATGGCGGGCTTCTTGAACTTCGGGTGAATGTCGACCGGGATCCCGCGGCCGTCGTCCACCACCGTCGCGCCCTTGTGATCCGCGTCGAGGGTCACCTCGATCCGGCGGGCGTGGCCGTTGATGGCCTCGTCGATCGAGTTGTCGACGATCTCCCAGAGCAGGTGGTGGTAGCCGTGGCGGTCGGTGCCGCCGATGTACATGGCGGGGCGGAGCCGCACGTGCTCCACGCCCTCGAGGACCTGGATGTCTTGCCCGGTGTAGTTGGTGGCCATGGCGGTCTACGCTTCAGTTGGGGTTCAGGGTGGGGACGACCGGAGGCGGCGCGATCAGCCTGGAGAATCGGTCTCGCTTCACCAGCGTATGGCCGGCTCCCCCGCGCTCTCCCTCGACCTGGGACCAGGTCACGTCGAGGGTCTTGCCCTTCTCGGTCTCGATCTGCACCGCGTCCTTCTTGTGGGTCACGACCAGGGCGCCGGCGATGCGCTCGCCCTCGGCCAGCCGCAGCAGCGCCGAGCCCTTGCCCGCGCCGCTCAGGATGGGCAGCTCGCTGGCGGCGACGCCGATCGCCACCCCGTCGCTGGCGGCGGCGATGACGCCGTCCCGATCCCCCAGGGCGGCCACCAGCACCACCTCGTCGCCCTCGTTCAGGCGCGCGAAGCGCCGCCCGGTCTTGTTGGATGGATCGCGGTGGACCACCAGCGGGAAGCGGAAGGACAGGCCGCCGCGGGTCACCGCCAGCGCATACGGCGGCTGCGGGTCGCCGCTCTCGGAGGGCTCTGGAAGGGCAATGACCCTTGGATCAAAGGACATGCACGCAATAATCTTCTCGCCATCGTCGAGCTTGAAGAACTTCTGGATGGGCTCGCCGTGGCCGGTGGTCGGGGGGACGTCGTGGATGCGAGCGACGTAGCAGGTGCCGAAGTTGGAGAAGAAGGCGACGGCGTTCCTGGTGGAGCCGGCGACCGCCACCAGGACGCTGTCGCCCTCGCGGACGCGGGTGGTAGAGAGGTCTTTGAGCTCGCGGACGCGCTTGATCCAGCCCTGGGTGGTGAGGATGACGTTGGCGTCCTCGGCGGTGATGAAGTCCTCGGCGCTGTACTCGGGCTCGTCGGTGCTGCCGACGATCTTGGTGCGGCGTTTCTCGCTGTACTTTGCCTTGATCTCCATGAGCTCGCCCTTGATGAGATCCCAGCGCTTGGCCTCGTTCTTGAGGAGGGCGTCGATGCGCTTGGCCTCGGCGCGGCGCTGGTCGAGCTCGTTGCGGATGTCCTGGATCTCGAGGTGAGAGAGCTTGTAGAGCTGCATCTCGAGGACGGCGTTGGCCTGGGTCTCGCTGAGGTCAAAGCGGGCCGAGAGCTTCTCGCGGGCGTCGCCCTTGTTCTGGCTCTTGCGGATGATCTTGAGGGCCTCGTCGACGCCGTCGAAGATCTTGTCGAAGCCTTCGAGGAGGTGGATACGGCGGCGCAGCTCGTCGAGGTCATGGCGCAGCCGGCGCTGCACCGTCTCCATGCGAAACTCGAGGAAGTGGCGGATCATCTGCCCCAGCCCCAGGCGCTCGGGCACCGGGGCCACCTCGTCGCTGTTCTCGATGACGAGCCCTGCCCCCTGGACCGCGGGGGCTGCGCCGGGCACCAGGCAGGTCAGGTTGACTGGCACCGAGGTCTGGAGCGAGGTGTGCTTGTAGAGGTACGCCATGACGAGCTGGGGGTCGGACCCCTTCTTGAGCTCGATCACGATGCGCACGTCGGAGGTCGACTCGTCCCGCACGTCGGTCAGCGCCGCCAGCTTCTTGTTGACGATGATGTCGGCGACCTTCTCGACCACATCCTTGCGCGCCACCCCGTACGGCACCGACGTGATCACCAGGTCGATGGCCCCGTTCTTCTTCTCTTCGAGCCGGTAATCACCCCGGAGCCGCAGCGTGCCGGAGCCCCCCTCGTACACCGCCGCCAGATCCTCGCGGGTCGCGTGGAGCGTGGCCCCGGTGGGGAAATCAGGCCCCTTGATGTGCTTGAGCAGCGCCTTGGTCGCCAGCGGCTTGTCGAGCCCCTCGCCGATCTGGGCCACGCAGGCGTCGATGACCTCGCCCAGGTTGTGCGGCGGGATGCTCGTCGCCATCCCCACGGCGATGCCCTGGGCCCCGTTCACCAGCAAATTCGGGAACCGCGCCGGCAGCACCGTCGGCTCCTTCCGGGTGCCGTCGTAGCTCGGGCGCCACCCCACCGTCTGCTTCCCCAGCTCGTCCAGCAGCTCGAGCGCCACCGGCTTCAGCTTCGCCTCGGTGTACCGGTACGCCGCCGCCGCGTCGTCGTCCGGGGAGCCGAAATTCCCCTGGCCATCCACCAGCGTCGTGCGCATCACCCACGGCTGCGCCATCCGCACCATCGCGTCGTAGATCGCCATGTCGCCGTGCGGGTGGTAGTTCCCCATCACGTCCCCGACGATCTTCGCGCTCTTGCGGTACTTCGCGTCCGGTGTCAGCCCCAGATCGTGCTTCATCGTGAACAGGATCCGCCGCTGCACCGGCTTCAACCCATCCCTCACGTCCGGCAGCGCCCGCGATGTCACCACCGACAGCGCGTAGTTGGCATACCGAACCCGGGCTTCCTGCGAAAGGTACGTGACCGTTGAACTCATGGTGCCTTGTTGCCTCGCTCGGACTGCTAGCCTGTTCAGGGCTAGTCGCCCCTGCTACCCTCGTCAAATCTTTCGCGGACAAACTATGTCATTGACCCCCCCCGATCTCCGCACCGCCGAGGCGCTGTTCACCACCCTGTTCTTGCCCCTTTACCCCCCGGACGCGCGCGCCGACCTGGACCGGGCCCGCGCCGTGGACGCCAACCCGGGGAAGAACCCCTCGCTCCCTGCCCAGCTGGCCTCCACCGCCGAGGTCTTCGCGCGCCTGGCCCGCGACGCCTTCGAGGAGGACCTGGGCCTCGACTTCTCCGACGCCTCGGTCCACCGGCTCGCCCACGCCCTCTCCGCCGAGCGCCGCGGCCGCTGGGCCCAGCGGCGGGGCCCCGACGGCACCCCCTTCCTGCTGCTCCTGGTGATCCACGGGGCAGCGTACCTGGGCGAGTGCATCGTCCGCAACCACGCGGGTGTATGGAAGATCCGGAACCCCCTGTGGGAGTCGCTGGTGGGGCTGAAGAACCGGGCGGGCGAGGGGGACGTGGCGCCGTTCTCGTGGTGGCTCCGGGCGCTGAGCGACCCGGAGGTGGGCCGGGGCACGCTGGCGGATCGCTACCGGATGCACGTGGAGGAGCCCGCCGCGGAGCCGAGCGCGCTGCCGGTGATCGCCCCGGCGGACCGGCGGCTCCCCCGGCTCAAGCGGCCCCGGTACGACACCCTCCACAAGTACCTCAAGGCGCACCTGCCGGAGCTCCGGGATCTGGGGGCCGACTTCCCCTCCCCCGAGCGGTTCACCGAGCTGGCCTTCGAGTGGCTCGATTTCTTGCTGGTGGGCGAGGGGCGCATGCTGGTGATGCACGGCCCCACGGACCGTGGGGTGCACCTCTACTGGCTCGACCACAAGGGGTTCCGCAAGGCGCTTTACCTGCCGGCGGACTCCTTCCCGGAGCACCGGGTCCAGGCCGAGGAGGACCGGGTCCGGATCCTCGCCTCGGTGCAGCAGCAGGTGGTGGCCCACGAGGTCCTGTGGTGGGGTCCCTGAGCCGGAGGGCGGCCCTGCCCCTGGCCTTGTGGCTGGGCTGCGCGCCCGCACCGGTGGCCCCGGCCCCGGCGCCCCTCGCCGCGCCGTTGCCCGTCGATCCTCCTGCGCCCTCACCGGCGCCTCCCCTGCCCGCCCCCCCGCCTGCGCCCTCGCCCCCGGCCTGCAGGCCGCTGGCGCTGGAGCCGCTGCCGGCGCTCCCGGCCCCGGTGGATCCTCCGCGGGTGGCCATCGAGGACGAGGGCGGCGCGCTGGCGCCCTTCCTGGAGCGGGTGGCGGCCCTGCTCCGGGGCGAGCGCCGGGAGCCGGTGCGCCTGCTGGTGTATGGAGATTCAAACATCACGGCGGACTGGGTCACCGGGGGCCTGCGGCGGGCGCTCCAGGGCCGGCTGGGGGACGCGGGGCACGGGTTCGTGGCGCTGGGGCAGCCGTGGCCGGGCTACGTGCACATGGATGTGCGCCACCGGACGGCGCCCCCGGGCTGGGCGGTGCATGCGGTGTCGACGCGCCCGGCGCGGGATCATCGCTACGGGTTCGCGGGCATCGAGGCGCAGAGCACGGGCCCCGGGGCACGGGCCTGGATCGAGACCGCAGGCGCGAAGGCGCCGGTGGGTCGGAGCGTCGACCGGGTCGAGGTCCATTTCCTGCGGGGGCCGGGCCTGGGCAGCTTCGAGGTGCGGGTCGACGGGAAGCCGACCGCCACCGTGGCCACGGGGCAGGACACCTTCGCCGCCGGCGTCGCCCGGCTGGACCTGGAGGACGGCCCGCACCGGCTCACCTTCGAGGCACGGACGCGCCAGCCGGTCCGGCTCTTCGGTGCGTCGCTGGAGCGCTCGGTGCCCGGGATCGTCGTCGACTCGGCGGGCATCGCCGCCTCGGTCACCGCGACCCTGCTACGCCAGGACGCGGAGGTGATGCGGGACACGCTGCGGCGGCGCTCCCCGGACCTGATCGTGCTGGCCCACGGCACCTTCGATGTCGCCCCGTGGAACACCGCGGAGCAGCACGACCAGGCCCTGGGCTCCCTGCTTCAGCGGCTGCGCGAGGCCCTGCCCGGGGTCGCCCTGCTGGTGCTGAGCCCCGTCGACTACCGGGGGCCGATCGATGACAGCCGCGCCAGCCCCGCCCTCGCCTCCCGGGAGAAGCGGGCCCTGGCCCGCAAGCACGGCGCCGCCTTCTGGGATCTACGGGCCGCCATGGGCGGGGATCGATCTATCCGGAACTTCCGGACACATCGGATGGCGGACCCGGATCAGATCCACCTGAACCAGAAGGGGGGTCTGTTCATGGGTCACCGCCTTGCAGAGGCGCTGTGGGGGGCGCTGGGGGCGCACCTGGCGAGGGCCCCGGGCTGCGCGCCTGCTGGAAGCCCGCCGAGCGGAAGGTGAGGACGAGGGTGTCGCGGTGACCGCCGGGGCCGGCGGGCTGGATGGGGGTGCTCTCGTGGATGACGCGTTCGTCGTCGAGGAGGAGGGCGCACCAGGGGTCTTCGAGGGTGAAGCGGAGGCCCGAGGGGCTCCGGGCGTCGAAGACCCGGGTCTCGCCGCCCTTGATGTGGTGACGAGCCACCAGCAGCACCGCCACGAAGTCGACGCCATCGCGGTGGGCCCCCTCGGGGGTCGGCCGCCCGATGCCCTCCGCCGTGTCGATGCGAAACTGGTGGACCTCGACGGCCCAGGAGGGGGTGGGGCGGCAGCGAGCGAAGAGCGCGCCGAGGGCCCGGAGCAAGGCCAGGAAGGCCGGATGGTGGGCAAAATCTGGCTCCAGGGGGGCGAACCAGCGCTCGATGCCGCCGTGGAGCGCGTTGTACTCGGTGGGCTGGAAGTGGGGCCGGGGCCCGGCGTCTTCCAGGAGGCCGCGGTCCACGTCGAGGACGAAGCACCCGTGACGGCGGGAGCGGTAGCGCCCCCCGTCCAGCAGGTACCGATCCGGGGGGAGCCGCGCCCAGAAGTCATCGAGCCCCCGCAGGTCCCCCGGTTCGACCCCTGACCAGGCGGCCAGTGTCGGCCCATCGAGCACCGCGAAGCCCTGCCCACGGAGGGTTGTTTCCAGCGATTCGACCGATGTAAGAGGCGGTTGGAAGCTCTCCACGGCGCGAAGCTACTCCAGATCCGGCGGGCCGAGGGGGCCGGCTGGATGCCTTGACGACGGTACAGTTGTTCAGTAGAACGGCTCGATGCGTGGTCTGACCCCGAAGCAGCAATTGGTCCTGGATTTCATCCGCCAATCGATCCGCGAACGGGGCTATCCACCCACGCTGCGCGAGATCGGCAGCCGCTTCGGGATCAAATCAACCAACGGGGTCAATGATCACCTCAAGGCGCTGGAGACCAAGGGGTATCTGACCCGCGAGGACATGAAATCCAGGTCACTGAGGCCAACGGGGCTGGTCTACGAAGAGGTCCCGGTGTCCTCGGTGCCCCGGTCCCGGGCACCGCTGTCGCTGGTGCCGAGCCCGGCCAACAGCAGCGACGACGACGACCCGCTGCCGCCGACCGACGCGGCGTTCCCGCCGGCCGAGTTCCTCGAGATCAAGGTGCTGGGGCGGGTGGCCGCGGGGGTTCCGATCCTGGCGGACGAGAACGTGATCGATACGGTGCGGGTCGACCGGGCGATGCTGAACATCTCGCCCCAGCAGACGGGCAAGGTGTTTGGCCTGCGAGTCAGCGGCGATTCGATGATCGAGGCGGGGATCTTCCACGGCGATTACCTCTTTGTGCGCCAGACCTCCACCGCCAACCGGGGCGACATCGTGGTGGCGCTCATCGGCGAAGAGGCGACGGTGAAGCAGTATTTCCCCGAGAAAGACCACCTGCGCCTCCAGCCCGCCAACAGCCGGATGGCCCCCATCCTGGTCCACGCCTCGGACATGCGCTCCACCACGCTGCTCGGCACCGTCTGCGGCGTGTTCCGCCGGCTCTGATTTCAGCCCAGCATGGCCCCGAGGCGCAGCTCGGCGATGCGCTCGACCTGGCGGCAGGCGGTCTCGAACTCCTCGTCGCTCCCGTTGGCCACGCGGCGCTCGAAGGCCGCCAGAATTGACCCCTTGGTGTGATCGCGGACGGCGATGATGAAGGGGAAGCCATGCTTGCTGGTGTAGGCGAGGTTGAGGCGCTCGAAGGTGGCGCGCTCCTCGTCGGTGAGGGCATCCAGGGCCGCGCTGGCCTGCTCCGCCGTTGACGCCGCGGTGAGCCGGCGGGCCTGGGCGAGCTTGCCGGCCAGATCGGGGTGGGCCCGGAGCACCCCGAGCCGCTCGTCCCGCGAGGCGGAGCGGAAGACCCGGGCCAGCGCGTTGTGGAGCCCGAGGGGGCGGTCGTGGGCGGGCCCCAGCTCCAGGGACCAGGCGCGCTCGGCGATCCAGGCGGAGTGCTCGAAGATGCCACCGAAGCGCTCGACGAAGCGCTCCCGGGTCATCTGGCTGGGGCGCTCGAAGCGGCGGTGCGGGTGGTGGGTGGCCCAGTGGTGGGCGATGTCGGCGCGGCGAGCGAACCAGACGCGCCCCTGGCGCATCGCATGCTCGAGGAACCGGCGGAGACCGGCGACCTTGCCTGGGCGCCCCACGAGGCGCGCGTGCAGGCCCACGGAGAACATGCGGGGGGCCCCGCGGGCCCCCTCGGCCAGGAGGGTATCGAGGGTGTCTCGGAGGTAGGTGAAGAACTGCTCTCCCTCGATGTACCCGGGGGCCGTGGCGAAGCGCATGTCGTTGGCCTCCAGGGTGTAAGGGATCATGAGCTGATCCCGCGAGCCGACCTCGCGCCAGTAGGGGAGGTCGTCGTCGTACACGTCGGAGATCCAGTCAAACTGGCCGGTCTCGGCCGCGAGCCGCACCGTGTTCATCGAGCAGCGGCCGGTGTACCAGCCGCGAGGCGGCTCGCCGACGACCTCCGTGTGCAGCCGGATCGACTCGGCGATCTGGCGGCGCTCCTCGTCCTCCGGCATGTCCCGGTGATCGACCCACTTGAGCCCGTGGGAGGCGATCTCCCAGCCCGCGGCCTTCATCGCGGCCACCTGCTCCGGGTTGCGCGCCAGGGCGGAGGTGACGCCGTAGAGGGTCACCGGCAGGCCCAGCTCGGTGAAGAGCCGGTGGAGGCGCCAGAACCCGGCCCGGGCGCCGTAATCGTAGAGAGATTCCATATTCCAGTGGCGCTGGTTGGGCCAGGGGGCAGCGCCGGCGATGTCCGACAGGAAGGCCTCGGACTGGCCGTCGCCGTGGAGCAGGCAGTTCTCTCCGCCCTCCTCGTAGTTGAGGACAAGAGAGACGGCGACGAGGGCGCCGTCGGGCCAGCGAGGGTCCGGTGGGGTGGGGCCGTGGCCAGCGAAATCGCGGGGATAACGAGGGGGATTCGTCACGATTTCGAGGGTACCATTGCCCCGGCGCCGGGGTCTCCCCTCGCGGCGGGGGCGCGGCTCAGGGGACCGGGACGAGGCAGCGCTCGACCTCGTCCGGGTGGAAGGCGGCGAGGGCGCAATCCATCTGCTCGCGCTTGAGCTCGGAGGCGCAGGCCAGGAAGGGGCGGTGCGCGGAGGCGCGGGCGCGGATCTCGCCGCGGAGCTGCTGGTGCTCGGCGGCCGAGAGGCGCACGTTCTCGGTGCGGATCAGCAGCTCGGTGTAGTGGTCGAGGAGCCGGTCGCACTCGTCGCGGGTCACGGGCCTGGAGCGCTGGCAGGCGGCGAGCAGCGCGAGGGCGAGGAGGAGGGCGCGCCGCACGATCAGCGGAGGCAGCGGTTGTCGATGTCGTCGTAGGACTGCGCCTGGCGGATGCAGGCCATGGCGGCCTCGGTGATCTTGCGGCCGGTGCACCGGGGCAGCAGATCCTTGGCCTTGGCCTCGCGGGCGGTCTTCTTTCGTTGCTCCAGGATCGCGGGGTCGTTGATGAACTGGCCCTTGAGCTCGAGCTCGACCACCTTGTCGAGGATCTCCTCGCACTCCTGCTGGGTCGCCGGGTGGCCGCAGGCAAGAGAGGTCACGGCGAGGGCCAGGAGCGCGAGGAGACCAGGGAGGCGGGGGGCGAGGATCATCCAAAAACCTTTCTACAGACGCCTTCGATGCACGCAAGGGCGCGCCGGTGGTCACCGGGCGTCACTTCGGTGCCCGGCCCGGGGGCCGGTGTTCCGCGAAATTGGATCTTTGTGAGAGCCGGTCGCTACACTTTTCTTCGTGGCCCGATCAAGCATCGCCCCCGCCCCGGCAAACAAGGGGCGGCCCAAGAGCGCGTTGACGCCCGAGGATTACCTCGCCAGGGCGCTCAACGCCCGTTCCCCGGCGATGCGGGCGAAGCAGGCCCGGCTCGGGCTCGCCATCCGCGCCCCCCTGGAACGCACCACCCACGCCATGCTGCTCCGGCAGCTTTACATGGCCCACTACGAGACCCGACGCTTCCGCAGGGCCCGCGAGGTGGCGCTCCAGGCCCTCGAGCTGGGCATCATGGTCGACGTGCTCCACCAGGACGCGGCCCGCGCCTGTGTCGGTCTTGACCTGCAAGACGAGGCGATCGGTCACCTGCGCCTGGCGGCGCGGCGCGGCCCGGCGTCGCGGCGGGCCTTCCACCTCTGGACCCTGGGGAGCCTGCTGCTGCTGCTGGGGCGCCACGTCGAGGCCATCGGCTGCCTGGACCGCGCCGCTCGCTGGGGCACCACCGATCGCCCGCTCTACCTGGCGCATGCGGCCCTCGCTCGCCTGGCGCGCGGCGAACCTGTGCCCGACGCCTCCGACCTCTTCGAGCGGCTGGAGCAGGCGCCGTGTGGCCAGGGGTACGGCCGCTACGTGCTGGGCCAGCTGGCCTTCCACCTGCGCCGCTGGGACGAGGCGAAGCGCTACCTGGAAGCCTTCGTCGAGCGCATCGCCCAGGCCCGGCCGGCGATGGCGCTCTCGCTGGCCGGCGAGCTGGAATCCGCGCGCACGACGCTGGCGCGGATGCGCTCGAACTGACGGCGGGTCGAGCGCCGCCCGCTCACCGCGGCGTGCGCAGCCTGGCGATCCGGAGGCGGAGGGTCTCGTCGTCGAGGGCCGCGGCGATGGCGGCGGCGCGGCGTCCGGCTTCCTGGGCTTCGTCCCCGTCAGAGACCCGGGCCAGCATGGCGAGGGCCATGAAACGCAGGCGCAGGTGCCCTCCGTCGCCGGCGTACCGGATGGCCTCGCGGGCCAGGGCGGCGGCCTCCCCGGGGCGCCCCTGTTTCCAGCGGAGGAAGGCGAGGCCATTGGCGCGACGGCACCGCACGAAGGGCAGGGGTGACAGGGGGAGCGCCAGGTAAAGAGCCTCGGAAGCGGCGTGATCGGGCGGGTTCTGGCGGTTGTAAGCGTAGGAGCGTTGATCGACCCAGCGCGCCATCAAGCAGGCATGCTGGTCCCCGTCCTCGACCCGCTCGAGGGCGGCCCGGGCCTGGTCGAGGAGCCCAGGGACCGCAGCCGGATCGGGTCGAGTGGCCAGGTAGGCGCGGACCAGCAGGTGCTCGACCTGGGCATCCGGGGGAGCCGCGGCGAGGTCTCTTTTGACACCGTCCAGCAACCGGAGGGCGAGGGGGGGGTCATCGCGGCGGAGGGCGCAGCTGGTGTGGGCGAGGGCGAGCCAGACGCGGGCGGAGCGGGAGAGGTTGAGGGGGGGTCGGTCCCAGAGGCGGAGGAGGTCCTCGCAGACGGGGACGGGGAGGTCGGTGAAGCGAGCGTGGTAGGAGCCCATCCAGCGAGCGCGCTGCTCGGCGGCGTCGGGGAGGCCAAAGAGGAGGAGGGCACGCTGGCCCCATTTTCCTCCGTCGCCCTGGGGTCGAGCGCGGAGGCGTCGGAGGGCGCGCTCGATGGAGAGGGCATCCTCGCGGTGCAGGTGGTGGGCGCTGAGGCGAGCGGCGGCGGAGGCGAGGGAGCCATTCTCGGCGACGAGCCAGTCGACGTAAGCGCGCCCGGAGAGGCCAGCGGGGGGGGCAGGGGCCGGGCGAGCCATGGGGGCGAGATACCACGGGGGGAGCGGAGGCGAGGGGGAGAAGGACTGTTACAAACGGGTGACAGGGGCGCAGATCGGTGTAGGGAAGAGGGGATGGCTCGCACCCCGATGCCCGACTGGGCGATCTGGCTTTTTGCGCTGGGATACCTGGGCGGTTATGCGCCCTACAGCGCGCTGACGAAGCTGCTGTCGAAGGGGTCCGTGGCGAGCTTCGGGCCAGCGGTGCCGGGGCTGTCGTTGCTGCCGCTGTCGAGCGTGGCGTCGGTGGTGTGCGCGGTGGGGTTGCTGCTGGCGACGGGGTGGTGGCGGCAGGCGACGCGGCACACGGTGGGGGGGGTGACGTTCCACGGGCCGGGGCGCTACACGCTGCTGTCGGGGCTGTGCTCGTCGGCGATCATCCTGACGACGACGCTGGCGTACACCTTCGAGGGGATCAGCATCGTGTTCATGATGCTGCTGCTGCGGGGGGGTGTGCTGCTGATCGCGCCGGCGGTGGACCTGGTGAGCGGGAGGAAGGTGCGGTGGTTCTCGTGGGTGGCGCTGGGGCTGAGCCTGGGGGCGCTGCTGCTGGCGCTGGATCCGCGGGCGGGGTTCAAGCTGTCGCCGGCGGCGATCGTGGACGTGGTGATCTACCTGCTGGCGTATTTCGTGCGGCTGCGGCTGATGAGCAAGCTGGCGAAGGGGAGCGACGAGGACAACCTGCGGTATTTTGCCGAGGAGCAGATGGTGTCGAGCCCGGCGGCGCTGGCGGCGCTGGGGGTGCTGGCGCTGGGGAGCGGGCCGGTGGCGATGGAGCTGCGGCGAGGGTTCACCGAGGTCCCCTTCGGGCCGGCGGCGCTGGCGGTGGTGCTGGTGGGGGTGCTGTCCCAGTCGAACGGGGTGTTCGGGGGTCTGGTGCTGCTGGACAAGCGGGAGAACAGCTTTGCGGTGCCGGTGAACCGGGCGTCGAGCATCCTGGCGGGGCTGCTGGCGACGCTGGTGCTCTGGGGGTTCTTCGGGGAAAAAGCGCCAGGCGCCCGGGAGCTGGTGGGGGCGACCTTCATCCTGGTGGCGGTGCTTTTCCTGAGTTTTGGCCCGCGCTGGTCGAAGGCGGCGGGCTGAGGGGCGAGGGGGTCCAACTTTTGAGGAAATAAAGGGGAGGGGTCGGGGGTTGAGGGACCCATGGCCTCCGGGGGTTGCCCCGGGGATCGTTGACGGGGGCCTGGAACTGGGCTCCCCTGCCGCCTCACTCCGGGGGAATTCCCCCCCTCTAGCTAGCGCACGAAGACCATGGCGACGCCGCTTACCCAGAGCATCCAGACCGATTTCGACGCCATCAACGGCGAGTACGAAACCAATTTCGCCGGCCAGAACCGCGCCACCCGCGACCTGGCCAAGCTCGATCAGCTCACCTCCCGCACCAAGGCCCTGCTGGCGAAGATCGACGCCATCCCGGCGGCGGCGCGGGGCCCCGAGCTGATCACCCTCCGCAACGAGATCGAGGAGCAGAAGAAGCTCTTCGAGGCGGAGCGCGTGCAGATCGAGAAGGCCAAGAAGCTCGGCCCCACGCTGGAGCGCTTTGCCCCGCTGGCGACCGGCGCCAACCTGACCTTCTCGCGCTACAACCGCCACTTCGCCGGCAAGGGCCGCGAGACGCGGGACCTCGAGCTCCTCGAGGACATGGTGGAGGAGCTGACCCGCCTGGACAAGGAGATGACCGAGGTCATCAACCGGACGCCGCAGGATGAATTCCGCAACGACCGGAGCATCGTCCAGCAGAACCTGGAGATGTACAAGGGCGAGCTGACGCAGATCCGGGACGCCCAGGCCAAGGGCTCGCCGGAGGCGCGGGCCGAGCGCTGCGCGACCCTGGCGAACAACCAGTTCGAGCT
>JALOQB010000546.1 GCA_025453595.1 Polyangiaceae bacterium
CGGGAGAGCAAGCTGGGCGTGAAGTTCTGGGGGGTCCGGGGCAGCCTGCCGACCCCGGGGCCCTCGACGCTGCGGGTGGGCGGCAACACCGCCTGCGTGGAGGTCACCACCCCGACCACCCGGTTGATCCTGGACGCGGGCTCCGGGCTGCGGGCGCTGGGGGACGAGCTGCTCGCCGCGGGGCAGCACCGGGAGACCACGCTGCTGCTGTCCCATGTGCACTGGGACCACGTGATGGGCCTGCCCTTCTTCACGCCGCTCTACATGCCCGGCTGCAAGCTGCGCTTCGCCTCGGGTCACCACGGCAAGCCGCTCCGCGAGTTCCTGCACCGGCAGATGAGCGCGCCGATGTTCCCGGTGGACCTGGGGCAGGTGCCTTCGTCCCATGAATTCCTGGATCTCCGGGAGGGGCACCGGGTCACCCTGGGCGACATCGACGTGGAGATCTGCCTGCTCAACCACCCGGATCCGGTCTACGCCTTCCGCCTCACGCACGGCGATCGAAGCGTGGTCTACGCCACCGATACGGAGCACTACGCCTGCGTCGATCCGCGCCTCCTGAAGCTCGCACGGGGGGCCGATCTGCTCATCTACGACGCCCAGTACACCCCGGAGGAGTACGCCGGCCAGGTGGGCCCCGCGCGCGTGGGCTGGGGCCACTCGACTTACCAGGCCGGCATCGAGCTCTGCGAGGCCGCGGGCGTGGGTCGCCTCGCGCTCTTTCACCACGACCCCCGGCGCTCCGACGAGCAGGTGGAGGCCCTCACCGCCCGGGCCAGGGACCGCTTCGCCGGGGCCTTCGCGGCCATCGAGGGCGAGCGGGTCGAGCTAGCCTGCCGCCTCGACGCCCAGCGCGCGGCCTGAGCGCCGGCCCACCAGCAGCAGGGACACCGCCAGCAGCGCGGCCCCACCACCCCGCACCACCACCAGCCACCGCGGCGACGGCGCCCCCCACAGCGCGTGAAGACCGTGAAGCAGCAGCGCCGCTCCGAAGAAGACCGCGGTCGATAGCAGCAGGAGACGCGGCGCCCTTGCCCTGCCGCGGAGCAACGCCAGCGCCACGCCGCCGCAGAGCGCGAGCTTGGCCACCCCGGCGCCGTCCTGGAGCGCCGCTGCTGTCGTCAGCTCGGCCTGGAAGCGGGCCGCCGTGGCGCCCGCGGTGAGGACGAAGAACAGCAGCGCGAGGGTCCGGAGCGAGAGGGCCACGGAGGGGGGCTCCGGGAGCGCGTGGAGCAGCCGGATCGCCCCCGGGAGCGCCAGCAACGAGAGAGGGGTGGCGAGGAACAGGTACCCGATGGGCATCGACCAGCCCAGCAAGGCCCGCATGGTCGAGACGTCGAAGAGCGGGAAGAGCTGGACCAGCAGCAGCTTCCATCCGTGGAGCAGCAGGGGCGGCGCCACCAGCGACAGAAGCAGCAACCGGCTGGCCGATCGGATCGAGGCGCTCGCGGGGCCTGAAACGGACATCGCTCCCCGGGACCATAGCAGAACCCGCGGGGAGCGATGGAGGCGACCGGGAGAGGCGCGTTCGCCTGGCCCGGCGTCGGTCAGACGGTGGCGAAGGCGCTGTCCTCGATGGTGAGGGGGGTGTCGTCCTCGAGGTTGATCAGCTCCATCTTGGCGGCGACCCCGGGGAGCACGTTGCGGGCGTAATACCGGGCGGAGGCGATCTTGCCCTGGTAGAAGGCGTGGTCCGGGTGATCCTTGGCGAGGCCCTCGGCGGCCTTGTGGGCGATGACGCCCTGCTCCAGCAGCAACCAGCCCACCACCAGCTCGCTCATCATCTCGAGGAAGCGGTTGGCGTTGAGGGGCACCATCACCATCTTGCCGCCCTGGAACCAGCCCATGAACTTCATGGCGGCGCCGCTGACGGTCTCCTGGGCGCGAGCGAGGGCCTGGACCTCCTTGGCGAGGGCCGGGTGGCTGCTGTTGGCGGCGACGAACTTCGCCACGTCGCCGACCGCGTTCATCAGGTGCATGCCGCCGTGCATGCCCATCTTGCGCCCCACCAGGTCCATCGCCTGGATATGGTTGGTGCCCTCGTAGATCGAGAAGATCTTCGAGTCGCGGCAGTACTGCTCGATGCCGTAATCCTTGATGTACCCGGCGCCGCCCAGGGTCTGGATCGCGGTCTCACAGACGCGGAACGCCTGGTCCGAGCTGTAGGCCTTCACGAGGGGCGTGAGCAGCTCGACCTGGCCCTGGTGGTAGGCGACCTGCTCGTCGTCCTTGCCCTGGAGGGCGATGGCGCGGTCGCGGTGCGAGGCCAGCTTGACCGTGAGGGCACGGATACCCTCGACCCGGGACTTCATGTCGAGCAGCATGCGGCGGACATCGGGGTGCTCGATGATCGAGACCTTGGGGGCCGAGGCGTCCTTCCAGTTCTGGATCGAGGGGCCCTGCTTGCGCTCCTTGGCGTACTGGAGCGCGTTGAGGTACGCCGCCGAGGCGACGCCCACGCCCTGGATGCCGACGGCGATGCGGGCGCCGTTCATCATCTGGAACATCTGCGCCATGCCGACGTGCTCGGTGGTGCCCATCAGCTCGCCGATGCAGTCGTTGTTCTCGCCGAAGTTGAGCACGCAGGTGGCCGAGCCGTTGATGCCCATCTTGTGCTCGATGCCGCCGAGGGCGACGTCGTTGGGCTGGGCGAGGGAGCCGTCCTCGTTGACGCGGACCTTGGGCACGATGAACAGCGACAGGCCCTTGGTGCCCGGCGCGGCGCCCTCGATGCGCGCCAGCACCAGGTGCACGATGCGCCCACGTCGGTGCCCGCGTGAGGCTCGGTCAGGCACATGGTCCCACCCCACTCGCCCGAGAAGATCCGGGTGAGGTAGCGCTCCTTCTGCTCGTGGGTGCCGAAGCGCTCGACGATCTCGCCGGCGCCGTAGGCCAGCCCGGGGTACATGTTGAAGGCCGTGTTCGAGCCCGAGAGCAGCTCTTCCACCAGGATCTGCACCGCCGCCGGGGCCCCCTGGCCGCCGTACTCGGTCGCCACCCCCACGTTGCGCCACCCCGCCTCCCGCAGCTGATCCCAGGCCTCCTTGAAGCCCGGAGGCGTCTTGACCTTGCCGTCCTCGTTGACGCGGACCTTGGGCACGATGAACAGCGACAGGCCCTTGGTGCCCGGCGCGGCGCCCTCGATGCGCGCCAGCACCAGGTGCACGAT
>JALOQB010000025.1 GCA_025453595.1 Polyangiaceae bacterium
CGTGGGGGGAGCCGGGGGATGCAAGGGGGCCGCGCGGGGCGCAGCCCCATCGGCCCCCTTGCCCGGGGGTGGGCGGGCAGCCCACCGTTTCCGCGAAGCCTCGGGGCGCAGCCCCTCAAGTCCTTGCCCGGGTGTGGGCGGGCAGCCCACCGTTCCCGCGAAGCGCCCGGGGCGCAGCCCCCTCCCTTCCTTGCCGCGGGCGTGGGCCGCGAAGGCCCACCGTTTCCACAAAGCCCCGATCAATCGAGCGCTGCAAGCTTCGCTTCGAGGGCCCGCCGCTTGCGCGTGTACTGCGTCAGCGCCCTCCTGTAGCGGTCTGCATTCCAGCCGAGGGTGCCGGCGAAGAAGACGCACATGAGCCCCAGCAGCAAGCCCAGGGCAAACCAGAGCGGGCCGTTCTTGTGGCCAAAGACCCCCTGGTGGGACAGCGCAGCGATCACGAAGAGCCCCAGCGCTGCCAGCGCGAACCCCGTTGCGACAGGGCGCGAAGGGGGGATGGGGGTACCGTGGCGGTGCATGACGCAGAGTTCCCGGCGTGTTTGCTCCCAGTTACGCTCCAGCCTGGTCAGCTCGTTCTGGTAAAGGATGAGCTGGTTCTGCTGGGCAAGCGTATCCAGGCTCGGCCCGGGCTCATCCTCGTCCCGCGGATCCCCCTTCGACCTGGTCTTGGTGTGGATGGGTTGTGGCATGTACCGGGCTCATTCTAGCGCCTGACACCGGTATGAGCACGGGAGGCGTGCTGTCGATGTTTCTGGCGGATCACCCCGTGGGCGACGCGATCTGCTGCCAGCTCAGGCCGAAGCGAGCGAGGTACTTTCGCAGCCGATCGGCGTCGTTGGAGCTGGCCTTCTTCTCGCGGGATGAGGCGAAGAGGATGCGCCCTGCGGCGGAGAGGCTGGAGGTGCTCCGGCAGACGCGCAGCACGTCCTCGAGCTGGACCCGGTCGAAGCGATCGAGGGCGGACGCCTCTGCGCCCAGCAGCAGGCTCACGAGGTCGCCCGCTGGGGCCGGAGCCGGGGTCGGGGGGTGGGCCTCGGAGGTCGGGGCCCAGCTGTCCTTCAGCCGATCGATCTCCTCGCGGACGTCATCCTCGGAGATACGCCCGCCCCGGGCCAGGGTGGCCATGCGCAGGACCGAGGCGTTCAGGTCGCGGAAGTTGGCGCTCCAGCGGGACGACGGGTCGACGGCGAAGGCGAGGTAGCGCTCCCGGGCCTCGCGGCTCATGGTGACGTGGACACCGAGGCCCTGGCCGGCGCGCTCCAGCTCGAAGCGCAGGTTGGGCTCGATGTCCTCGGGGCGCTCCCGGAGCCCAGGGAGACGGAACTTCCATAGATGGATACGGGCGAGGAGATCCTCGCGGAATTTCCCCTGGGCGACGCGGGCGCCGAGGTCCCGGTTGGTGCCGGCGAGCAGGAGGAAATCGCTGCGAACTTCCCGGTCCGAGCCCATGGGGTAGAAGATTTTCTCCTCGATGGCGCGGAGGAGCATGGCCTGCTCGTCGAGGCCCAGCTCGCCGATCTCATCGAGGAAGAGGACGCCGCCGTCGGCCTTGCGGAGCAGCCCCTGGCGCTCGCCGGTGGCGCCGGTGAAGGCGCCGCGTGCGTGGCCGAAGAGGGTGGCCATGGCGGTGTCGCCGCGGAGGGTGGCGCAGTTGACGTCGACCAGCTCGCCCTGGACCTGGCGCCGGGCTTTCTTGAGCTCGAAGATGCGGCGAGCGAGCTGGCTCTTGCCGGCGCCGGTGGGCCCTTCGAGCAGGAGGGGAGCCCGGGAGGCACCGGCCACCAGCTCGATGCGCTCGATGAGCCGGTTGAAGGCCTCGTTGCGGGTGTCGATGCCGGACTTGAGGAAGGCCAGGTTCTCGCGCTGCTCGGCCTGGAAGCGGGAGGCGAGGCGGTCGTAGCGGGAGAGGTCGAGGTCGATGATGGCGTAGGTGCCAGGGCCACCGAGCTGCTCCCGGCGAGGGGGGGAGGTCTGGAGCAGACGCCCCGGGAAGTGCCGGGACTCGGTGAGCAGGAACAGGCAGATCTGGGCGACGTGGGTGCCGGTGGTGATGTGGACCAGGTACTCCTCGCGCTCCGGGGCGAAGGGGTACGAGCGACACACATCGTGGAGCGCGCCGTAGACCTCCTCGAAATCCCAGGGGTCGCGCAGCTCGACGGGGTGGAGCCTCACCTCCGCCTCCGGCGCCAGGTGCCGCACGTCGTCCGCCACCAGCCGGGCCAGCTCGGCGAAGCTCGGTTGATAGAGGAGCTCCATACGGTGAAGGAGCAGGTCATCGTGGCGCGCGAGGGCCACGGTGGGCCGCCAGCGCTCCCAGCGGGCGATGCCCCGGCCCTGGTCGAGGTTGGGCCCGAGGATGCTGAAGACGACGCGGGGCAAGGGGGTTTGGGGAGAAACGAGGGCCACGGGTCATGTATAAACAGTTTATCTCGCAGGATAAATACCGGACCTGGCCATGGACGGGATCGGGCAATTTTGGCCTGCTTTCGCCCCTCGGCACGGGCGCTGCAGAGAGGGGGAGCATCATGACGACGAAGAGCTACCGCGTGATCGAGACCAAGGGCGTGCCCATCAAGGCGTGGACCAACGGCGTTGCGGTGGAGGAGGAGGCGGAGCAGCAGCTGCGCAACCTGGCGGAGATGCCGTTCGTCCACCGCTGGGTGGCGGTGATGCCGGACGTGCACAAGGGGATGGGAGCGACGGTGGGGAGCGTGATCCCGACCAAGGGTGCGGTGATCCCGGCGGCGGTGGGCGTGGACATCGGGTGCGGGATGATGGCGGCGCGGACGAGCTTGCGGGCGTCGCAGCTGCCGGACAACCTGCGGCCGCTGCGGGACGCCATCGAGGCGGCGGTGCCCCATGGCCGGACGAACAACGGCGGCCCCGGCGACCGCGGGACCTGGAAGAACGCGCCGGCGCCGGTGGGCGAGGCGTGGAAGGATCTGGCGCCGCGCTTCAAGGAGATCTGCGACAAGCACCCGAAGGTGAGCCGCGGCTGGTCCTTCGAGCACCTGGGGACCCTCGGCACCGGCAACCACTTCATCGAGCTGTGCCTCGACGAGGAGCAGCGCGTCTGGATCATGCTGCACTCGGGCTCGCGCGGGGTCGGGAACCGCATCGGTTCTTACTTCATCGAGCTGGCCAAGAAGGAGATGGCGCGCTTCTTCGTCAACCTGCCGGACATGGATCTGGCGTACCTCCCGGAGGGGACCCAGCACTTCGACGACTACGTGGAGGCGGTGAGCTGGGCCCAGGATTTCGCGGCCCGTAACCGGGAGTTGATGATGCATTCGGTCGTCGGCGCGCTGCGCTCGACCAACCTCTTGCCCCCCTTCGAGGCCCAGCTCGAGGCGGTGAACTGCCACCATAACTACATCTCCCGGGAGAAGCATTACGGCGAGAACGTGCTGGTGACCCGCAAGGGCGCGGTCCGCGCTCGCCTCGGCGACCTGGGCATCATCCCGGGGAGCATGGGGGCTCGCTCCTACATCGTCCGGGGCCTCGGCAACGACGAGGCCTTCCACTCCTGCAGCCACGGCGCCGGCCGCCTCATGTCCCGCACCGCGGCCAAGAAGCGCTTCACGCTCAAGGATCACGAGGCCGCCACCGCCGGCATCGAGTGCCGCAAGGACGAGGATGTCATCGACGAGACCCCCATGGCCTACAAGCCCATCGATGACGTGATGACCGCCCAGCGGGATCTTGTAGAGATTGTCCATACACTCCGCCAGGTCGTGTGCGTGAAGGGATGAGTGCGATGCTGCAGCTAGATGGACGGAACGGCGAGGGCGGCGGGCAGATCCTGCGGACCGCACTGGCGCTCTCGCTGATCACGGGGCAACCCTTCCACCTGGGTTCGATCCGGGCGCGCCGCCGCACGCCGGGGCTGATGCGCCAGCACCTGACGGCGGTGCAGGCGGCGGCGGCGGTGGGCCAGGCATCGGTGGAGGGCGCGGCGCTAGGCTCGACCGAGCTGACCTTCCGTCCGGGGCCGATCCAGGCGGGAGAGCATCGCTTCGCCATCGGGACCGCGGGCAGCGTGACGCTGCTGTTCCAGGCGCTCTTGCCGGCGCTGCTCCGGGCCCCGGGGCCCTCGACCTTGCACCTGGAAGGGGGGACCCACAACCCGATGGCGCCGACCTTCGACTTCCTGGCGCGGGTGTTCTTGCCGCAGCTCCGGCGCATCGGCGTGGATGTGCGGGCCGAGCTGCGGTCCTGGGGGTTTTACCCTGCCGGCGGGGGTCAGCTGGTGTTCCACGTCGAGCCCTGGAAGGAGCCCGGGTACTACGATCTACGGGAGCGGGGTTCGCTGCGGGAGCAGTGGGCCGTGGCGGCCTTCGCCGGCATCCCTTACGCGGTGGCGGAGCGGGAGCTGGAGGTGGTGGGTCGTGGGCTCTCCATCGGCCCGGCGGCGCGCAAGCCGCTGCTGGTGCGCAACTCGCGGGGGCCCGGGAATGCCCTGCTGATCGGCCTGGTGCACGAGCATATCGAGGAGCTGATCACCGCGATCGGCGAGAAGGGGAAGGCCGCCGAGCAGGTGGCGCAGGAGGCGGTGGAGGAGGCCCGTGGGTACCTGGAGCACGAGGCGCCGGTGGGGGAATACCTGGCCGATCAGCTGCTGCTCCCGCTGGCGCTGGGGCGAGGGGGGGTCTTTCGCACCGGCGCCCCCAGCCTCCATACGCGCACCCAGATCGAGACTATCCAGCAGTTCCTTGGCGCCGCGATCCGGAGCGAGGCGATCTCGGAGCGCGTCTGGGAGATCGAGGTCCGGCCCTGAGCAGGGGGAGCGGCGCGAAGGTCAGCGGACCTCGATGAGCACCTCGTGCAGGGGTTTTCTCCGGATGTCAGGCACCTCGCAGGAGGGCGCCGGGTACCCGACCGGGAGCAGCAAGAAGGGTCGCTCGTGGGCCGGTCGCCCCAGGATCTTGGCCAGAAAATTCATCGGGCTCGGCGTGTGGGTCAGGGTCGCGAGCCCCGCGTGGTGCAGCGCCGCGATCAGGAACCCCGCGGCGATCCCGACCGACTCGCTGACATAATAGTGATGCTCCCCCTCGGCCCCGTGCCGCTGGGCAAAGAGCACGATCAGGGCAGGCGCCTCCTCCA
Source organism: Polyangiaceae bacterium (assembly GCA_025453595.1). Taxonomy (GTDB): domain Bacteria; phylum Myxococcota_A; class Polyangia; order Polyangiales; family Polyangiaceae; genus JANWXX01. The sequence goes on from JALOQB010000025.1 coordinate 5,104, forward strand.
GGAAAGGCTTGCTGGCGTCGGTCCCCAGGGGGGCGAGATCCGCCAGCCACCGGTCCGGCGCCTTGCCGCCGTAGAACGCCCGCTCTTCCTCCTCGGCGCCCTCCCGGATGGCCTTCTTCGCCGCCGCCGAGGTCACCAGGACGAAGGTCCAGGGCTGCTTGTTGGCCCCGGAGGGGGCCTGCGCGGCGGCCTCGATGCAGCGCCGCAGGACCTCGACGTCCACCGGCTCCGGGCTGAAGTGCCGGACCGAGCGCCGCGCCTTGAGCTCCTCGCAGAGCCCTCCGGCGCGATCGCGCATCTCGTCCGGCGGGTGGCGTCGAAAGTTCAGGGGAACCATCCCATCGCTCATGGGGTGCCGTTGTACCACCGACGGTGCGAGGCTTGTCGTGGCGCGCAGGACAGGCCACGCTGGGGGCGTTGTCGAGGGAAGAATTCGCGTTCGAGCTGGAGAACGTCACCAAGGTCTACGGCGAGCGCCGCGCGGTCGATGGGCTGACGATGCGGGTGGCGCCCGGGTCCTTCTTGGGGCTGCTGGGGCGGAACGGGGCGGGCAAATCGACGACGCTCCGGCTGCTGACCGGGCTGACGCGCCCCACCGGAGGGGTGGTGCGGGTCTTTGGCCGCGAGGTGGTCGGCGATGCGATCGAGGTCAAGCGCCAGCTCGGCGTGATGCCGGAAGACATGGCGCTGCTCGACCTGCTCACGGGGCCCGAGTACCTGCAATTCGTGGGTCGCATGCACGGGCTCGACGAGGCGCTGGTGCAGCGGCGGCAGCAGGAGATGTTCGCCACGCTCGACCTGACGCCGGGGGCCCGCACGATCATCGCGGACTACAGCTTTGGCATGAAGAAGAAGCTCTCGCTGTGCGCGGCGCTGCTCCACGGGCCGAGGCTGCTGTTCCTGGATGAACCCTTCGAGGGCATCGACCCGGTGGCGGCGCGCACCATCAAGGAGCTGCTCGGCGGGCTGTCGCGCCGGGGGGTCACGCTGGTGCTGACCTCCCACGTGCTCGAGATCATCGAGCGCCTCTGCCCCCTGATCGCGGTGCTCGATCGCGGCAAGCTGGTGCAGATGGGCCCCCGCGAGGAATTCCGCGGCCCCCAGGGCGAGAGCCTCGAGGCGGTGTTCGTGGCGCTGGTCGCCGCGGACGCCATCCCCCGGGGAGAGCTCTCGTGGCTCTAGGGCCGGTGCGGGCGCTGCTCGGCGCCCACGCGGCGTCGGTGCGCAACCGCTGGCGCCGCGAGGTGAACCGCAACGGGGCCGTGCTCTCGGTGCTGGCGCTGATCCTCTTTCTCGCGACCTCCATCGGACCGCTGCTGGTGGGCCTCGCGCTCGGGGGCTACGTGCTGGGTCGCCTGCTCCCGGATCCCATCGCTGCCCTGACCCTGGGCGCCCTGGGGACCGCCCTCTCCCTGTTCGGAGGGGCGGTCGGCGGTACCCTCGGAGGCACCCGCCAGCTCTCGTGGGAGAGCTACCGCACCTTCCCGCTTTCCCGCTGGCACCTGCTCGCCGCTGAGCTGATCGCAGGGGTCGGAGACCTGGTCCCGGGGCTGATCTCCCTCGCGCTCCTGATCCTTCATGGCGGCCTCGCGGTCGCGCGGCCCCACCTGACCCCCCTGGTCGCGCTGCTCGCTGTCGAGGGCATCGGGTTGATGCTGGCCCTCCAGCTCATCGTGGGGGGCGCCGCCGCCGCGCTGGTTCGGCGCGCCAGCACCGCCGCAGGTGCGCTCCTCGCGATCGGCGCGCTGGGCCTCATCGGCGCCCGGAACAATGTCTCCTTTGACCCTGCTGCCCTGGGTCACCGGCTGCTGCTCGCCACGGAAGCGACCCCGCTGGGGTTTGCCTCGCGGGGGCTCGTCGAGGCGCAGCATGGCCGCTGGGGCTCAGCCCTCGCCCGGCACCTCTACCCGCTGGCCCTCCTTGTCGCGCTGGTGGCCCTGGCAGGCTGGATCCTGGGCCGCGATCTGGAGCGAGACCGGCAGCAATCCCCGGGGGGTCCGTCAGGATGGAGATGGAGATTCCATACACCCACGGCGGGGGTGGCGGAGCTGCACCTGAAGCAGCTGCTGGCGAGCTCGGTCGGCCGCGCCGGGCTGGTGATGCCGCTGGTGACGGTGGTGCTGGTGCGGGGCCCGCTGGCGATGATCGCCGGCGACGCGTCGTGGGTCATCCCGGCGAGCTATGCGTACACAGCCATCGCGGCGATGAGCCTGCAGACGAGCCTTTTTGGGCTGGACGGCCACGGGATCAAGGCGCTGCTGACGCTGCCGGTGCGGGCCGACGAGCTGCTGGCGGGCAAGGTGTGGGCGCTGGGGGTCTACCAGGGCGCGCAGCTGGCGTTGCTGACGTTGTTGCTGGTGGTGGTGCGCCGGCCCCCGTGGGGTGAGCTGCTGGCGGGGGCGCTGATGACGGTCGCGGCATCGGGCCTGATGCTGACCCTGGGGCAGTTCCTGTCGTGCTGGATGCCGCGCCCGATCGCGCGGCAGGCGATGCAGAAGGCGAGCGCGCCGCTGCCGCTGGCGGCGCTCTCGCTGCTCTGCTGGAGCCTGATCTCGAGCGCCCTCGGCGCGCTGCACCTGGGGCTGGTGGGGAGCCGGTGGCAGCTCCCGGTGATGGGGGGCGCGGCGGCGGTGAGCCTGCTGGCGCTGCGGCTGAGCCGGGGCCCGGCGGCTCGCTACCTCGATGCCAGCCGGGAAGAGATCGCCGATCGCATCGGGGGCTGAGGCCGCTCAGCGGAGCAGGTGGCTCACGAGGATGGCGACCGTGGCCAGGCAGAGCAAGGCGAAGCCGCGCCGCATGGTGCGGGGGTGGAGGCCGCGGGCCACCCGGGCGCCGATCTGGGCGCTGAGGGAGGAGGCCACCAGGAGCGGGAGGACCACCTCGAGGCGCACGTTGCCGCGGAGGGCGTGGAGGAAGGTACCGACGCAGGACGAGGTGAGCAGGACCAGGATGCCGGTGCCGGTCGCTGCTCGTATGGAAAAACCATACCCATGAATGAGGATCGGGAGGAGGAGGACGCCGCCTCCGACGCCGAGGAGGCCGCTCATCAGGCCGAGGAAGAGGCCGGTGTAGGCGAGGGCGAAGGCGGAGACGCGGAGGCCGACGGCGGGCAAGGAGACGGGGAGAGGGAGCGGGAGGCGGGCGAGGGGGCCCGGGCGAGGGGCCTCAGGGTCGGAGGAGCTGGAGCCCCCCTGCCACCAGAAGAGGGCGCTGATGGCGAGGAGGAGGGCGGCGAAGAGGCCCTCGGCGACCAGGACCACGAGGGGGCGCGGCTTGCCGAGGAAGGAGATGGTTCCGGCGGAGGTCAAGGCAGCGAGGAGGCGAGCGCCGGCGTCGACGCCGAGGAGGCTACCACCGAGCAGGAAGAGGTCGACGCGAGGCTCCCCGAGGTTGTCCTGGCGGCGACGGAGGAAGGTGACGGTGGCGGTGCCGATCATCTGGCAGAGGCCCGAGCCCACCGCGATGCCCGTGGGGACGTGGAACAGGGCGGTGAGCATGGGGGTCAGCAAAAATCCCCCGCCGACGCCGAAGACCCCGGCGATGAAGCCGACGATGGAGCCGAGGGCGAGGAGCCCGAGGAGGGGTACGGGCTGGCCATCGAGCAGCAGGGTGGGCCCCATCAGATGGAGTAATCCGAGGGCGGGAGCGAGTCGCGGTTCGAGGAGGTGGGGGGGCGCTCGAAGCGGGACACCACGCGGACCATGAGGACGGCCCAGAGCATGGGTGCGAGGACGCAGAGGAGGGCATAAAGCCAGACCGGCATGGCCTGAACGGTGTACCACGGGGGTGCTCACTCGACGTCGATCTCGATGAGGGATTCGCTGCCTTCCGCGTCGTCGATGTGGAGATCCGGGCTCGGCAGATCGAACTGCTCGGCGGCGGTCATGGCCTCGATCTTGATGGGGTTGGAGACGCTGGGGGGCTGCCCTGCGGTCAGGACGTTGACCACGGTGCTGACGGCCCAGCGGCCCATGGACTGGAGCGAGAGGCGCCCCTGCTCCGCGATCAGCACGCCCTGGAGCGCGTCGCAGGCGAGGAGGTGCTCCTGGACCTCTGGACCAAGCAGGGCCTCGGCGGTGCTGAGGACCCGGTGCAGCACGCTGTTCCAGGCGATGAGCAGGTCGGGGGACTGCTCTTCTTCGAGGAGATCGAGCCCCACCGGCAGGTGCTCGAGGTGCTCGAGGAAACGGTGAAGGATGTCGCCACGCAGGAGGCGCCCGTGCTGCGGGGCGATGATCTCGACGGGAGGGTCGAGGGCCCGGATCTTCCGGATGATGGGGGCGATGGCGCGGTTGCTGGGCATGTAGGTCTGGTGAAAGGCCCGCAGGCCGCTCCAGTCGCTCTGATCCGCCCACAGCCCCTGGGCCCCCTCGGCGGTGAGGCCGCCGAAGAGGTCACCGGAGAAGAGCACGCGGGTGGCAGGATCGTAGAGCATGACCGCGCCGCGAAAATGGCAGAAAGGGGAGGGCACCGGGATCGCCAGGTGCCCCGTCGGCAGGCGGAACCCGGAGGGGTACTTGTCGGTGTCGACGAAGCGCTCGCGGGGCAGCCCGAAATGCATGATCAGGCGCCAGGTCGCCTCGGAGCAGAGGACCTTGGCCTGGGGCGCGTAGCGGGCGCAGAGGACCGGGGCCGAGGAGCCGACGTCCGGGTCCTGGTGGTTGATGAACAGGGCAGAGAGCTGGGAGCTGGGGCCCAGCACGGCGCTCACCTTGGAGTGGACGACGGCAAAGTCCGAGGAGGACCCGGGGTCGATCAGCATCGCGAAGCGTTGCCCCGGGCTCTTGCTGTCCCGGAAGACGCGCAGGTACGGGTTCGAGTGAAAGATCGAGGAGGGATCGCGCTTGCCGACCCAGTAGGTGTCCGGCGCGATCTCGACCGGAGAGAGGGCCTCGCTGCCCTCGCCGAAGCGGGAGGCAGGGCGAGAGAGCGGGCGAAGCGGGCCGTGGACGCCGCTGGAAGGCCGGGGGGACGACCCCGGGGGCTCCGGGCGCGAGGGGGGACGCGGCGCCCCGACGCTCGTCCGTAGCTGCTGCAACGCCTGCTTCATCTCCTGGGCGCTCTGCCACCGGCCCTTGCGCTCGAAGGAGAGGCCACGATCCACGAAGGCAACGACCGCCGGGGGGAGCTCCGGGGAGAAGGCCCGGATCGAGGGGGCCGGCGAGGTCGTGGTCAGCAGCAACGTCCGCTGTGGATCCTCCTCGTCGTGGATCGCCTTCCCCGTCAGGCAGAAATGCAGCGTGGCGGACAGGGACCAGAGATCGCTCGTCTCATCGACCTTGTTCCAGTTCCCGCAGGCCTGTTCGGGCGGCATGTAGCCCGGCGTCCCCATGAAGCGCCCCAGCATCGTCTTCGGGCTCGGCGCCGCCTCGGCCCCGGCCCAGAGCTTCGCCAGCCCAAAATCGAGGATCTTCAGGTCACCGCGCGGCGACCGGAACACGTTGTCGGGCTTGAGATCCCGGTGCAGCACCTGCTTCTGATGCGCCACCATCAGCACATCCAGGAGCCCATCGATGATGTGCAGCGCGTCCTCCAGCGGCAAGCGGCCGCCGCGCCGCTCGACATGCACATCCAGCGCCTCCCCCTCCAGCAGCTCCATGACCAGGAACGGCAGGCCGTCCGGCGTGGTGTCGTCGTCGAGCACCCGTACCACCCCCGGATGCTCCACCGCGTTGGCCGCGTACCCCTCCTGCAGAAACCTCGACCGGAGGTTCGGGTTCGACGCCAGGTGCGGGTGCAGGATCTTGATGGCTACACGGCTCCCGTTCCGGTGGGTCGCCGCGTAAACCTCGCCCATCCCCCCTGCCCCGAGCAGCGTCTCCAGACGCCACTTCCCCTTCAGCGTCTGCCCAAGTCTCGAGGAAGGGGGACGCGGTACAGAAGGGTTCGCTGGTCTCACAGCGCCATGCCATCTGCAGGCCACGTACCAAGCGAACCCTGGCCATTCCTGGGTAGGGTATCCAAGCACCCCGACCAGAACCGGAGGAATTTGCGGCCCCGAAGCGCAGGCCTTGCACGCTCACTTCAGAGAGACGGGAGGGTAGGCGGGGGAGCGCTGAGTTCGCGGTTCATGCGCATGATCCCCAGCACCATCGCGCCGATCAGGAGGACCGAGAAGGCGCCGAGGAGGAGCCAGCCCTGGAGCGCCTTCTGCCGGTTGTACGCGAGCAGGGAGGCCTCGAGCAGGGAGCAGCGGCGGGTGGACTCCTGGAGGCGGCGCGCCGCGCTCTCGACGGCGGAGAAGCCTTCGAGCCCTGGAGGGAGCCGATCGAGGAGGTCTCGACCGATCTCGAGGAGCGCGGCCTTGCGGGGGCCATCGGCCACGGCGAGGGCCTCCTCGAGGGCGCGGATGCGCTGGACGTAAGACTGTTCGGACTCGCGACGGCGTCGGCGCAAATCGTTCATCTGGCTGACGGCGCGGGTGGCGTCCTCTTCTGCTTTTTGCATCTGCTCGCGGATGGCCCCGAGGAGCTGGGTGGCGAGCGCGTCCCCCTCGCGGGAGGCGTCGAAGAGGCGCGCGGCCTCGGAGGCGAGGCCCTCGCGGGTGGAGCGGCCCTCCTGCGCGGTGCGTTCCGCCTGGAGGATCTCGACGTCGATGGCGGCGAGGGCGTCTTGCCCTTCCCTGTCCAGGCTCTCGACCTCGGCGAGCCGTTCCAGGTACCGGGTCTGGAGCTCGCGGAGCGGCTCGAAGAGACGCGCGAAGGCGGCGTCGCTCAGCAGCTTCTGCTGGGAGGCATCCAGGAAGGTGACCAGGGCTTCATCGGCGGCCTTGCGGTGCTGGTCCATCGTGGCCTTGGCCCCGGTGAGCTCTTCCTTGAGGGCGCGGAGCCGCGAGGCAACACGCAGGGCGTAAAAGACCGACTCCCAGGGGAGCTGAGGCTCGACGCCGAAGCGCGCGACCTGCTGGACTTCGTACGGATCAGGGCCCGAGGCGTCCGGCACCGACACCCGACGCGCGGGCGGTGGGATCGACGCACGCTGGGGCGCAGCAGCCGGGGCCGCAGGTCGGGGCGGCGGGCGTGAATTGCGCTGGATGGGCGTGACCGCGAGCTCGAGCCCGGAAGCATCCGGAAGCTCGTCGACGTCGAGCCCGGAAGACGACGAACCGAGCTCCGGCGTACGGGCTGGCTGCGTCGCGGGGTTCAGCTCGAGCGCCACGGGGGCGCGTCGGGGGGCCGGGGCCGGTCGAACAGAGGCCGGGGCAAGGTCCAGATCAGGGACCTCCAGGGCGGAGAGCGACGCAGCCCCACACCCCGGACAGCGAGGTGCCCCCGGAGGCACCTCGACCTGGCACTGCACGCATGCTGCCATCGAACCCCTTTTGGTAGCACACCAAGCCCCCCGCTCGCGGAATTCTTCGGCGCTATGGGAGACCTGGATAAGAGCTTCAATACCTTCTTCAATCGCTTCGCGTCGGCGAACATATCGACGTTGGTGAAGACGTAGGTGGCGTCCTGTTCCGAGACCGAACGGGCCAGCTCGCCGAGCCGGTCGATGGCCGGATCCTCGTAGCGGGACTTGTGCCCGGCGGGCCCCGGGAGGCGGTAGTAAGCCTCTTTTTTCCTCGAGATCCCGGCGGTGAGAGGGTCGCGCGCGGCGATGGCGCCGACCTCCGTGGCCATCGTTTCGGTCTCGTCTGGATCCCAGCCGATGGCGGGGTCAAATATGACCCTTTCAAACCGCTGGCGGACGATGGTGAGCAATTCTTTGACGGCCGTCTTGTTGGCGCGGGAGGCGGGGAAGTCGGGAGGGGCGACGAGGATGACAGTGTCGGCGGCGAGCTCCTTGCCGACGGTCTCGAGGGTCTTGAGGGCGGTCTCGACGACCATCCCGTCGCGGAAGCCTTCCTGGCCGATCTCACGGGGGCCGACCATGGCGAAGCGAAAGCCGTCGGGTGCTTCACGGCGCCAGCGGCGCACCGTTCCGGACCCCGGAGGCGCGACGTGAGTCTCTTGCACCTCGACGAACAGGAATTCCTTGAAGTAGCGCGTTGCTGGCACGGGGAAACCAGCGCATCCGACCGTGATCATGGGGAGGGAGCCTACCACATCCGATCGCCAAGGTAGCCCTTCAGCCCCAGGCGAGCCGCGCCAGGGCCTCGCCGAGGCGCAAGCCGAGGGCGCGGAGGGCGTCTTCGCGGGGGGTTCCGCCGAGGAGAGCGCCCTGGAGCTGGACCTGCTCCCGGGAGGCCTCGGCCCAGGGAGCACCGGCCGAGCGCTCCCAGGAAGCGCGCCCCTGGGCCACCAGCGAGACGCCGCGGGCCAGGGGTGCCGAGGGGGAGAGGAGGAGGGCGGAGGGGAGCTCGGAGGGCTCGAAGACCTCGATCCAGAGCCGCGGGAAGGTCTCGTGGAGGGGGACCCCCTGGGCCTGAAACCAGCGGCGGGCCCCGGCGAGGGAGCCTTCCAGCAAGGCGACCTCGACGGTGCGGGCTGGAGCGAGGGCGACCGAGATGCCCTGGGCGCTCGCCTCGCGGGCGGTCTGGAAGCCACAGCCGGCGAGCCCGAGCAGGAGCAGCGGGCGCCGCGAGAGGGGCACGCTCAGCGGCAGGAGCCGGGCATGGAGGCGCCGCGGAGGGCGCCGCGGATGCCGGCGAGGAGCGCGTCTTTTTGCTGAGGGGAGCTGATGGCCGCGACGGAGGCGAAGCAGTACTGGGCGGCGGCCGCGGCGTACATGTTCTGCGGAGGGGGCATGGAGACGGAGTTCTGCTGGAGCGCCTGGCAACAGGCGCGCAGGGAGCCAAAACCGCCGCCGCCGCCGCCGCGGTTGGCGGGGGTATCAAACATGCCGACGCTGCGGATGGCGCGCACCTGCTTGCCGTCCGGGGTGGTCATGTTCTGGATACCGGAGGCGATGCCGCAGAACTTGCCGGGGCCGCCCTGCTTGATGCCGGTCACATCGCCCACGGCGCCGAAGGAGACGCTCTCGCCGGTCTGGGCCGTGATGAGGCCCTCGTGCTGGGGCGGGTTGGGGTTGGCCTGGCTGATCTGCTGGACCACGCCGGTGGTGCAGATGCGCTTGCCGCGCTCGGCATCCGGGTTGGCGAGGAAGGCGGCCTCGGTGGTGGGGGGCACGGCCTCGAGCTGAGCCCAGGCGTACTTCTTGTCGAGCCAGTACTTGAGGAGCGTGGCGCTACCCTCGTCCGGCGAGCCGGTGGAGTCGCGCATCTGGGGCTTTGCAAACATGATCGCCTCGCCCAGCGTCGACGGCGCCTGCCCGGGGGCGGGAGGGACCGGCTGGAGCTGGACCGCGGTGGTGGTCGGCACCGCGCTGGGCATCGGGGGGGGCGTGGGGGCCGGGTCCGGCGCGGCCGAGGGCAGGGGCGGGGGGGCGTCGTCCTCCTTTTTCTTGCAGTTGGCGAGGGTGACCGCAGTCAGGAGCACAGCAGCGAGAGAGAGACGGTTGATCATGTACGAAGCCTCGACGGTGGAGCCTACCTCGCTTCAGCCTACGGTGCTGATTTTCTTGTGTTCCTCGGGCTGGTGATTTCGCGCCAAGGGGGCCACACTCGGGGTGATGCGCGCTCTGTCCTCCGCCGCGCTCGGGGCGGTCCTGGTTGTCGCTGGTTGCACGGACCCGGTGCAACGACGCCTCTCCGAAGGGGGTCCGGAAGAGTCCGGAGATGATCCGGCGATCCTGGTCGGAGGCCCCTCGAAACCTTCTCCCACCCCTCCCTCCCCTGCCCCGACCCTCTCCTGCCCGGCCCCCGCGGCCCCCGCGGCCTCCTGCGATGCCACCACCTTCACGGCGCGCCCTCCGCCTCTGGGGCTCTACCTGCTCCTCGATCGCTCGGGCTCGATGAACGAACCGACCAGCAGCGGGCTCCGCAAGTGGGACGCGCTCGAGGGGGCGCTGACCGATTTCCTCGAAGCGCCTCCGGTGACCGAGCTCTCCATGGCGGCCCAGTTTTTCCCGAACCAGGCCCCGCTCTGCGAGCCCTCTTCCTACGAATCCCCGGCGGTCAACCTGGGCCCGGTGAAGAGCGCCGCGTCCTCGATCAAGTGGGCGATCCAGAGCACCACGCCGGAAGGTCCCACGCCCACCGGGCCAGCGCTCCAGGGGGCCATCGAGCAGGCCAGGCGCTGGGCCAGGCAGCAGCCCAAGGTCTCCTTCGCCATCGTCCTCGCCACCGACGGCCTGCCGTCCTCGTGCGCGCCGCTCACCAGCCCCGCTCTCGAAGCCCTCGCGGCCGAGGCCTCCACCGCCAGCAAGGACCCGCCCATCCCCACGTTTGTCCTGGGTATTCTGGGCGTCAACGATCTGGGCTCGGGGGCCCTCTCCACCCTCGATGCGATCGCTCGCGGCGGCGGCACCGGAAAAGCGACGCGGCTCTCCCCGGACGAGGATCTGCCCACGCAGCTCGCGGCGGCCCTCCAGAAGGTCACCGCCGCCCGCGTCGCCTGCTCGTTTGACCTGCCCTCCGCGGTCGCCAAGGAGGCTGACCTTGGCCTCCTCAACGTCGTCCTCGATGGGTCCTGCGGTCGTATTGAAATTCCCTACAAGAGCGGGCCCTGCGAGGGGGACGGGTGGCGCTACGACGTGGACCCGGAGCAGGGGTTCCCGAGGGCGGTGGAGCTGTGCAGCAACAGCTGCGAGCGCTACCGCGCAGGGGACAAGGCCAGCCTGGAATTTGGCTGCAAGACGCTGGGGTGGCCCCCGGGCTAAGCCCCCCTCCCGGGGCTGCCAGCGCGTCAGCGCGAGGGGATAAGGCGGGGGTGCAGGAGCCAGGCTCGCCGGTATCAAAGCACTGCTGAGCAGCCTCGGGGCTGGGGCAGTTGAACTTGTTATCGTTGAGCGTGCAGGTGTTCTCCGAGGAGTTCGTGCCGCCGGAGCCAGCGGGGTCGGAGCCACCGGCGTTGGTGCCGGCGCTGCCGCCTTCGGAGTTGGTCCCGCCGGAGCCGCTGCTACCACCCTGGCCGCTGGAGCACTCGGCCAGGCAGATGGTGGAGTTGGGGTCACCAGCCACGGTGGCGCAGATGTTCTGGGCGTTGAAGATACAGCTCCTGCACCCATCGGTGGTCTGGGGGCAGTTCTGGGCGCAGGTCGTGGCATCGAAACCATCGCAAGAGGATGCCTTGTTGCAGAAGGCATCGCAGGAGATACCGGAGCTGGTGCCGCCGGAGCCGCCCTGGGAGGAGGTGCCACCGGAGCCGCCCGCGTTGGAGGCCTTGGCCTTGCAGATACCGGGCTTGGCGGTGTTGGCAGAGCCGCCGGAGCCGCCCGCGGTGCTGGTGCCCGCGGTGCCGCCGCCGCTGGTGGTGCCCGCAGCGTTGGAGCCACCGGCATTGGTGCCGGCGCTGCCGCCCTGGGAGGAGCCGCTGGAGCCGCCGGAGCCACCCTGACCAGCGCCGCACGCGCTTGCGCAAGCGGTCGCGACGAGCGTGTCGTCGCAGATATCAGGGACGCTGTTGACACAGGTACGGCAGGCGTCCGAGAGCCCGGGGCATTCCTGGGCGCACTCGGCAGCATCGAAGCCCTCGCACGACGATCCCTTGGCACAGAGGGCCTCGCAGGTCACGCCGCCGGGGCTGGAGCCGCCCGAACCCGCAGGGCCCGAGCCCGCGGCGCCCGCAGCGCCGCCGCCACCACTGGAGCCACCCTGACCGCCGCCGCACGCGCTCTCGCAGCCGGGGGGAACGTCTTCGGAAGTGCAGAAATCAGGCGAGGCAACGAGGCAGGAGAGGCAGGCGGTGGAGAAGCCTTCCTCGCCGCAACCCGAGACGCACTCGGAGATGAATTCCGCGGGGAAGGCGCCGCACTCGCTCGAGGCCTTGGCGCAGAGCGCATCGCAGGTGGACTGGATGGTGTACCCGGGGGCGAGGGGGCGCTCCGGGGCGGCGTTGGCGTTCGAGTTGGTGATGACGCACTCGAAGTTGGTGGGGCACTCGGAGTTGTTGGAGCAGGGGGTGGCGCTGCCACCGCTGCCGCCGCCGTCATCGCTGCAAGCAGCGACGAGGGCGATGACGAAAGAGACAGAGACGAGGCGAGAGATGAGCTTCATGAGGTTGGGATCCTTCGCTGACGATGTAAGTTCAAGGTTGTTGGGGGAGACAAGTTCTCGGCGGCTCCCCTTGTTGTGCGGTTGCGTGTAGCACTTACGAACAACCCTGCGTCAAGATTCCCTCGGAACCTGCGGGCCACAGGGACGTGATAAGGTGGCCGGGTGCCGGGAGAACGAGGCCCTCGACCCACCCCTCCACGGGGTCTACCGACGACGGCTTCCCCGTCGGGGCCCCCCCATCTTTCTGGCCCCACGTCGCACCCACCCGGGTCACTTCCAGGCCACCGGACGCTCGTGACGTCAACCATGCTGGTCGATCCTGCCCCCCTGTCGGTCCGGCAGGTCCGGGGCCCGGAGCAGATCCGTACACCCTCGCCGGGGGACGTGATCGCCTCGGGCCGCGGGAGCTACCGGATCGAGCGCCAGATCGGTCAGGGGGCCCAGGGGGCCGTGTACGAGAGCGTCGGGGCCTTCGATCAGCGCTTTGCGCTCAAGCTCCAGGTCCCGGCGATGCGCCCTTACGCCGAGGTGTACGGCCAGTGGCGCGCCGAGGCGCAGCGGTTGCTGCTGCTGCGGCACCCGAACGTGGTGTACCTGCACGACGCTTTCGAGCACAATTTCCTCTTTTACATGGCCCTCGAGTGGTGCCCTCACACCCTCAAAGAGCTGCTGCTTCATCCGCTACCGCCGGAGCTGGCGGTGGAGCTGATGAGGCAGCTGCTGGCGGCGACCCAGTACCTGCATGACAACGAGATCGTTCATGGCGACATGCATGCAGGCAATGTGTTGCTCACCGAGCTGGAGCGCCCCGTGGCCAAGCTGGCCGACTTCGGGATCTCCCAGGAGCTACAAGGCAAGGGGTTTGCGAGGCCCAACGTGGTGCATCACGCGATCATGGCCCCCGAGGTGGTCGCGTCCGGGTACACGTCGAGGCAATCCGATCTCTACCAGCTTGGCCTGCTCTTTTTCTGGATGGTCACCGGCCAGCCCCCGCTCGACTACGGTGTCCCTTACCCGGAGCTTGTGCGGCAGGTCACCGAGGGGATCCCGAGGGCCCGGGCCGAGGCGCTCCATGCGCCTGCTGGCCCCATCATCGCCAAGATGCTCCGGCGCCGCGAGGCCTACCGCTACGCCAGCGCCCACGAGGTCTGGCAAGATCTGAGGCGGCTCCGTGACGGGGCCTGAGCTCCCTCTCGGCGGCAAGGCCTACGGCTCCATCCCGCACCTGCCCGGTTCGCGTGTAGGGCCCGGGGACCACCACCTCGGGGACCACCAGGCCTCCTGGTTGCTGGCTCGATCACGGCCCGGCACCACGGTGATCGTCCAGGAAAAGCTCGATGGCTCCTGCGTCTGCGCGGCCCGCGTCGGCGACCGGATCCTCGCCCTCGGGCGCGATGGACGGCTGGCGGAGCGCTCCTCGAACGAAGGTCGCCGCCGGTGGGCGACCTGGGTCGAGGCGCACCACGAGCGCTTCCTGGCGGTCCTGCGGCCCGGAGAGCGGTTGATCGGCGAGTGGCTGGCGCTGGTTCACGGCACCCGGTACCGGCTACAGCAGGGCCCCTTCGTGGCCTTCGACCTGATGCAGGGTCCCGAGCGGCTCCCCCTCGCGGAGCTCGAGGTCCGCGTGGCACCGGGCGAATTCTGCCTCCCTGCCCTGCTGCACCGCGGGGCTCCTCTCGCCATCCCGGAGGCGTTGGCACGCCTGGGGAGCGCCGGTCACCACGGCGCGCTGGACCCCCCCGAGGGCGCCGTGTGGCGCCTGGAAGGACGACGCCAGGGCGCGTTGCGGGTGCTGTGCGTGGCCAAGTACGTGCGCCACGAGAAGATCGACGGGGCCTACTTGCCGGAGAATACCGGCAAGGACCCCCTGTGGAACTGGCCCTGACCTCGCCGCAGCCCCGGCCGCGGTCGGGCGTCGTCGAGGGGGGCGTGCTTCATATGGTATTTCTGTCTATGGAAATTCCATGATGGTGAGCGTTGGTGCCCCCGCTCGTGCACCCGTATGCGGCCGTGGGTTCACCCGTCGAGCAGCGACTGGAGGGACTCCCCTTCGGGCGCCATGCCGTGGATGAAGTCACGCACGCGAGGGTCGGGAGATGCGCGAAACTCCTCGGGTTTGCCCTGGAGGATGATCTGCCCTTTGTGCACCATCGCGATGCGATCAGCGACGGAGAAGGCGCTGCCCATGTCGTGGGTGACGACGAGGGAGGTGACCTTGAGGGTGCGCTGCATGCCGCGGATCAGGTGGTTGATGCGGGTGGTGTTGATGGGGTCGAGGCCGGTGGTGGGTTCGTCGTAGAGCAGGACCTCGGGCTGGAGTGCGATGGCCCTGGCGACGCCGACGCGGCGCTTCATGCCGCCGGAGAGATCGCCCGGGCGCATGGTCTCGACGCCAGGGAGACCGACGAGCTCGAGGGCCCAGGCGACGCGCTTCTGGATCTCGGCGGCAGACATGGTGCGGTGGAGGTGCTCGTGGAGGCCATAAGCCACGTTGTCGCCGACGGAGATGCTGTCGAAGAGGGCGGAGGCCTGGAAGATCATGGCGACCTGGCGGCGCACCGGGAGCAGGGCCTTCTCGCTCATGCCGACGATCTCCTGGCCACGGAAGCGGATGCTGCCGCGGTCAGCCTGGAGGAGGCCGATGAGCATCTTGAGCATCACGCTCTTGCCCACGCCGGAGCCGCCGAGGATGACCAAAGTCTCGCCCTCGAAGACGTCGAGATCGAGGCCGGTGTAGACCTTCTTGGGGCCGAAGGCCTTGTGCACGTCGCGGAAGGAGATGAGGGGCTGGGTCACGGTCAGGACAGGGCGAGGAGGCGCCCGGAGCGGGCCGGGACCCGGAGCTCGAGGACCCCCTGATCGGCGCGGAAGGCCTGCTCGTCGAGGGCATCGAGGGCGCGCGTGATGCCCGGGACGCTGACGCGACCGACGACGTCGGCGCCGGTGGGGTTGAGCACGAAGAGGGCCCGGGGCAGGCCCTGCGGATCTTCGTGGAGGCAGGCGACGAGGCTGTCCGGATCGCAGGCAAAGCAGGGGAGCTGCAGGTCATCGATGGCGCGAGCGACCAGGGCGTCGGCCCGGGACGGGGCCAGGGGGGCGTCGAGGAGCTGGATGGCCTCCAGATCGAGGGGGGCCGAGAGCAGCCGCAACGAGCCATCACGGACAGGCCGCCGGGGCCCCAGGGTGACGCGCCCGCCGGCCTCGATCACCCGGCGCAGGGGCGCGAGCAGCCCGGGCTCCAGGCCGCCGGAGCAAGCCACGATGACCCAGCGCGCCCCCGTCAACGCCACGTCGGCGTCTTCTCCGCCGACAAAGGCGAAGGGGACGCCGCGAACCTCGAGGGACTCCTCGAAGGCGTGGAGGAAGGCTTCGCCTTCGAGGGCGACGGGGCCATCCAGGCCGAGGGTGTCTTCGAGGCAGCGCTCCCGGGCTCCGGCGCCGAAGACGGAGAAGAAGGTGCCGGTGGCGGGGCCGAAGGCATGCATGGCGCGGGTCAGGCGCCGCAGCGAGCGAGGGATGAGGAGCCGCACGGGGGTGGCGCGGCGGAGGGAGGCAAACTGCAGGCGCTCGAGGGCGGCGAGGAGCCGCTCGTAGAACAGGGCCGAAGGTCTGCGATTGCCCTGGGCGTCGATGGGGCCCCCGACCCAGCGATCGCGGGCGACGGCCATGTACAGGTTGAACCCGCGGAGGCCGTACGCGAGCGTGGAGAGCAGGGTGAACTCGCTGTCCCGCTCGTCGAGCGGGGGGAAGAACGGCGGGAAGCCTGCCCCCAGTTCGGCCGCGTAAGCGGGCACCCCGAGGCCCTCGCAGCGGGCCACCAGCTCGGTGGTACGCCGGGCGACGATGCGCCGCTGGGCGGGGTCAGCCTTGTGATAAAAATCGAAGCCCACCAGGTCAACCGAGGAGCCGAGGAGGGCGGGGTTGAGGGGGGTTGCGTCCTGGCCCGGGGGGAGGTTGTGGCTGAAAGGGACGCCGCGGAGCCCGGCCTCTTCCATGGCCGCACGGAAGCGCTTCATTGCCTGCGCCAGCAGCACCTCGTGGAACTCGACCCAGTCGAGGTGCCTGGCGAGCTGGTCAGCGTGGGAGGCATCGAAGCGTGTCGGCGGCAGGATCTGGGCGAGGGGTGCGGTGTCGGAGCCGTAGGTGTTCCGCAGGGTCTCGTCGTCGCGGTAACGCTCCTGCAAGAAGGAGCGATACAGGGCAACCGCATCGGGGTGGTAATCCTGCTCGTAGGCGCTGTCGCGGAAGTAGAGGGCCCCCTCGTTGTCGACCTGGAGCATCACCACCGGGCCGTGGGGGTGGAGGTGCGGCGCGAGCACCGGGCCCAGGGCCTTGAAGTAGGCGGCCACCTCGCGGTGAAAGGCCGAGGAGGCGTAGCTCGGGACCGGGAAGGCGGTGGGGAGCATCGGCAAGATGACCGGGTTACCGCGGGGGGAGCGGGCCTGGCACTCGGGGGTCCAGAGGACCCGGTCGGGGATCCCGAAGCCGGTGAGCTCGGCGTTGATGTGGGGCCCCGGACGCGCGATGGCGAGGAGACCGGCGCCCTGGAGGAGCCGCAGGAACGCGGGCAGATCGAGCCTGGGGTCATCGCCCCAGTCGAAGCGGCCGCCGGCCCCCTCGTGGACGGACCAGGGTATGTAGAGATCGACCATACAGAAGCCGAGGGCCCGGACGGAGGCGATGGCGTCGGGCCAGCGGGCGCGGTCGATGCGCCAGTAGTGGAGGCTGGCGGCGTGGAGGGGCAGGGTGCGGCCGTCGATCGCCAGCCCCCGGGGGACCACCTGGACCGGGGTGCTCATCCGCGGGACCCTGGCCCCCACCGATCCGGGTCGGCGTCGTCGCTGTTCATCTCGGCCTGGAGCAGGGCGCCGATGCTGGCGGCGACGCGCTTGCGGGCGACCTCCTTGTCGCGATCGTTGGGCTCCTCGCCCGGGCCGAGCCAGCGGGCATCGTGGAGCCTGCGCTCGAGCAGGGCGATCCGCCGCTCGGCGTCGAGGAGGGCCGATACGAGGGTGACGAGGGTTTCTCTGGGGATGGAGCCGCTGGATCGAGCCATCCCCCTGGGGATAGCATGTTTCTGTTGCAATCTCGCGATGGACCCGGAACGCTGGTTCGCTGTTTCCGTGTCAACCCCGCGCTCCCGCAACAAACCCACGACTGAATCGGGCCCCGAGATCACCACCGGGTCGGCTCCGATGGGCCGTGAAACCCTGGTCGCCATCGCCGAAGATGAGGCGGATCAGGCCCGCGCGCTCCTGAAGAAGCGCGCCGCAGCGCCGCCCCGCAGCACCGGACGCCCCCCTGCCCTGCCCTCGTCCAGGCCCCAGAGCGCCCCGGTCCCCTCGTCTGCCCCGCCGACGCCGGCGCCGCCGTCGGCCCCGAGGCATCCGCCCTCGGTGCCGCCTAGCACGCGGGATCGCTTCTCTACCCTCGACTACGGGGACACCCTGCCGAGCGGTCGAGAGAGCTCGGGGCCCGAGATCCATACCGGCTTCACGCCGATGGGCCGGGAGACCCTGGCGGCCATCACCACCGATCTCGCCCAGGAGCTCCTCAAGGCGCTGACCTCCGAGGAGCGAACCACCTGGCTGAACCAGCTCGACGAGGCCCTGGTGCTCGAGCCGTTCCGCTTCGAGGTCCGCGGGACGCCGATGCTGGCGCGCCCCAACGACACCCTGCGCCGCGAGTTCGTCGCGACCAAGCTGCTCCACCGGCTCCCGGTGCGCACCATCCAGGAAGTCTCGCGCATCGACGTGACCCCCACCGCCGACGACGGGCTCACCCTCACGATCTGGGTGAAGATCCCCGAACCGGGCGGGGCCTAGCGGTCGAGCTGCAGACTCCTGTCCTCATCGCGAGGACGTAGCCCCTCAGTTCTTTTCCCCAGAGCGCGCGGGGCGCGGTGCAAAGACGCCGCCGCAAGGCAGGCATGGATCTCGCACTCGGGCGCGCGTCCGAGAACGTCGAAGATGAGATCTACGCCTATTTTTGCCGCTGTTTGCCTTGGATTCTTGCTGACCTCGGGGCGAGCGCAGGCCCAGACCCAGCTGCCCGGAGCGCTGGAGCAATCGCTGCGGGAGGGCTACGCGCTCCAGCATTTCGAGCCGGCCCCCGCGGGGGATCGTTTCTTTGCGATCCCCAGCGCGCATGCGGACGGGCGCGGCCCCCTGGCGCTGCAATTGCTGGGGAACTACGCCTACAAGCCGCTGAGGCTCCGGCGGAGCACGGGGGAGGAGCTGAGCGTCATCGCCGCCAACGTGCTCTACGCGCACCTGGGCGCATCCGTGGCCCTGGCGCGCCGCGTGGTGCTGAACCTGGATGTGCCCGTGGCGCTGGTGCAAACCGGGGAGCAACAGGAGGGGATCCCCACCTCGGTCTCCAGCGGGAAGCTCGCGGACCTCCGGGTGGGGGCGCGGGTCGCGTTGCTGGGCGACCACCGGAGCAAGGGCGCCCTGGCGCTGGGGGTCGATGCCTGGCTCCCCACCGGCGACCCCAGGCAGTTCACCGGCGACCGCAAGGTGCGGGTCAACCCCAAGCTCATCGCCAGCGGCACCAGCGGCCCCTTTGTCTACGGCGGGTACGTGGGCTACCTGGTCCGCGAGGGGGTCGACCTGGGGGCGCCGCGCATCGGCTCCTCGATCAACTTCGGCGCCTCCGTCGGCCTGCTGGTGGCGGATGGCAAGGCCCAGATCGGCCCCGAGCTCTATGGAAGTACCGTGGTCCAGGAGGTGAACGGCAAGGGGCCCTCGCTGGAGGGGGTGACGACACCGCTGGAGCTGCTGCTGGGGGCGAAGCTGCGGGCCTCGGATCTGGTGCTGGGGCTGGGGGCCGGTCCAGGGCTGACGCGGGCCCCCGGGATCCCGGCCTTCCGCGCGGTCTTCAGCGTGGCGTACGCGCCGCAGGAGGCGGAGGGAGACCGGGACAAGGACGGGATCGTGGACAGCAAGGATGCGTGCGTCGACGTGCCCGGGGTGCCCGACGAGGACCCGAAGAAGCACGGGTGCCCGGAGCAGGATCGGGACAAGGACGGGATCGTGGACCGGCAGGATGCATGCGTCGACGTGCCCGGCGTCAAGAGCGAGGACCCGAAGAAGCACGGGTGCCCGGAGCCGAAGGACACCGACGGCGATGGCATCCTTGACGAGGACGATGCGTGCGTGAAGGTGCCCGGCGTCAAGAGCGACGACCCGAAGAAGCACGGGTGCCCGGAGCTGAAGGACACCGACGGCGATGGCATCTTTGACGACAAGGATCAGTGCATCAACGATCCGGAAGACAAGGACAACTTCGAGGATGACGATGGCTGCCCCGACCCCGACAACGACAGGGACAGCATCCCCGACGAGAAGGACGCCTGCCCCAACGAATCAGGGAAGCCGGACCGGGACCCGAAGAAGAACGGCTGCCCCAAGGCCGTGCGGGTGATCGGCGACGAGATCATCATCCTGCAGCAGGTGCAGTTCGATACGGCCAAGGCCACCATCCGGCCCATCAGCAACGCGCTCCTCGACGAGGTCGCGGGCGTGCTCAAGGAGCACGTGGAGCTGGTCTCGCTGGAGGTCCAGGGGCACACCGACAACCGGGGCGATGCCACGATGAACCAGCAGCTCTCCCAGGACCGGGCTGCCGCCGTGGTCGCGGCCCTGGTCAAGCGCGGCGTGGATGCCTCTCGCCTGACGCCGGTGGGCTACGGCGCGGACAAGCCCGTCGCGGACAACAAGACCGACGCAGGACGCCAGAAGAATCGCCGCGTCCAGTTCGTGATCCTCAAGCGCGAGAAGCGCTGAAGGCGGGGCGCTCAGGCGGGTCGGAGCGTGCGCTCGATGATCCGCAGGAGCTGGGCCATGTCCGGGTCGTCCGAGAGGCGTTCGAGGCTGCTGCGGACCTTCTCGATGGTGGGCTCGACGAAGCGCAGGAACGAGGGGTTATTCTTGACCCTCTCGATGAAGACAAAGCGCCCGGCGTCCTTGAGCTTGCGCTGGACGGTGACGCGATCAAATTCGCGGCCGAGGGCGGAGCGATCGGCATCGGAGAGGCCCAGCTCGGCGGCGAAGTCGTCGAGGCGGGCCTCGACGAAGGGGCGGTCGAAGGACTGATAGCTGTCGTTGAGGAGGGCGACGAGGTCGTAGACGCGGGGGCCGAGGAGGGCGTCCTGGAAGTCGATCCAGACGAGGGAAGGGCCGTCGAGGACCATGAGGTTGCGGCTCTGGTAGTCGCGGTGGACGAAGCCGCGGGGCCAGCCGGCGATGAGGGCGGCGAGGCGAGCGGCGATGGCGTCGAAGGAGGCCCGGTCGTCGGGGGAGAGGGGCATCCCGCGGGCCTCCAGGGCCCACTCGCGGAAGTGGTGAATCTCCCAGGAGAGGAGCTCTTCATCGAAGGCGCGACGCCGGACGACGGAGTGCTCGGGGAGAGCCTGGAGGGCGCGCTGGGCGCGGGCGAGGTCACGGACCGCGGTGCGGTAGATGGCCTCTTTCTGGGAGGGCTGACGGAGCAGGAAATTGGCGAGGGTGTCGTCGCCAAGATCCTCGACGACGAGCCAGCCGTCGGCGCTGCCATCGGCGAGGATGCGGGGGACCGCGACGCCGTGGGAGGCGAGGAGCTCTTGAACCTCGAGGAAGGGCCAGCGAGGGCGGAGGCCGTCGGTCTTGTCGATCTCGTCGGAGCGGGTCGCGTCGGGGACGAAGAAGGCGACGGCGCTGCGGGGAGAGGGGCGAGGCCCCTCGAACAGCAGGCGGAAGAACTTGCGGGTGGAGGCCCCCCCGGGCATGGCCTCGGCCTGCCAGGAGACCCCGGGCCCAAAAGAGCGTTCGACCAGCGCGGACAGAGGGGAAAAATCGATGTCAGCCAAGGGGCAGCGGCCATGCCATTCACGCCCCCGTGAAGCAAGCCCCCCGTGCTAGTCTTGACCCCACCCATGGATTCACCCTCCCTGGACCCTCGCCGGACCACCACCGATCCGGACCCAAACGCGAGCATCACCTGCACCCGGTGCCAGGCACCGCTCGGGGTCAACGACAAGCGCTGCCCCTTCTGTGGTGCGTTGCAGCCCGAGCACGTTCCGGGAGGCGTGCAGCCCCCTCGCTTCGAGCCCGCCGAGATCGGGATCACCGCCCAGAGCCAGGCCAAGTACAACCGACCGCTGGTGGTGGTGAAGGCGAGGCCCAAGGGCCCCTCCCCCGTGGCCATGCTGGGCGGCCTCGTGCTGCTGGGAGGGGCGTCCTACGGGGCCTGGAGCTACTACCAGGCCCAGCACCCGCCCCCGGCCCCCTCGGCCCCGGCGCGGCCACCGCCTCTGCCCCCGGTGATCTCGTCCGTGAGCGGCCTCGCCATCCCGGACGCGCCGCAGGCGGACCCCACGCTGTTGCTGCCCAAGATCCAGCGCGCCCTCTTCCCCGACGGAGAAGCGGGCAAGCTGGTGCGCATCCAGGTCAACGGCTCGACCCGGGGCTACGTCGATCTCACGCAGAACGGGCCCAGCATCACGTACACGTACACCCTGCCCTCTGCTGCGGATCCAAAGAACCCCCGCGCTCCAGCGGCGCTCACCAGCTACACGCTGCAGGCCCAGCAAGGCGGCCCTCGCCCCGTGACCTCCGCCCGCCCCGAGGCCCCCGTGCCCGAGCCCAATTGCATCTGGTCGGCGGCCTGGCGCGCGGCCGTCAAGAGCGGCATCCCGCAGGACGCCGCGGTCGACGGGGTGTACGAGAAGGTCGGAAACGACCCTCGGTGGCGGATCACGGTCCCAGGGAAGCCCGAGTGGACGCGGGAGATGGACGGGATGAGCTGCGCGTTGAAGCCGCACTGAGGGGCGAGGCAAGGAGCCAGGATGTCGAGGGAGGTGACGAGGCGAGCGGTGCTGGGTGCAGGGTTGGGGGCGCTGGGGGGTTGCTGTGCGGTGCCGGAGGTTCCGGGGCCCAACGATCGGAACGAGGTGGCGGCGAGCGCGAGCGTGAAGGCCCCCGGGGTCAGCTCGGGGTCGATCCGGGCGCTGGTGCCGAGCGCGTACGATGTGATCGTGATCGGGGCAGGGATGGCGGGCGTGGCGGCGGCGCGGGCGCTGGTGGACGAGGGGCAAAAGGTGGTGGTGCTGGAGGCGAGGGAGCGGCTGGGAGGTCGCATCTGGACCGATCGCACGCTGGGGGCGCCGCTGGATCTGGGGGCGGCGTGGATCCACGGTCACCGGGGCAACCCGCTGGTGGAGCTGGCGCGCAAGCAGGGGGCAGAGACCCAGCGCTCGGACTGGGGGGACATGGCGCTGCTGCACGAGGGGTCACGAGTGCCGCCGGAGCAGGCCGCGAAGGCGGAAGAGGGGTACCGGCGGCGGCTACGACAGGCCACGAAGGCGGCGCAGAAGGGGGCTGACCGGCCGCTGGCGGAGGCCCTGGGGAAGAGGCCGGCGGGGCAGGAGGGGGCGCTGCAGTCCTGGTCCGAGCGCCTTCATGCGCTCGATCTCGGCGATGATCCATCGCGGATCTCGCTGCGTCATGGAGACGATGACGAGGAGTACCCGGGGGACGACCTGGTGCTGAAGGGGGGGTTTGGGCCCCTCGTGGAGCACCTGGCCAAGGGCCTGGAGGTGAAGCTGGGCCACGAGGTGAAGAGCATCGAGCGCGACCGGAGCCTGGTCACGGTGCGCACCGAGGTGGAGCTGTTCCAGGCGCCACGGGTGGTGGTCACGCTGCCGCTGGGGGTGCTCAAGGGGGCGAACGGGCTGTTCCGACCGGCGCTGCCAGCAGCGAAGCGCGGAGCCATCCAGCGCATGGGGTTCGGGAACTTCTGCAAGGTGGCGCTGGCGTTCCCGGAGGTCCGGTGGCCCGGGCAAGATTTCTTCGGGTTCACCGAGCCCGGAGGGCCGCTGGTGGTGGTGAACGCGCACCGGTGGACGGGGAAGCCGCTGCTGGTCGCGCTGGCCAGCGGGGAGCAAGCGCGCCTGCTCCTGTCGCAGGGCGAACCCGGGGCGAGGGAGCGCTGCTTGAAGGCGCTGCGATCCCTGGAGCCTCGCCTGCCCGAACCTCGCCGGATGCTGGTGGCGGACTGGTCGCGGGACCCCTTCGCAGGCGGCTCGTACTCGTTCGCGCAGCTTGGCTCCAGCGACGAGGACCATGAAGAGCTGGCGCGGCCCGTGGACAACCAGCTCTTCTTCGCCGGAGAGGCGACGATCCTGCGGAGCCGGGGGACGGTCCACGGGGCGCTGGCCTCGGGGCGCCGGGAAGCGCAGCGGATCCTGGCGCTGAGGTAGCGCTGGGTCGTGTAGCCTCCGGCGGCGAGGCGCCACCAGCGAGGGAAGATGCGCAAGAGGCACTGGGTCGATCGGCTCTACGTCAAGCTCAGCCAGGAGGGCTCCTTCTTCCAGGACGGCTGGGGTGAAGATGCGACCATCGAGCGGGTCGTGGGGCTGCTGCGCCGTCCTCCGGCCCCGCCCCGGGTCGAGCTGCGCTGGGGCCCGGAGACCCGGCGGCGAGGCTGGATCGAGCGGGAGGGCACCTTCCTCAGCCCCGTCGACGACGGGACGCTGCCGGAGGAGAGCCGTGTGGGTCGAGTGCAGCTCCTGCTGCCGCCGCGCCCGCACCCGCGCCCTCCTCCGATCTGCATGCACCTCGCGGCCACCGGAGAGCACGGCTACGCCCGCCGCCGCCAGCTCTGCTTGCCCCTGCTGGCCCGGGGGGTCGGGGCGCTCCTGCTGGAGAACCCGCTCTACGGCCAGCGCAAGCCGCGCCACCAGGAGGGCTCCAACGTGCGCACCGTGGCGGAGCTGGTGACCATGGGGCGGGCCGTGGTCGAGGAGGCCCGGGGGCTGGCGCTCTGGCTCCACGAGCGGGGGCACCCGGTGGGGCTCTCGGGCTACAGCATGGGCGGGCAGATGGCGGCGCTGGCGGCGGCGCTGCTGCCCTTCCCCACGGCGGTGGTGCCCGCCTCGGCCCCCTGCACCGCGAGCCAGGCCTTCCTGGAGGGCCTGCTCTCCCGGGTGACCTGCTGGCCAGCCCTCGGCTCTGGCGCCCTCGCCCAGGAGCAGGTGCGCGAGCGCCTCGGCGCCGTCCTCGACGCCACCTGCCTCACGCTCCAGCCCCCTCCCCCTTCCCCGGAGTCTGCTGTGGTGCTGGTCGCGCGGGACGATGGCTACATCTTCGCGGAGGGCGCGCGGCGCATCCACGAGCACTGGCCTGGCTCCGAGCTACGTCTGCTCCCGGGGGGCCACGTGAGCGGCTACATCGCGGGGATCCCGCCGCTTCGCGCCGCCATCCTGGACGCCTTCGCCAGGCTGCCAAAGCAGGGGTGAACGCGGGGGGTCAACTGTCACCAGATGTTCACCCGGCCCGGGTGCTCCCCCGCAGTAAGGAGCGCCCTGGCCCCCATGCGCACCCCCTCCCCTCTCGCCGTCCTGCTCTGCGCCCTCCCCCTGCTGGCCTGTGCCCCCGCGAGCACCGAGGCCGGCGATCCCGCGGTCCAGCGGCGTCACCAGGCCGCGACCCAGGGTGCCCTGGTCATCACCGAGATCTTCGCCAACCCTCTCGGCTCCAGCGAGGACAACAAGGAGTGGTTCGAGGTCTTCAACACCACCGATGCCCCCATCGACCTCGACGGCTGGACCTTCCAGGATGGCAAGGGCGAGGCGACCCTCGACGGCAAGGCGATCGTCCCACCCAAGGGTCACGCGGTGATCGGCCAGAGCAAGGACGCTGCCCTCAACGGCGGCGTCCCTGTGATCGCCTCCTATGGCTCCAAGATCGGCCTCTCCAGCGACGGGGATGAGCTCCGCCTCCTCGACCCCGAGGGCAACGAGATCGACGCCGTGATCTTCTCCGCCGCCCTCCCCTGGCCCCCCAAGACCGACGGCGCCTCTCTCCAGCTTGATCCCTCCAAGATCTCCGCCGCCGCCAACGATGACGGCGCCTCCTGGTGCCTCTCCGCAGCCGCTTTCGGCTCCGACGGGGCCCTCGGCTCCCCCGGCCAGGCCAACGCGCCCTGCGGCACCGGCGCCGGCGGCGCAGGGCAGGCAGGGCAGGGCGGATCATCCGGAAGTTCCGGACAGAGCGGGTCATCCGGAACTTCCGGACAGGCAGGCTCCGGCGGCGCCGGGGGGTCAGGTGGGTGCCAGGTGCGCCTGCACAAGATCGACCTGAACCAGCCGGATCCGGAGGGGGCCCCGAAGGACGCGGCGGAGGCGGTGGAGCTGCAGGTGACCGGGGCCTTCGAGGGGGGCAAAAGCACGCTGGCGAGCTGCGGGGTGTCGTCGCTGCGCCCCTTCGACGCGGACGCAGCGGAGGATGGGACCTGCGGCCCGGGGGCCGGTTTTTACAACGAGCTGGCGATCGGGGATCTGGTGATCCCCCCCTCGGGTTTCCTGGTCGTGGGCAACCGCCCCGGCGCCGCGCGCCCCTGGACCGTCCCCTCCTCGGCGCTGAAGAACGGGCCGGATCTGCTGGTCCTGGTGGGCGAGGACGGCGCACCGATCGAGGTCGTCTCCTACGCGGACAACGACGCGCCGGAGATCCATGCGAGCTGCCAGGAGCCAGGGCCCGCGACGAAGATCCCCGCGGACACCAACACCACCGATACCCCTCCGCAGAACCAGGTGCTGGTCCGCTGCCCGGATGACTCCTGGCGGCTGCAGCCCGAGAGCGTCGTCACCTGGAGCGCCCCCAACAGCTGCGAGGCCGGGGCTGGCGGGGCCGCAGGGGCCGGGGGGGCAGGCCAGGCCGGCGGGGGCGAGGCCGGGGGGGAGCCCGGAGGCTCCGGGGGCACCGCAGCTCCGGCCGGAGCTGGCGGCGTCGCAGGATCTGGAGGTTCCGGACAGCCCGGGGGCTCCGGACAGCCCGGGGGTTCCGGAGCGCCAGGGGCCGCGGGCACCGGCGGAACCGGGGCCGCGCCCCAGGAGTTCGACACCACCCCCGGGCAGGACGGGGACTGCAGCTGCCGCGCGCCGGGCGGCTCGAGCCCCCCGCGAGGAGGGTGGCTGGGCCTGGCGTTGCTGGCGCTGGCCTCGCGGCGGCGTCGATGAGGCGCTGGTTGCCTCTCCTCGCGCTGGCGGCGGGCTGCGTCGGCCCCCCCGCGGCGGACCCGCGGGCCTCGCAGCTCGCGCATTTTTTGGCCCGCGCGACGCTGCCACTGGCCCGGAGCAGGCCGCACCAGCTCCGTCTCCGGTTCGACGAGATGGCACGCACGCCGTTCCGCTTCCTGCGGGGCTCCGAGATCCTCTTCACCCGCGACCTGCGAGACCCGACCCTCCCCTTCGCTCGCACCGCCCTGCCCCCCGTCGAGCCGATCCTGCTCCAGGGCGACGCGCACCTGGAGAACATCGGCACCTTCCTGGGTCCGCGCCTTGACCTGAACGACTTCGACGCGGCCGGCTTCGGCCCTCCCTGGTGGGAGGTGCGGCGCGCCGCGGCCTCCCTGCTGGTGGCCTTGCGCGAGCAGAACCCCGGGGCCCTCGACGAGCGGACCGCGGCGCGCCGGCTTGCCCGGGCCTACGCCGACGCCATCCGCATCGAGGGACCGACGCCCTTCGATCCCACCCAGGCCGGCGCCATCCTGCAGCGGCGCCTCGGCTCCGCCGCCAAGGATGGACCGGCCCGCGGGGAGCTAGGAGACTTCACCGAGCTCTCCGAAGGTATCCGGAAGCTCCGGAGAGGCAACACTGACCCGTCCGACCCGCGGGAGGCGCTGCTGGACGCGCCGGTGGCGGTGCAGGATGGGCTTGCCGGGGCGCTGGACCGGTACGCCGGGGCGCGGCAGGGGGCTCCGTGGAGCGCCGGGTACCTTGGCGTCAAGGACGTGGCCCGGCGGTGCGGCCAGGGGGTCGGGAGCCTGACCGCGGTGCGCTATTACGTGCTGGTCGAGGGGCCGACGGCGGCGCAGGAAGATGACGTGCTGCTGCAGCTGAAGGAGGCGACGGACGCGTCGCTGGATGCGGATCTTCCCTATGGGGCGCGGCAGCAGTCGGCGGCGGAGCGGTCGGAGGAGCGCCAGCGCCGCCTCCAGTCTTCGCCGGAGGCGGACCCGCACCTGGGGCACACGAGGTTGCTCGATCTTCCGATGGTGGTGTCCACCATCAGCGATCACCAGAAGACGCTGCGTGTGGGGGATCTGGAGGGGCGCTCGGCGGGGGAGATCGAGGAGCTTGCGGCGAACTTCGGCTCGCTCCTCGGGCGCCTCCACGCCCGGAGCGTCACCCTCGGGGGCGCTTACGCGCTGGAGCCGCTGCGGCGCTGGCTCTCCGGTCAGGAGGAGCGCTTCGCCGAGGAGACCGCGGTCGCCGCGCAGAGCTACGCCGATCAGGTGATCGAGGATCACCGGCGCTTTCTGGGGCTGCGGGCCGAGCTGGGGCCGCTGCTCGGTCTCCCCCAGGGTTCCCCCAGCGACACCCCCTTCGACCCTGCCGCTCGCGCGGTGCTGGACCCTCCATGCCCCTGATCCTCCCTGTGCTCCTGGAGCAGGCGCCGATCGCCGCCGTGGCGCCCGCCCCGCCGCCCTCTTCCCCTCCCGTGCCGGTGATCCCCCTGGTGGCCCCCCCGAGGCGACCGCCGGAGGCCGCCTCCGCGGGGCCCGATGGCCGGGAGCGCCGCGTCGAGGTCCAGGGGGAGGCCTTCGTCCGGTACGCCCACGAGCGCTGGAACGGGCAGCAGGCCCGGGCCTTTGACCTGCCGCGAGCCCGCCTGGGCGCCGACGCGGTGCTGCGGGAGCACCTGGCGGCCCGTGTCCTGATCGAGACCGTGCGCTCGGCGGCGCCGGGCTCGCTCTACGGCGTCGAGGGGGACAGCATCGTGCTCCGGGCGCGGGAGATCTACGGGGAGCTACGGAGCCCCACGGACTGGCCCGCCAGGGTCCGGCTCCGGCTGGGCCTGCTGCCGACCCTGGCGATCACCCCGCTGGAGCAGATGTGGGGGCGCCGCGTCGTGGCCCCCTCGGCCCAGGAAGCATCGGGCCTGCTGTCGCCGTCGGACCTCGGGGCGGCCCTGCTGGTCGCGCTGCCCCGGCGCCTGGGCGAGATCGCCGTCGCCGCGGTCAACGGCGAGGGGTTCACCCAGCGGGAGCAGAACGAGGGCAAGAACCTGCAGCTCCGGCTCTGGCTGACCCCCCTCGACGCGCTGCTGCCCCCGTCCCTCAGCGTGAAGGTGCTGGTGCATGTCGAGGACGGCTCCCTGGGCCCCACCCAGGCCAGGGCCGACCGCTACGTCGGCGGCCTGTCCGTGGAGCACCTGCGGGGGGCCCTGGGCGTCGATGGAACCTTCGCCAACGGATCCTATGGAAACTCTGCACAGTACGCCCGCACCGCGACGGCGTGGGCACGGGTGGGGCCGTTCCAGGGGTTCGAGGCGGTGGTGCGCCTCGATCAGGTGGACCCGGACCGGAGGGCCAACCAGGGCGAAGATCGAGTGACGACGTGGCAGACCGGGGTGGGGTACCACGGGGTCCAGGAGGGCGAGGGGCGCGAGAGCTTCGAGCTGTACCTGACCTACCGGCACACGAACGGCGGGGGGCTGGCGCGGGCCGCCGACCCGAGGCTGCCGCAGCGGGGCCCGCGGCTGGACCTGAAGGTGAGCTTCTGATGCGCAACGTCGTGCTGCTGTGGGTGTTGCTGGCAGGCTGCGCTGGCGAGGAGAAGAGCCCGCTCCCTTACTACGGTGTCCCTGCGGGCTCGTCCGGGGCCGCGGGGGCAGGCGGAGGCGCCGGCGCAGGGGGGCAGGCGGGGGCAGGGGCGCAGGGCGGGGCGAGCGGCGCCGTGGTGATCAACGAGGTCGATCCCTCGGGAGATCCGGCGGACTGGGTCGAGCTCTTCAACCGCGGCGCCGAGCCGGTGGACCTGTCCGGGTGGAACGTGGCGCAGGGGTACGAGGGGGCGCCCCCGGAGGA
>JALOQB010000243.1 GCA_025453595.1 Polyangiaceae bacterium
CTTCCTGGGCACGATGGGTCGATCCTATCCCCGACCAGGGCCCCCGCGGGGGTGGTCGGCGTTTGGTAACCGACTGTCCAGTTTTCGGGGTCCACCATATGACTTCATCGCGTACGGCGACCGGAAGCGCATCCCAATCGGCCTTCGCCAGCGATGTCAGTCGGGCCTCAAGCGCCACATCGTCGCCTGCTCGCACACTCCCGATCGCATCCTGCCAGCGCATCGCCCGGTCGAGCTCGCCAGCGCTCTCCCAAGCCAGCCGATGATGGAGGTAACGGTCCCAGTGGGCTAGCGGGGCACCCATCCAACCGGGGTTGTCGAGCGGCACCCCGCGACGCATGTCGTGCTGCGCGTCCGTGGAGGCGTCTTCGCAAAGCACGATCACCGTAGCGTGTGCGCGGGCATCGCGTTTCTTTAGCATCTCGATGGCTCGCCGGAGGGCAGCTACGCTCTCGGTGACCTGCTGACCTCGGAACCTCGCGAGCCAGATGTGCTCGCTGTCGGCGAGTGCGCGTGCGGTTGCTCGCCAGCCCTCATCGGAGGAAGGAACCGCCTCAAGTTCGAGCCAAGACCGCAACTGCACATGTGCGTCAAAGGGCACTTCGTCGAGATTGCATGGCTGCACTAGGACGTCCCGACCGAAGCGTGATCCCTCAAGTTGACGGATCGAGTTGTTAATTACATCGCCGATGACATCGGAGCCGACCGGCCCTGAGACGCCCAGCGATAGGACGCCACCACAAACGGTCCACGGTCGCTCATCGAGCCAACTCGCAAGGGCATCGGTTCTCCCGAAGCGCCAAGGGAGCCGGATGCCCGCTAGGCCGACCTCGGCGATCATGGCGCCCCGACCAGTCCGATGCGTCTGGCGATTGTGCGAACTGGATCTAGGCGCCCGACCACGGCGAAGCGCTCCGCAGGCAGCCCGCGCTTCATCGAGATGGTGGAGGGAAGTACCCCAAGGGCCTGAAGTTCTTCGAGCGCGAGACGATCAGCGCGATCTGTCGTTACCAGGGGCGACACGATCGATTCTACGTTGGCCTGCTTTGCGTGGAGGTACCAAAGCTCCTCAAGCAGATCATCAAGCTCAATGGCGGCGTTCGGGGCGCTGGTGTCAACGACGTGGATCAGACGAAGGATTTCGAGGGCGCGTTTCGAGAGAGTATACCCAAGCGCTCGCCGATGGATCCGGTCAGCAAGCTCGACGACCTCTGCGTCGAGCTTGCGCAGGACTTCCTCCAGCTCGGTTGCGGCGACCTGTCGCCCAGCCCCAGCTCCATCCGCGCCGGTGAGGAGGACATCAGCGTGGGCAACTAGCGCTGGCATGCCCGCGCAGGCGTCGACGAGTCGCGTGGGGTCCTCGGCGCGCGCGAACGTCAGGCCTCGGGCGACTTCGAACCACCATCGGGCTCTGGAGGTTGGGAGGCGATAGAGCGGCAGCGCGACAAGCTGCACCGGGCCTGCAGGGGTCGGAAACTCCTCCTCCGTCGATGCCAGTCGGTGCAACTCAGGGCCACCGATTAGGAGCGGGACACGCCGCTCGTTGCCAAGCTCGGCGAGCAAGCCCTGCACATCGTCGTCCGTCACGCAGAGTATGCAGCACCTCTCCGGGAAACCAGCGGGCCGGGGCGCAGTCGGCGCGTCTAGCACCCGCGCGCGCTCGAAGCCAAGTGCGTCGTGGATAGCGCGCACGAACCTGCTTCGGGTCCAGACCGATTGGCCACCGAGAGTGGTGATGGTTGGGACCAACACCGGTGGTTCGTTTTCCCGTGTACACCACGCACGGATGGACTCAACCTCGCCCGTCGATAGCCAGGCGCTCTCATCACCCGCGGGGTGGGTAATCCCATGCTGCGCGAGCTCACGCACGAGCCCCGCCAGATACGAGCGGTCCGCGAGCTTGAGCAAGACGTTCAAGTGATGGGGGAACACGAGACCGTGGGAGACGTGCTGCCCTTGTCGCCGCTCGCGCAACAGCTGACGCTGCACCAAATCAGAGAGAGCACGCTCGACAGTCCGCGAAAGAGATCCCTCGTCGCCGCCGAGCCAAGCAGGCACACTTCCATCACCCGTGAACTCAAGGAGGCGCTCCGCCACGCGTTCACCTAGGTCCTCGACCTCGGCGGTGGACCCGAGATCGAGGAAGGTCGCCAGTACCGCACCGAAGATCACAAGCCCCAGTGGGTTTCCATCGAAGTTATTGCGGGCGATGAGCTCGATCTCGTACCTGAC
Organism: Polyangiaceae bacterium; assembly: GCA_025453595.1. Taxonomy (GTDB): domain Bacteria; phylum Myxococcota_A; class Polyangia; order Polyangiales; family Polyangiaceae; genus JANWXX01. Next base: position 2,233 of record JALOQB010000243.1, read on the forward strand.
CGCATCTAGGTCGTTGACGGACGCGACGTCCTCCGGCGTGACCACCGTGGTCTTGCGTACGCGGCTCTCTGGGGCGACACGACTCGCCAATCGCTGGAGGAGATGCTCGGCAAAGATCAAGAGCACCGCGGGCTGATACCCACACCGGTGCGCGATCACCTCGGCTTGCTCGCTCGCATCGACACCGACTCGCGCCAACGGACCCGAGATGAGCCGTGCGGCCTCCTCGGGCGGAAGAGGCTTGAGGTGAAGCGCGAAGCCCCAGTTCGCCCACGCGCCCTCGTCCCGATGGGTCGCTCGATAGCCCGTGAAGACGAAGCGCACCCTCGGCAAACCGCGTCCGTCGACGACCGACTGCATACGGCTGCGCATGGCGAAGCTCAGGACCTCCTCGCGCGCGTGCAGCCGGCGCTTGGCCTCCGCGATCTGGTGCTCGACGAACGCGTCCGCTTCGTCGAGCACTAGCAGCAGGCTCTCCCGAGGGTGCTCCTCAAGGCGGCGCTTCAACGCGGCCCACAGGCGATCCGCCGCCGGTAGGTTGGAGGAGCTAGCCTCGACGAAGGAGTCCCCGAGCTTCGCACGTGCCGCGTCGAGGATCGTCCCAACCATCGCCTGCTCGTCGTAGGTGCCCACGGCGGGCACGTACACCACTCGCAATACGTTCCCCGACGGCAGCCGCTGCCCGTCGTAGGTGTGCTCGACGAACCTGAGCAAGGCGCTCTTGCCGAGCTTCCGACCCGAGAACACGCGGGTGTAGGTAGCGCTGAGGGCCAACTCGCGCGCTTCGTCGGCGCGGCCGACGTACATCTCGCGCAGGACGGCTTGGCCCTCCACACGCGCAGCGCGGAAAGGCGACCGCTGGTTCCACTCGAGCTGCTCCATCCCGATCTCCAGCATAGCTAGCAGCGGGTCCGGGGCGGTGAAGCCGGGGCTGACAATGCGGCAGAGGTCGAGGTCGTCGATGACGACGCCGGCAGCCTTTCGCTGGCGCAGCTCTCGGAGCACCTCCGTGCGCCGCTCGGCCGAGAGCTCGGGGGCGAGGAGCACCACCAAATCGCGGGACTGTTGGCTCGCGACCCGCGCCGCGTCCACCACGAAGGTGCGCGCCTTGGGGTGTGGCAGTTCGGGGATGACGAGGTTGTCGAACTGTCGCAGTTGAGGGAGGAAGGTGGGCTCGAAGCCGCGGTCGGCGAGCAGACGCGTCACGAAGCTCATCTGGACGGTGATTGAGGTCTGTTTGGACCGGTCGACCCCCGGCTCCTCGTAAGCCTTGTTCAGCAGATAGCGGGCGAAAGAGGTCCGACGAGCCCTCGAGGGGCCTGTCGCACTGCTGCCGGTGGGCGCGTCGAACCAGCGCTCCAGCAGTTGCTGGACCCCGGCGTCCTCAACGCTGAGCATGGACGTCCTTGGCTTCGGATAGCGCGCCTCTGCCTCATCGCGCCAGGCGCAGGCTCGGTGACGTCGGTTGAGGTCCACCGAGGCACCTCCACGCAACACGGCGCTCGCGCGGTCGAATCGCCCTTCGTCGAGCAGAGCCGCAACCGCGGTCAAGGTGGCACTCCCATCTCGGGAGGCATCTGCAAGCATCCGCGTCCGTTCGTAGTCGAGCAGGGCTAGGCCATGCTCGTTGACTGCGTCAAGCCACGCGTGAATCTCGATGAGTCGACGCTCCGGCGCTTCGATCATCTGCTCACCGATGGTGATGACGTTGCGCATCTCCGTCGCTGCGAGCGAACCTGCGCCGGCCAGCCGAGCGACTACTTGCCTGAGCTCAGCGAGGCGCCGCTCAGCGCTGCCGCGCACCTCGTCCGCTGCGCGCTGAACGACGCCACGCGCCGCGGGGTCGAGCCACGATGCAATTCGCGAACCGACGGCCAAACGTCGTGAGTTTTCAAGCGCTGCGAGCAAGTCCTTGGGCCCGAGCAACTTGGAGCCTCTGACCGGAGCGTTGGGGGCGTCGAGAAGCGCGGCGGCGGCGTAAAGCGTCCGCTCGAACGCGGACCACGGCAGCGGCCGCGCGGGGCCCGTCTCATCGCGCCCGAGCGCGAGGAGCACATCGGGCGCCGTGACGATATCCTCTGTGGTCAACCCTTCAGCGCAGCCCTCCGCCGGGATGAGGTGGATGGCTCGGCCGAGCAACTCACGGAGAAAGTCGAACTCGCCGTTGCCAGGCTGTTGCACGGCACGTTGGAGGGCGACGAAGTCGAGGACCGTATCAAGGCGTTCCCTCTCCGGGTTCGCCTTGGTGATGAGCGAAATCCCGAGTTCGCGCACGTTGTTGATCGCAACGGCGAGTTCGGTGACGCGGCGGTCCATGCGTGCCCGATCCTCGAAGCGTGCGCCCGCGGCATCTGCGTTCTTAGCGTGGGCCTGCTCGATCGCGGGGCCATCGGGGAGCGCGTCGGGCGCGCTAATCGGCTGATCGGTCCTGGCCAGAGCAGGCGCGAGCCTAGGGCTGATCACCTCCATGAATTCCTGCCACGCCTTGCGACAGAATGTCGTCTTGATCCACGTCGGTTTGGTGAGCTCCGTGTGGACAGCCCGAAGATGCTCGCGCGCCTTCTTGAGCTGCGCCTCGATCGCCTCGCGCGAAGGCAGTGTCGCGTTCCTGGCCAGGGTGCGCAACAGGTGCAGGGAGTCCTTTCGCCGAATACCCAGCGCGAAGAGCTCACGCAACGCGGCGCCCATGTCCGCCCCGACGTCGAGCCGCTTGATCAGCCCCTCGACGTGCTCGCGAGTGAGCGGCGTGGGCCCCGGCTGGAGCGCAGCAAGGAGAGCGCGTACGCTGCCAGCGCGGCTGGGCGGCTCGTCCCCGGCGAACGAAGCATAGATGCGCTCAGTGCGGGTCTCGTCAGGCTCGGCGCTGCCTCCCGTCCAGTAGCGCGCACAATCCTCAACGTCGCGAACGCTCAAGCCGCCGATGTCCGTCCGGAGGGACGCCGCCGCGAACACGGCGAGCCGCCCGAAGCTTGGTGAGCGCGTAGTAAGCTCGGCTTCGATGGCCTCAAGGAGCCGGGCGCCGAACCCTGTCTCTACCCACGGAGCCGGGACGACCGTGCCATCGCCCCTCACCCAGTTCTGGGAGACGTAATCGTCGAGCGTGCGGAGCACCTCGCCGAGGTGCCCATCTGGCGAGCGTGCCAGCTTGACAGGTGTGGCTGGCGCACGCGTGACCGTGACCTTGTCATGCCCGCCCACGGTCTCCGAGCCGAGGGCTACCGGGGCGCGCGCGCCTTCACTGTCGGCTCCCGACTCGTTCGGCATTTCGAGGGCCACCGAGGGTTGCCCGCGATCTTCGACTGGGACCTCTGGGGCCACGACCTCCGCGACCTCGGTCACCACACTCTGCAGCGCCTCTGCGGGCACATTCAGGTCCTCCCGATGCGGGGAAGCCAACGGTGCCTGCATAGTCTCCGCACTCGCGGGCTCGGGATCCTCGGTGTTCGCGGGCCCGGCCTCGCTGGCGCGCTCGACAGCAGGGACCGGAGCCTCCAAAGGCTCGGGCTGTTCGCGAAGCTCAGCGACGACATAGCCCCCACCCGAGCCGGAATGGTCCAGCACCTGCGCGGGGATTGGATCCTCTGCGGGTGAGCCAACATCGGCGGTAGGGGCGCCGGCGATGCTCGGATAGCCCTCGCCGAGCGCCACGACCGCGAGATCGATCTCACGCTCCGTCGCCGCGAGTTCGGCGTGCGCAGCATCGCGCTCGGCCCTCGTCGCCGCCTTCGCCAGCCGCGACTCCGCGACTCGCCGTACCTCTAGGTTCGTGACCAACGCGCGAAGCAGGCCTGGCACATGCGAGGGTGCGCTCACGCGGAAGGCATCCAACCTTTTAAGCAAGTCACCGTGCTCAAGGAAGGCTAGATCGGCCGCAAATTGGTGCATCTGCTCGATCACCAAGGTGAGCCGCGCGTGCTCGTCGGCGCTGCGCTCCTTCTCAAGCATCAGCACGGCTAGAGCGTTGTAGAATACGTCGACGGACTGCCAGGCAGGATCATTCCAGGGCAGCGCCGCGAGTTCGCTCAGGAACCCTGACCAAGGCAAAGGAAGAGTCGTCGGGGCGATCGCGCCGACGGCCAGCCCCGTCGATTCTGCATCGTTGTCCAGTGGGGGTTGGTCGCCTTGTAGTTCGCCGATTTCAAGACGCTCAGGTGTGAAGACGACAACGCTGGCGAGTAGGGTCGCAACCGCGCGGTCGTCAACCTTTCGCCTGAGCTCGGCCACCCAATGTTCGAATACCTGAGCATCGACCGCGTCCCGGTGGGACGCCATCGCAAGCAGCAACGACCGGGAATCGTCGATCGCACCGGCGTTGCGGTCGGCCCAACCTTTGATCCAATCGGGCAGCAGCGGAAATACCCGCTCATCAGCCTGCCTGAGTAGACTGTTGAGCATGCGTCTAGATCGACGTGGAGCCGTGTCGTTGAGAGCACAGAAGACGTCACGACAGTCGAGTATCACTATCCTACAGATATCCTTTGGCACCTCGCTAATCGGCATCACGAAATGATGCTCGAACAGCAAGTACAGGTAAAGGTCAATTGCAGAAATTCTTGCGCCTTTCTTGGTCCGAAGGTCCGAACGCAGACGGGCCTGTACCGGTGCTCGCCAACCCGAGAGCCTGTGTGGCAGCCTGGGCTCTCGTCTTGCAGCGCACGGACCTACATCCACCCACCACTGCGATCGAGGGCCTGCCAGCGCTCCCCAAGCGTGCGCAGCGCTCCTCTGGCTCTGGTGGGTTTCAGGAAAGTTGTCGCGCTTGGGCGACCCACCGCGACTGGGCTGTTCGAGGGGCAACTGGACAGCGTTTGGAGGCCCGATTCTCGCTGCCGTCGAGCCTCCCACTGTGCTCCGGCGCTTCCAGGGTTCGCGAGCTGCGCTCGCCGGCTGCGCCGCCCTCGACGCGCCGTGCATGGTGGAGGAATTTCTTGCGGGCGAAGAGCGGACGGTGCCTCCGGCGGGAGCTCCATGCTTCCGGTGAGGGGGCCGCAAGGCCCAATCATTTCCAGCCGAAACCGGGCGACAACTTCCCTGTGACAGCGGGACTCTCAGTGCGTTTACCTGTATTTCTCACAGGCTTCCCCGAACTACCTGGCCCCAGGCGCCGTCAGCGAAGCCAGACGCACCACGCGCTCGGCCACCCGCGGCACCAGCGCGACCGCCGCCACTTGGGCTTCCGCCAGACATACGCGGGCGTCATCGCCTTGGCAGGCCCCGGCCACCTGGAGGAGTTGCTCCGCGTCATCCAGGCTCGCCTCTAGCTCCTTGGCCGCGGTGGCGCAGGCGGAGGACTCCGGCGTGAGCGGACAGCGCTTGCCCGCCTCGGCCACCAGCGGGCGGCCTTTCGCGAGGTAGGACCGCAGCTCGTCGAGGGGGCCGTCCTTGCCTCCGAGGAAGGCGGGGAGACGAGGGCAGCCCGCGAGCCCCAGGGCGCCCAGGGACAGGAGCGCCAGCAGCCCGGCCAGGCGGCCATGGGCGCGCAGGCGGGCCGGTCGTGAGCCGGGAACGTGATCGAGATCGTGGGTCGTCATGCGCACCTCCCGAGGCAGGACGAGGCCGCAAAAGTCGCGGCGCGGATCAGGCCTCACCCGAAGGCAAAGCGGCCCACGGAGGGCAGAGGGACAGCCCGCTCCTCCCGAGCTGTGCGAAACGACCGTGAGTCGCAGGTCAGCGGGTTTTCACGGGCCGGGATTGCGCGTCTGCTACCCAGTCCAGCTCCCCCGCACGCAGGCTCAGCAGGACGCTGCAGAGCACACAGCGAACTGGCCGCGAGAAGCTCACCTCACCCCCCGCTCCCTCGGAGATCTCGAGCCCCTCGTCGCCCTGCAGCGTGATGGTGACGAAGCCGCAGCGCGGGCAGCCGACGTGGTAGCCAACGAGCCCCCGGAAGCTCCGGTCCTGGGGCACGCGCCGCATCTCCCCGCGCCCCAGCTTGCACGGTCGCTTGTCCGTCACCACCGCCTTCATCGTGGCCCCGCAGCCCCGTGCCCGCCGCGCTCGAACCAGCCCTCCCACTCGCCCGCGGGGACCACGATGCGCACGGGCTCGGGGCGCTCGAAGGCCTCCCGGGCCAGGTCCTGCCGGCGCTTGGTCTCGTCGACCAGTGTCTCCTCGGCAGGCTTCGACGGTGGCTCGCCGCTGCCGGTCTGGATCCCGGCGAGCGTCAGCGTGATGGGTCTCTTGACCCAGTCCGCCGTGAGCTTGGGGAACTCGCGGTTGAAAATGTCGCTGGCCAGCTGGCGGCCCTCCTCGGGGGTCAGCACGCCCACGCGCACCAGCTTCTCGACCATGTCCGTCATGCGCTCGGGGTCGCGGGTCACCGGAGTCTGCGAGCGGAAGCGCCAGAAGCGGATGCCCATGTCGCCCAGCAGGCGCTTGGTCAACACGTAGTCGAACTCATCGCGCTCGGGCTGAAACACCTGGTCCTCGGCGAAGCGGAGCTGCGCGTCGGCCGAGTTTCCGTGGATCGCGACCTTGCCATTTCGTCGCGTGACGAAGAACCCCGCTCCCGGGCAGGAGAAGCAGTAGACTTCACCTGCGTACGGCACCGCCGCGACGTCGGTCCGACCGTGCAGTCTCGTCGTTCGCTTGGCGACGTGCGAAACACGGTAGGCCCTCGAGTGCGCCGAATAGGTGAGCTTCGTGCGAAACCCGAGGCGAAGGCAGAGCGCCTGCATCTGGTCAGCAGCGAGTTGCGACCCGGTGTGGAACGCCGCCCATTGGCTCCCGGCAGACGAGCGGCGCGCGAGACGCCACGACCGTGTCCCGTCGCCGTTCATCATGGCTTCGTAGAGGATCTTGAGCTGCTCCACAGGCAAACCTGTCACGTACTGCCACGGCAAATGACGGCCCTTGGAGCGCCCGCCGCAATGACGCAGGAGCCAGTCTCGCAGGCAACGGTTAGAAATCGTGTAAACGAGCGTGCCGTCTGCCTTCTGCTGGATGGAGTGTCGCCATCCCAGGAGGCGCAAACAGCGCTCGATGCGACCGCGATAGAACTTCTTCTGTCGGACGAAGACGAGGTAGGGAGCAGATGGGTGATCGGTCTCGAGCAGCCCACCATCGGACATGAAGTATCCGAGGAACTCCAGCCAAAGGTCGCCTGGAATGGGATCGTGGGTGTGCCCGCGTGAGATCCGACACTTGCGTGGCAGCACCATTTCCTTGAGTCGACGCCCGTGAAGGTCGAAACGCGGGTTGCAGAGGAACTGCATTCGACCACGGACGGCGCATCGATCCGCCGCCTCCACCGTCCAGCGATTCGCCCCGGGAGACTTGACCAGCATTCGATGCTCGGCCGTGACGAGACAGTCGGCGTGTCGACTCGAGAAGTGCAAGAGCGGTTCCGTCACCTGTGCGACGAATTTGTTCGCTGGCACCTCGAAGCGGAGCTCATCCCGCTCAGGGTCGTAGACCGCGATGCGCTCGGTCGGTCCAATGTCGCCGTGCAACTTCCATCCGTCTTCTGTGAGCGTCTCCGTGTCTGCCGAGTGACAGGCACGGTTGAATTCGCGGCTGTCGCCCCGCAGCAGCCGAGGCAGCCGGAAGGAGCTGCCCACCTTGTCGATATTTCGTTCATCGTACTGCTGAAAAAGTGCGTCTTGCTGCTGGGCGTCGGTCAGCGGACGCAGCTCGATGCGGGCGCGGGCGGCGTCGGAGGTGTGGCTCCCGCCCTCGGCCTCCAGCACCAGGATCTTGTGGAAGTTCGCCTTGCCCTTGAGGTTCTCCTCGATGAAGCGCTCGATGCGCGGCACCGAGGCCTCCGACAGGCGGCCTCCCGAGACCAGCAGGGCCAGGGGCGGGACGCTCTTGTTCTCGAAGTAGAGGTAGTTGATCTCCTCCATCTGCCGCGAGCCCATCACCGCCAGCATCGTGCCGACCCAGCGCGGGATGCCGTAGGGCGAGCGCGGCGAGTGGATGGCGAAGTGCAGGATCTCGGTGGCGGGTCCGTCGTGGCGGTCAGCGGCAAGCAGCTCGTCGAGGCCCTGGAAAGCCTGCCCCGTCTTGCGAGAGAGAACCCGGGGGTCGCCGAGCTGCTTGAAGAAGGTCCGCTGCCCGTACTGGATCTGGACAAACCGGCGCAGGCG
>JALOQB010000244.1 GCA_025453595.1 Polyangiaceae bacterium
GCCGGGACGGAGGGGGCGACGAGGCTGGGAGGAGTCGGGGAGTGGGCCTGGGGCAGGGGAGGGGTGGGAGGCCCGTGGAGGGAGGAGGGGATGGGCTGGGGGTTGGGCTGGGTGGGGGCCGGGGGCGTGGGGAGCCCGGCGGGGCCCAGCACCGAGGTCGAGCCCTGGACGAAGGGGAGCAGGGCCTGGCGCATCTCGGCGACGGAGGCGAAGCGGCCCTGGGGAGAGGGGGCCATGGCCCGGTGCACCGCGGAGACCAGGCCCATGGGCAGCGACGGCAGCAGCGCCGAGAGGGCGGTCACGTGGCCCGAGAAGACCTTGTGGGCGATGGCCTTGGGCTCCTCGCCACGCACCGGTCGCTGCCCCGAGAGCATCTCGAACAGCAGGACGCCCATCGCGTAGATATCGGCCCGGGCGTCCACGGTGTCGGCGGAGAAGGCCTGCTCGGGGGCCATGTACTCCGGCGTCCCCATGACGACCCCGGGACGCGTCAGCCCCCGGTCGAATTCTGGCGATGTTTTCAGCTTGGCGATGCCAAAGTCGAGCAGCTTGAGCAGCGGTCCGGAGGGGCCTGGCACCAGGAAGACGTTGTCGGGCTTGAGATCCCGGTGCACCACCCCGGCCTCGTGGGCGACCTCCAGCCCTTGCAGCAGCTGCATCGTGTGGTCGAGGGCCACCGGCAGATCGAGCCGGGTCTGTCGGTCGAGCAGCGCCTGCAGCGTCTCGCCCCGAAGCAGCTCCATGACCAGGATCGCCCCCTGGGGGCCCTGCTCCACGTCGAGCACCTGGACGATGTGGGGGCTCCGCAGCGTCGCTGACACCCGCGCCTCCTGCAGGAAGCGTTCGGCCAGGTTGGAGCGCTTCGCCAGGTTCGGGTGCAGCATCTTGAGCGCCACGGTGGTGCCCAGCACCTCGTGCCGCGCCTCGTAGATCGTGCCCATCCCCCCGTCGGCGAGCTGCTTCAGGATGCGGTACTTGCCATGGATCAACTCGCCGGGCTGCAGCATCGAACCTCAACCATAGCTCACCGCCCGCGCCCGCGGCAGGTGCCCATTTGACGCCTCGCGTCGATCCTTCGCCCTTGATGCACCGGCGAAGAGGGGGCTAACCAGGGGTATCCATGAGCAAGCGGGCTGCAATCCTTGGGGCGGGCCACTACGTACCTTCGCGGGTCGTGACCAACGACGATCTGGCGAAGCTGTTTCCCACGTCGGACGAGTGGATCGTGCAGCGCACGGGGATCCGCGAGCGGCGGTTCATCGAGGAGTCAGGCATCGGAGCCAGCGATCTGGCGCTGCCAGCCTCGAAGATGGCGCTGGAGCGGGCGGGGCGGGACGTGAAGGATGTGGACGCCATCCTGTTCGCGACGCTGAGTCCGGACGTGAATTTCCCTGGTTCCGGCTGCTTTCTTGCCCACAAGCTGGGGCTACCGGGGGTGCCTGCGCTGGATGTCCGTAACCAGTGCTCGGGTTTCCTGTATTCCCTGTCGGTGGCGGACGCCTGGATCCGCGCGGGGGTGTACCGTACGGTGCTGGTGGTGGGGGCCGAGGTGCACTCGACGGGCCTCGAGTTCACCGAGCGCGGCCGCGACATCGCGGTGCTGTTCGGTGACGGCGCGGGGGCGGTGGTGGTGGGCGAGAGCCCGGACGACAAGGTCGGGATCCAGTCGATCCGGCTCCATGCAGACGGGGTTGGCGCCCAGGATCTCTGGCTCGAAGCCCCCGCCAGCAAGTACATGCCCCGGCTCACCCACGAGATGATCGAGGAGGGCCGGGTGTGGCCCCGCATGAACGGGAAGTCGGTGTTCCGCTGGGCCACCGAGAAGATGCCCGAGGTGGCCCGCGCGGTGCTCGCCGATACCGGCTGGACCCCCGAGAACCTCGACCTCTTCGTGCCCCACCAGGCCAACATGCGCATCAACCAGATGGTCGCGAGCAAGCTGGGGATCCCCGAAGCAAAGACGGTGCACAACATCGAGCGCTACGGCAACACCACCGCGGCCACCATCCCGCTGGGGCTGAGCGAGTCGATCCGGGACGGGCGGCTTGCCCCGGGGCACAAGGTGCTGATGGCGGCCTTCGGCGCCGGCTTCACCTGGGCCGGAGCGACGGTCCAGTTCTGAAGCTGCAAAGTTGTCCCGGCCCTCCGCGGCGAGGGACGATCCGTGGGTGCGACGCCTGCTCCCTCTCGTCCTCGTCCTGCTGGGGTGCAACCCCGGCGAGCTGCCCTCGCTGCAGCAAGCCCAGGCCGAGTCCTGCGACCCGGCGGACGCCTACCTGGAGGGGGACAAGACCCCGGCCCTGGCCCGCTCGACCTTGCCCGCCGGGGCGCGGTTCACGGTGCTCCCCGGGGTGACCCTCTCGTCCCCGGTCGCGACCCGGATTCACCAGCTCGACGATGCCTTTTCCCGGCGCACCGGCAAGCACCTGATCGTGGTGAGCGGCACCCGGGATCCAGGGCGCCAGGCCCGGGCCATGATCCGCGTGATCGAGCTGGGGGGCAGCCTGACCAAACTCTACGAGGACCGGGAGGCGGCCGCCGAGATCCAGAAGGCCTACGATCGGGCCCGCGGCGCGCGAAAACGCCCGGAAGAGGTCGTCGCCGCGGTCCAGTCGACGCTCCAGGCCCAGATCCAGCGGGGGGTCTACATCTCGGCGCACCTGCGGGCGGGCGCCGTCGACATCCGGAACACGATCATGACCGAGGCCGACCGGAAGGCCTTCCGCGCCGCCGTGCGGGAGGTGGGGAACATCAGCCTCCTGGAGGAGCACCGCCCCCCTCATTTTCACCTGGAAATCGAGCGAGACAAGCCTGAACCTCCGGAGCGTCGGCCAGCCCGTTAGCCCAGCCCCTTCACGTCCTTCAGGTAGAGCATTGCCGCCTCGACGCGGTCCTTGTGGCGCGCGGCGAAGACGGTGAACCACTGGCCTTCGATCGAGTAAGGGTCGAGCTTCGCCAGCCACTGCTCCGCCTGGCGTCGCAGCGCGCGCTCGACCTCGACCTGCCGCCGCGCCTCCGCCTCGGCGTGGCGCTTCGCCTCGGCTTCCTGCCGCCGCCGGGCCTGCTCCGCCAGCTGTCGCTCCTCCTCCTCGACGCGCCGACGCGCCGCCTCTTCCCTGCGCCGCCGCGCCTCTTCCTCCGCCGCGCGCTGCCGCTCCTCCTCGCGGAGCGCCGCCATCTCGCCCTCCACCAGCCCCTGGAGCGCGGGGTGCATCGAGGCGCCCAGGGGCGCAGCGGGAGGGGAGGCAGGGGGGGGCGAGGGGGCGATCACTCCGGAAAAGGTCGTCGGAACCGGGGTGGGCGCAGGGCGATTCGGGTCGTACTCCTGGGCCAGCTCTGCCAGCAGCTTGTCGAGAGGGTCGGACGCCATGCGTCATCGAGCCTAGCGCAAAGGCAGCTTCCCGGGGCACGGGGCGCATTGACACGGTCCTGCGCCCTGTGATGTTGTGGACCCATCTGATGGAAGGCCGCCACCTTCACGTGCTTGCTGCGGGGCTCACCGACGTCGGCAAGGCACGCCACCACAACGAAGACAACATCCTCGTGCGCCGTGACCTCGGGGTCTTCCTCGTGTCCGACGGCATGGGAGGCCACAACGCGGGCGAGGTCGCCAGCGCCCTCACCATCGCCTCGGTGCGCAATTTCTTCGAGGCCACCTCCCTCCACGAGTTCTCGGAAGGCGACGCCGATCCCCTCCTGTCCGGCGCTCGACGCCTGGGCGCCGCGGTCACCAAGGCCAACAGCGACGTTTACGAGATCTCCACCACCCACGCCAAGCACCGCGGCATGGGCTGCACCATCGTCGCCCTCTTCCTCCAGCCCCCCATGGTCCACATCGCCCACCTGGGCGACAGCCGCTGCTACCGGCTCCGGGGCTCCTCCATCGAGCTGCTCACCCGCGACCACACGCTGGTCAACGATATCCTCGCCCTCAAGCACGATATCCCGGCCGAAGACCTGGCCCACCTGCCCAAGAACATCGTCACCCGCGCCGTCGGCATCGAGGCCACCGCCCAGGTCGATCTGCGCTCCGAGCGCTTCGAGCCCGGTGACATCTTCCTGCTCTGCAGCGACGGCCTCACCGGCATGCTCTCCGACGAGGAGATCCTCGAGACCATCCACGAGGCCGGCGAGCCCGCCCGCGCCACCGCGCGCCTGATCCAGCTCGCCAACGAAGCCGGGGGCCTCGACAACATCTCCGCCGTGGTGCTCCGTCTCGAGTACCTCGACGACGCCTCCTCCATCACCCAGCCTCCACCCCCGGCGCCCTCCTCCGGCGCCGCCACCGGCGAGGTCGTCACCGCTCCGGCCATGGACGCGATCTCCCCCGGCGACCCCCCCGAGCCAGCCGGCTCCACGTGAACCATGGGCCGCGCCCCGGCTCGTCACCTGTCCTCTGCCGCGGCGCCTCCTTCTGCGACGTGGGGGTCAAGCGCAACCACAACGAGGACACCGTTCTCTGGATGCCCGAGGTGCCCTTCGCCGCCGTCATGGATGGCATGGGGGGCCAGAGCACCGGTTACATCCCGGCGAACCTTGTTCGCCACTCCCTGAGCCAGTTCTGGGAGCAACATCCCCTCGACCGCTGGCCCCCAGGGGCCCTCCGCCAGGGAAGGCCTCTCCAGCTCGCCTTCCAGCTCGCCCACCTGCGAATCTGCATGGAGATCGCCCAATCCAGGGGGACACTCCGCGGTCAATCCTCGACCGCCGTGGCCCTGCTCCTGGTGCCGGGGGGCGCGTGCATCGCCCACGCGGGGGACAGCCGGGCGTACCGCCTCCGCGGCGGCCGCATCCAGCTCCTCACCGAGGATCATTCATTGATCAATCATTGCATCAAGCACCAGCCCGCGCTGACCCCCGAGCAGCTCGCCCAGCTCCCCAAAAACGTCATCACCCGGGTCCTTGGTATGGACACGAAGGACGAATCCTGGATGGCCGACCTGCGCTTCGAGCCGCTGGAGCCTGGCGATCGCTTCCTGCTCTGCTCCGATGGCCTCAATCGTATGCTCCCGGACCGGGAAATCGAGGCCATCTGGGCCGGAGAATCGAACCTGCAGCGGCTCGGGGCGAGGCTGGTGGCGCGGGCCAACGAGGCCGGAGGCGACGACAACATCGGGCTGGTGCTGGTCGATGAGGGGGATCAGGCCGGCGGTCTCTTCTGAACCCTCCCGGGGCCACCAGGTCCGCGTACTCTTCCCCTCGTGCGCCGGCTCCTCGCTGCTCTCCTCCCCGTGCTCCTGGCCTCCCTCTCCGCCTGCCAGGACGACGAAGCCCCCCCCTCGCGCCCACCGGCTTTGACCCCCCTCCAGCTCGCCTCCCCCTTCCTCGGGAGCGGTGGCTTTGGCTTCAATTTCGGTAGCGCTTTCCCCGGAGCCCTCGCCCCCCAGGGCCTCGTCAAGATCGGCCCCGATACCGTCGGCCCCTGGGGAGACTTCAACACCCCCCTCACCCTCTTCCTTCACTACTCCGGCTACTGGTACGGCGATGACCAGGTCGTCGCCTTCTCCCATCTCCACCTCCACGGCACCGGCGCCACCGACTACGGCGTCCTGGGCCTGATGCCCCTCGACGGCTTCGACGCCTCCCGCATCCCCACCAAGGGCCACCAGTCCCCCTTCCTCAAGGCCTCCGAGCAGGCCTCCCCCGGGCGCTACGCCCTCACCCTCGAGCGCGGCAACATCGAGGTCGAGCTCACCGCCTCCCCCCACGTCGCCTTCCATCGCTACCGCTTCCCTGCCTCCGCCAGCCCCGCGGTCCTCGTTGATCTTGCTCACCATCTGTCCGGAGGTTCCATACGATCCGCGGAGGCGAGCGCGAAGGACGGGGCGGTGCGGGGCAAGTTCCGCCACGTGGGGGCGATGTCCCGGGGGTTCGGGGGCTACGACGTGCATTTCGAGCTGCGGCCGGATCGCCCCTGGCGCGGGGTGCAGACCTGGTCCGGCTCCGCCGAGCCCTCGCCGGGCGGCGAGCTCACCTTCTCGCAACCGGAGAACAAGGAGGACCAGCTACCCGCGGGGCTTGCCCTGGAGTTTGACCCCTCTCCGGAGCCGCTGACGGTGCGGGTGGCGCTCTCGTTTGTCTCGGCGGAGGGGGCAGCGAACAACCTGGCGGTGGAGGCCGCCGGGGTCTCGTTCGAGGAGGCGCAGCGGCGAGCCGAGGAGGCGTGGAGCCCGCTGGTCGGCGCCATCGAGATCGAGGGGGCGCGCGAGGAGGATCAGCGGCTCGTGGCCTCGGCGCTCTACAACCTGTACCTGATGCCGACGCGGACCGGGGACGCGGACGGTCGTTACGTGGGCAACGACGGGAAGATTTATCAGGCCGAGGGCTTTCACTACTGCTCGGATCTCTCCCTCTGGGACACCTACCGGACCTACCACCCGCTGCTGGCGCTGCTGGCCCCGGAGCGCAACCTGGACGCGGTGCGATCGCTCCACGAGATGGCGAAGCAGGGGGGGTTCTTCCCGAAGTGGCCGCTGGCCACCGGGGAGACCGGCACGATGATCGGCTCCAGCGCCGAGGTGGTCCTCGCGGACGCCTACGTGAAGGGGCTCACCGGCTTCGACGCCGCGGGGGCTTACGAGAAGATGCGGGCTGCGGCCCTCGACCCGCAAGAGCCCCCGGAAGGCCGCGGAGGGCGCCGTGATGTGGGGCCTTACCTCTCGCTGGGTTACGTCCCTGCGACCCTGGGCGGCTCGGTCTCCAAGACCGTCGAGTACGCGATCAACGACCTGGCCCTGGCCCAGCTGGCGCGCTCCCTTGGCAAGGAGGAGGACGCCCTCGCGCTGGAGAGCCGCTCCCGCGGGTGGCGCAAGCTCTACGACCCCGAGCTTGGCTTTCTGGTGGCGCACTCGGAGCAGGGGGCTCCGGTCTCGCCAAAATACTCCCCGGTCATCTTCGGCGAGGAGTACGTCGAGGCCAGCGGCTGGCACACCCTTTTTGGCCCTCTGCACGACGTCGAGGGCCTGATCGAGCTCCACGGAGGTCGCGAGGCGCTCGTGGCCAAGCTCGAGGAATTCTTCGAGAAGGGTCGCCTCTCCTACGAGGAATTCCCCGCCGATGGATCGATCAAGGGCAGCGGCATGCGGCCTTATTTCTGGGCCAGCAACGAGCCTCCGATGCACATCGTCTACCTCTTCGCCCAGGCCGGACGCCCCGACCTGACCCAGCGCTGGGTCCGCTGGATCCAGCACACCTTCTTCCGCCCCACCCCCGACGGGATCCCGGGGAACGACGACGGCGGCACCATGAGCGCCTGGTACCTCTTCAACGCCATGGGCTTCTACCCCCTCGCTGGCACCGATCGCTATTTCGTTGGTGCTCCAACTTATCCGCGGATGGTGCTCCACCTGCCTGGCGGTGATTTCACCATCGAGGCTCCGGGGGTCTCCGATGCCAGCCCCTACGTCCAGTCGGTGCAGCTCAACGGTGTGCCCCTCGATGGCCCCGTCCTGCGCCACGCGGACCTGCGTCCAGGCGGCTCCCTCCGCTTCGTGATGGGCCCTCAGCCCGGCCCCTGGGGTCGCTGAGCGCCCGGGAGAGGTTGACCCCGCGAGGCCTCATCCGAGCCGCGGCCTCTGCGCGATGCTGGCATGAGGTTTGGATGAGCCCCGGGCCTCGCGGTCGGGTGAAGCATGGTGTTGGCCCGACGCGACGAAGGTTGACGGCTCTCTCCAACAGCACACCTGATGACCACCGAACACGCAAGCCTCCTTCCTCCCGAAGCTGCGCCGTGGCGAACGACCCTGGAGCGCAGGATCGAATCGGACACCATGCAGCGGGCGCTGGTCTTCCTGATCCTGATCAACGCCGTGGTGCTCGGGCTGGAGACGCATCCGGCGATGGGCGCCTTCTCCTCGCTGTTCTTCGCCCTCGATCGCCTCTGCCTGCTGGTGTTCGCTGCCGAGATGATCGCCAAGCTGATCCTCTACCGATGGCGGTTCTTCCGGAGCGGCTGGAACTGCTTTGATTTCCTGGTGATCTCGATCGCGCTCCTCCCGGCCGCGGGCCCCCTGGCGGTGCTCCGTACCTTGCGGGTGCTCCGGGTGCTCCGGCTCCTCACGGTGGTGCCCTCCTTGCGGCGCGTGGTGGCGGCGTTCCTGCAGGCCATCCCGGGGCTGGGATCGGTGATCCTGGTGATGTCCATCTTCTTCTACGTGGCCGCGGTCCTCGCGACCCGGCTCTTCGGCCAGACGCACCCGGAGTTCTTTGGATCCCTCGGGGGGAGCCTCTACACGCTGTTCCAGATCATGACGCTGGAGAGCTGGTCCATGGGGATCGTCCGGCCCGTGATGGAGCAACACCCCTGGGCCTGGTGCTTCTTCATCCCGTTCATCTTCATGGCCACGTTCACCATCCTCAACCTCTTCATCGGCATCATCGTGAGCACGATGCAGGATCTCTCCAGGAAGGAGGGGCACGAGGGGTCAGCGGTCGCCTCTACCCCCCCCGGAGGCGTCGCGTCGGACCAGGCCGTGCTGCCCTCGCTCCCCTCCCTCACCGCAGCGCGATCCCCTCTGGTTGCCACCTCGCTGGCCGCCCCCCTGCCCCTGCGGCCACGCCGCGGCAGACGCAGGGCGAGGCCCCTGCTGTGAGCTCTGCCCGGGATAACCTCACGGGCACGCTGCTCTTCCTCGGTCGCATCCTTGAACCGACGCCGCCATGAAGCCTGCCCCTGCCCCGGTTCACCAGTCGCTGGACGAACCGCCGCCGCCAAAATCTCCGCCCCCGGATGAACCTCCGCCATCACTCGATGAACCGGAGGAGCTGTCGTAGCTCGACGAGCTGGAGCTGTCGTAGCTCGACGAGCTGGAGCTGTCGTAGCTCGATGAGCTGCTCTCGTGGCCAGAGTACCCTCCTTCGTCGAAGCCGCCGTCGCTCGATGAAGAACTTCCATACAAGTTGCTTGACGCGGTGATCTTGGGCCCGGCCTTGTGGAGCTTGCTGGCCTTCTGCAGGTTGCGCTCGGCCTCGCGGAGCTGCTCGAGGGCGCGGGACGGGCTCCCTTTCTCCCGTGCTTCGAGCTGACGCACGGCCTCGTTGTACTGGAGTTCCGCCTTCTTGCGCAGCTCGACGCCGTGGAAGTTGAGCCGATCTTCCTGGACGCTGAGCAGCAACCCTTCCACCTGGCCGCGGACCCTGGGGGCCTCGCGCTCGGCGCTGGCGCGGCGAGAGGAGAGGTCCGGGGCCTCCCGCAGGAGGTTCTCCAGCCGCTGGAGGGCCCCCTGGAGCGTGCGTTCTTCCCGCAGGAAGGCCTCGACCTGGGAGGCCCCCTTGATCGGCAAGGTGGCCTCCAGCCTGCGGAGGGCGGCCTCGGCGTTGGTGAGCTGGGCATCGGGGCTCTTGCCGGAGGGCTCGGTCTCGCCCGGGTACGCCAGGAAGAACGAACGCCAGGCCGCGCTGGCCTGCTGGGAGGAGCTCCGGAGCTGCTTGAGCTGCCGCGCCAGCTTCCTTGCGCGCTCCGGGCCAGCCTCCACGACCTTGATGCGATCCTGCAGCTTGCGGTGCTCCTCTTCGGCGGCCTTCAGGCAAGCCTCGGCGGTGGCACGGGGGTCGTTCTTGAGGGAGGGGACCCGGGCCACCTGCTGCCCTGCTTGCAGCTTGCGCAGGGACGCCTCGGTATCGCGAGCAAAGAGGTGCTTGTGCGCCCTGAGCAGCTCCCGGGCTTTTTCCAGCTCCTGAGCAGCTTGCGCCAGGATGCGGGAGGAGGCACCGCCGCGCAGCTCCTGCTCGAACCGCTCCAGCGATGCCACGTTCTCGTGGGATTTCTTCAGCTTCGCGAGGTCTCGCTCGATCTGGCTCTCCCGCTCGAGCCCCCGGCCTGGCCTCAGGTTCTTGTAAAGATCGAGGGCGCTCCGGACGCTTGCATGGTGGGTCTTGTAGCTGGTGAGCTCATCCGGGTCGAACTGGGCACCCTGCTGGGCCTTCCTGCGCTGTTCCCAGGATGCGGGATCGGGGAACGCGCCCAGCTTCTTCTCGTACTCCTCGACCATCACGCGATGTCGTTCCTTGAGCGCCTTCTGTCGGCGGTACTTCTGGAACGCGAACAGGAGCACCCCGAGGGAGCCCAGAAACATCAGAATTTGAAGGAAAAACCAGCCTCCCTGGAGGGAGCGCTGGGCCCTGTTCCCGGGGGCGTCGGGGGTACTTCGAGGGGCCCCGCTCCCGGGGCCACCGAGCTCGCGCTGGATGGCGCCGACGCCCTCGCGGAGGGCGAGGTCGACGTTGTTCTCGCGGAGCCTTGGCCGCACCGTGCGGTCGAGGATGTCGGCGCTCTCCAGGTCCGTGAGCAGGTG
>JALOQB010000245.1 GCA_025453595.1 Polyangiaceae bacterium
CAACATCTACAAGAACGCGGGCAAACGCTGGGAGCTCTCCGGGGACATCGTGTTCGTGAAGGGCGAGAAGGAGGCCCTCGGCTTCGCCACCGTCCGCGACTGCCCGAACCCCCCCGCCACCCCTGGCTGCAACAACGTCAACTCGCTCATCGAGATCGACATGAACAAGCTGGGCAAGGCGGCCCCTGGCTCGATGACCAAGTCGGTGCGGGGCCAGATCGTCCGGCGGAAAGACTGCAACGACGAGCTCGGCGGCAACTACGGCAACATGTTCGGTATCGCCGCCTGGGGCGACCGTGTGTACGGCTTCTCCAACGGTGGTCACCTCGTCGACGTCGCCATCTCGGATGGCACCGGTTGCCTGGTCAAATCCTTCGATATCGCCGGCTTCTACGGCGCCGGCATCACGACCCTCGCCCCGGTCGAGCCTCCGCCCATCAAGTGAGCTCGAAGCGCATCGACAGCCGCAGCGTCCTGCTCGCTCCGGGCTCCAGGTGCAGCAGTCGATCCCCGGTGTTGAGCGCGTCTCCAGGGCACGTCCAGGGTTCGAGGCACACAAAGTCCCGCTCGGGTAGCGTCCAGAGCACCCAGTGGGTGAACTCCTCGCTCCCTGCCAGCTCCACCGCACCCCCTGGCCACTCCATCCGGGCCCGCGTCGCGCCGTGGTCCAGCAGGTGCAGGTCGGTCTCTCCCTCGCTCAGATCGAGCCGGTACGGCACCTCCTCCTTGCGCGTGTTGTCGAAGGCTCGCGTGGCCCGGGTCTCGAAGCGTACCTGGCCCTTCTGCCCCCGCGGGACGGCGAAGTACGGGTGAAAACCCGCGCCGAAGGGCATCGCCGTGGCGCCCCGGTTCCGGATGTTCATGGCGATCGTGAGCTCGTTGCCGCGGAGCGTGTAGGTGAACGCCGCGTCGAAGTCGAAGGGGTACAGGGCCCGGGTCTCGTCGCTGGCCGCGAGCCCCAGCGTCACCGACGCGCCGCCCTGCGTGTCCTCGCCCCGCTGCTCCCAGGGGAGGTTCCTCGCGAAGCCGTGCTGCTTCATCGTGCCCCCCAGGCCCCCGCGGCTCCATCGATCGTCTCGCAGCTTGCCCGGGGACGGGAAGAGCACCGGGTTGCCCCCGCGCACGTTCTTGCTCGGGTCCAGCAGCGTCGCCTCGTCCATGTAGAGAACTTCTCTATTCTCCAGGCGAAGCGAGGTGAGGAGCCCCCCGCGGGAAGGGGCGAGGGTGGCGGCGGTGTGGGCCTGGGTGTCGAGGAGGTCGAGGGAGGGGAGGGGAGAAGTCCGGCGCGCGATCTGGAACATGACGCCAGGGTAGCGGAGGGCTAACGTGCGATCGACCTGGAGCACGCCGTTGACCTTGCGGAGCGAGTTCATGATGGTCTTGAGCTCGTCGAGGTCACCGCAGGTGAAGGTGAAGAGGTTGAGGGCGCGGCCATCGTCGCCGGCGCGACAGACGGCGGATTGAACGTTGACCCCCCTGGCCTGGAAGGTCTGACCCAGGGTGGCGAGGATGCCAGGGCGATCGGTGGTGACGATCTTGATCTGGACCGTGCGGCTCATCTTGGTCTTCGGCTGCCAGGAGACATCGACGCGGCGCTGGGGGTCGTTGGAGTCAAAGGCCTTGCTGCAGGTGCGCCGGTGGACGGTGATGCCGCGGCCGCGGGTGATGAAGCCGACGACCTCTTCCCCCGGGAGCGGGTTGCAGCAGCGGGCGTAGCGGGCGAGGATATCGCTGGTATCACCGAGGAGGATGGCGGGGGCGTCCTTGCTGGCGACGCGCTGGCGCGCAGGCTCGAGGGAGGGGGGGGCATCCGAGTCGGGGGAGGGTTCTGCCTCGGGGGGAGGCGGCGGCACCAGGAACTCACAGACCTCGCTGGTCTTGAGCTTGCCGTAGCCGACGAGCATGAGCAGCTCGTCGAGGGTGGTGGCGCGAAAGTGCTCGATGAGCTTTCGCACCTCGTCCTGGTTGCGCAGCATCTTGGAGAGGGAGACCTTGTGCTCGTGGAGCTCGCGCTCGAGGAGCTCGCGCCCGGTCCTGATGGCGCGCTCGCGCTGGTCCGAGCGGAGGGTGTTGCGGATCTTGGAGCGGGCGCGGCTGGTGACGGCGAAGTCGAGCCAGTCCTTGTTGGGGAGCTGGCGGGGGTCGGTGAGGATCTCGACCACGTCCCCGCTGTGGAGCCGGTGGCGCAGCGGTACCATGGCGCCGTTGACGCGGGCGCCGGCGCAGTGGGTGCCCACGTCGGTGTGAATGGTGTAGGCGAAATCGACGGGGGTGGCCCCCCGGGGGAACACGTGCACGTCGCCCTTGGGGGAGAAGACGTACACCTCGTCCTGGAACAGGTCGAGCTTCACGCTCTCGAGGAACTCGGCGGGGTCGCGCAGGTCTTTCTGCACCTCCATGAGCTCGCGGAGCCAGGCGAAGCTCTCGGCGTCCCGCGGGTCGAGGCCGCCGCTGTGGCGCTCCTTGTATTTCCAGTGGGCCGCGATGCCCTGCTCGGCGATGCGGTGCATGTCGGCGGTGCGGGTCTGGATCTCGATCCGCTCGCGCCCGGGCCCGATCACCGTGGTGTGGAGCGATCGGTACTGGTTGGGCTTGGGCAGCGCGATGTAATCCTTGAAGCGCCCGGGGACCGGCGTCCACTTCGAGTGGATCACCCCGAGCGCCGCGTAACAGTCGGCCACCGTCTCGAGGATGCACCGGAACGCCACGATGTCGTACACCTGCTCGAACTCGCACTTCTGCGCCTGGAGCTTGCGGTAGATCGAGTACAGGTGCTTGGCCCGCCCGCTCACCTCCCCGGCGAAGCCGTGCTCGGCCAGCTTCGCCTGGAGCGTCCGGCACACGCTCGCGATGTACCGCTCCCGCTCCGCCTGGGTCTTCGCCACCTTGCCGCTCAGCTCCCGGTAAGCATCCGGCTCGAGGTAGCGAAACGAGAGGTCTTCCAGCTCGGATTTGATGCGCGACATCCCCAGCCGGTTCGCCAGCGGGGCGTAGATATCCATGGTCTCCCGGGCGATGCGCTCCTGCGCCTCGGGCTTCATGTGCTCCAGCGTCCGCATGTTGTCGAGGCGGTCGCACAGCTTGACCAGCAGCACCCGGATGTCCCGCGACATCGCCACCACCATCTTGCGGAAGTTCTCCGCCTGGCGGTCCGCCTTCGAGGTGAACTCGATCTTCGACAGCTTGGTCACGCCGTCGACCAGCTCGGCCACCTCGGTGCCAAACTCCTGGTCGATCTCCTGGAGCGTCGTCGGCGTGTCCTCCACCACGTCATGCAGCAGCCCCGCGCACACGCTCGCCATGTCCAGCCGCAGGTCCGTCAGCAGCCCCGCGACCGACACCGGATGGGTGAAGTACGGCTCACCGCTCTTGCGCTTCTGCCCCTCGTGCGCTCGGTTCGAGTAGTCATAAGCCTTCACCAGCAGCGCCGTATCCGCGCTGGGATGGTAGGCCTTCACGCGATCGACCAGGGTATTAAGCTCTAGCATGGCGGGTACAGCCGAGCGCCGGGAGCAACTCATTGGTGAGTCGACGCTCTCACCTCAGCGTAACACCCTGCGCACAGCCGGGCAACGCAGCGACCTTCGTGCCACCGGATCCCCCAAACCCCCCGGTTCGTGCCACCCTCTCCCCCATGCAGGTCTATGTCCACTTTCCGTGGTGCCTGGAGAAATGCCCCTATTGCGATTTCGTCAGCTACCGCACCACCCGCGAGGCCATCGATCAGGTCGGTTATACCGACGCGGTCCTGCGGGAACTCGATCTACGCCTCGCCGATTTCAGGATCGAACACGCGTCTTTCACCCTTGAAAGCATCTTCTTTGGCGGCGGTACCCCCTCCCTCTGGGAGCCCTCCCAGCTCGCTCGCGTCATCGCCGCCCTCCGCGCTGCCTTTCCCCCCTCGCGGGAGCCCGAGATCACCGCCGAGTGCAACCCCTCCTCCCTCGACCAGGCCCGGGCCGAGGGGCTCCTCGCGGCCGGCGTCAACCGCCTCTCCATCGGCGTCCAGTCCCTCCATGACGAGCGCCTCCGCTTCCTCGGCCGCCTCCACGACGCCCAGGGGGCTCTCCGCTCCGTCCGCGGCGCCCTCGCCTCCGGCATGCCTCGCGTCTCTGCCGACCTCATCTATGCGGTCGCTGACCAGCGACCCGACGAGGCCGTCGACGAGGCCTCCCGCCTCCTGGACGAAGGGCTGACCCACCTCTCTGCCTACAGCCTCACCATCGAGGCCGGCACCCGCTTCGGGGAGCTGGCGCGCCGCGGTCGCCTCCCCCTCGCCGACGACGGCGCCATGGTCGCCTCCTTCCACGCACTCCACGATGCCCTCGGCGCCCGGGGCCTCGCTCACTACGAGATCTCCAACTACGCCGTCCCCGGCCAGGAGGCTCGCCACAACCTCGGCTACTGGAAGGGCCGCGCTTACCTGGGCCTCGGGTGCGCCGCCGTGGGCATGATCCCGGGCCCTCAGGGCGCCCTGCGCTACCGCAACCAGCCCCTCCCCGAGCGCTATCTCCAGGCCACACAGGGAGGTGTCGCCAATGACCCCGGTGGCATCGCGGAGAGCGTGGAGCCGCTGGACGCTTCTACCCTGCTGCGAGAGCGCATCATGCTGGGGCTACGGCTCGCGGAGGGCTTTGATCTGGAAGCCGCCGCCGCGGAGCTGGGGGTCGAGCCGTGGCCCGCGGAGCGCCGCCGTGCCGCCGAGCGGATGATTCAGCGAGGGCGCCTGGTGCGAGAAGGGGGGCGGCTGCGGGTGCCGCTGTCGGCCTGGGCCCTGGCCGACGGGACCGCAGCAGAGCTGTTCTGACGGCCCCTGGACGGCGTGGGACGCTGCTCCTTGGGGCGTTCGTCCCGCGGGGGACGCGGGGCCCGGGGTTCGTCTCGCGGGGGGCGTGAGCGATTTCCGCGGCCATCACCGGGGGCCGGCGGGCGCGCGCCGCGAGGGGCCTCGCGCTCGCCACGGGGGGCCCGGCGCTCCTTGGATTCACGCTCGCCACGAGCAGGGGCGCGCTCGCCACGAGCGGAAGTGCGCTCGCCGCGAGCGGGGGCGCGCTCGCCGCGGGCAGGGGCACGTTCGTCGCGGGCGGAAGTGCGCTCGCCGCGGGCGGGAGCGCGTTCTGTCCGGCCGCTGGACCCTTCGCCCCGGGGGGCCTTGCCCTCGCCGAGCCCCTCGGCCCGGTCTGTGAAGCGGGGGAAGCCGCCGCGGCGCTGGGGTGCGCGGGGGCGTTCTTCGAGCTCGGGCTCGCCCTTGGGGATACGGCGAGGGACGCCGTATTCGGCCTTGATGCTGCGCAGCTCGTCGGGGGTCATGGGGCGGCACTCGCCGGGGCGCAGGCCCTCGGTGGTGACGCCGGCGAAGCTGAGGCGAGCGAGGCGCATGACGGGGAAGCCGGTGGCCTCGCCCATGCGGCGGATCTGCTGGTTGCGGCCCTCGCGCAGGGTGACCTCGATCCAGGTCTTCTCGTTCTCGTGGCGCAGGAGCTTGACCTCGCAGGGGGCGGTGGTCCCATCGTCGAGGCGGACGCCGCGGCACCAGTGCTCGATGTCGCCGGTCTCCATCTGTCCCTGGACCTTGACCGCGTAGGTCTTGGGGACTTTTTTCTTGGGGTGGAGCATGCCCTGGGTGAACTCGCCGTCGTTGGTGAGGAGCAGGGCGCCGCTGGTGTGGAAGTCGAGGCGACCGACGGGGTAGAGGGTGGCCTTGTAGGCGGAGACGAGCTCGACGACGGTGGGGCGCCCCTCGGGGTCGTGGCGCGTGGAGACGACGCCGCGGGGTTTGTGCAGCAGGATGTAGACGGGGCGCTCGGCGATGAGCTTCCGGCCGTCGACCTCGATGTCATCCTTGCGGGGGTCAGCCTGCGTCCCCAGTTCGGTGACGATGCGGCCGTTGAGGCGAACGCGGCCGCTGGTGATCAGCTCTTCAGCGCCTCGGCGCGAGGCCAGACCGGCGCGCGCCACGATTTTTTGCAAACGTTCCAGGGCCATGTACTCGGTTCATCCTTCTTCATCGCCCGGGGGAGGGGCGGCCGCGGGGGGGCCGCTGGAGCTGGGCGCCGCGCTGGTGGCGGGGGCGCTCTTCTTGAGCGCTTCATCGGTCTTGATCTGGCGGGCCACGACGTCGTGATCCCAGCGGTCAACGCGGCCATCGAAATCGAGGTCAAAGCCGACTCGTTCGAGGCGACCCTGCTCGTAGAACTCCCAGACGTCGGGCTTCTTGTCGAAGTTGAGGTCGCGCTGGATGCGCTGGAGGCGGAGAGGAGCCTTGGCGAGGCGCTCCTTCTCGGCGGTCGGGTCCTCGTCGATGACGTAGTATTTCCAGAGGTCGGGCTCGCCGTCGTGGTTGGTGTCGCGGGCCTCTTTCGAGAGGCGGCCGCCGGTGAAGGTGAGCCAGGTGTCCATGCGGCCGTCGTAGTTGCTGTCGGCCTCCTCGTTCATCGCCTCGCCCTTGTCGTTGTAGAGGCGGACCACATCCTTGACGCCGTCGAGGTTGGTGTCGACCTCGCGGCAGGCGAGGATGCGGCGCTGCTCGTCGCCGAAGGTGAGGACCTGGTAGACGCGGCGCACGTTGGGCAGGAGCGCGCCGGGGCTGGAGGTCTCGACGGCCTCGCGATCCTGGCGACCCTGGTAGTCGCAGCGCCCCTGGTCACTGCCCTGGGAGCTGGTGGCGCGGCCGCGTTCGGGGGCCGCGATGGGGCCTGGGCGTGCGCTCTGCTTGCCGCATGCGAGGGCGAGGGTGGCGACGAGGGCGAGGGAGGGGAGGACGGCGCGCATGGTTCAGGGGCCTCCCGGGGCGGGGGGCGGGGGAGGCGGAGGAGGGAGGGCCGAAGGGGGGGGAGGGGGCGGCGGGGCCGCGGAGGCCGAGTCGTAGATCGGGATGGCGCCCGGCGCGAGGGCGTCCGCGGGGGGCTTGCAGGAATCGATCTGGGAGGCGGGCTCGGGCAGCCCGTCGCCGTCGATGTCCTTGGAGACGACCACGCAGGGGGGCTCGCCGGCTTCCTTGGGTGGGCTGTACTGCCACCACTCGTCGACGCGCCCGTCGCCGTCGGTGTCCCGCTCCTGCTTCGTCACCGTGTTGTTCTCGTAGTACACCCAGGCGTCGAGCTTGCCGTCGAGGTTCATCTCGCGGTGCTTCTCGACGAGCACACCACCCTGGTAGAGGGCGATCTCGTCGAACTTGCCGTCGCGGTCGTAGTCGCTCTCGACGCGCCGCAGCTGACCGCTCCCGTCGTAGTAAGCGTACCGGTCGATCAGCCCGTCGTTGTTGAGGTCCATGGCGCGGCAGCGCAGCTGCCCCCCGGCGTTCACCGTGATCAGCTCGGGCCGGCCGTCGCCGTTGGCGTCCTGCCTGGTCGCCGAGGAGGAGCCCACGTCGCAGGCCTCGTGCACCACCTCCACCGCGCGTCGGGTGTCGCCCTTCCCGGATTTCGCGCCCGCCGAGAGCGTCTGGCTGCAGCTCGCCAGCCCCATCGCCCCCCCCAGCGCCACCACCACCAGCATCGACCATCGAGAAGTTCTTGAACCCATGGGCACTCCCTGAGAGAGACCTCGTTGAAGCGAAAGGAGCCTAGCTTTCTCGCTTCCTCCTGAGCAAGGCGCCCAGCAGCCCCGCACCCTAGCCGCCGGAGGGCACGGTTGACAACATGTATAAGATAATATAAGGCAACACATGGTCACTGCAGGTCGGACATGAGGTCATGGCTCGCAAGAAGATTTCGTCAACGGTCTACATCACGCCCGAGCAGAACGATCGGCTGAAGCTTCTGCACGAGCGCACCAAGGTTCCCATTGCGGTGTTCATTCGCGAGGGGATCGACCTTGTCCTGAAGCAATACGAGAGCTTGCTTCCTGGCCAGGTATCCTTGATTCCGGAGGCCACGCCTCCCTCGCCACCGCCGCCTGGGGTGGCGCCGGTGGTCCCGCCCAAGAAGGAGCCCTAGAGAAGATCGAGCGTGCTGACCGAGCAGACCGAGACCGCGTTGACCTGTGCGGCGAAGGCGCGATGCCTCGCCGTTTCGTGCTTTGTCGGGGGAGCGAGCTAGAACCCCCACCTACCTGCATCCATGTCGTTCCCTCTCCAGCAGATTCGTAATTTTTGCATCATCGCCCACATCGATCACGGCAAGTCGACCCTGGCCGATCGCATCCTCGAAGTGACGGGGGCCCTGGCCGCCCGCGAGATGCAGGACCAGGTGCTCGACAAGATGGACATCGAGCGCGAGCGAGGCATCACCATCAAGGCCCAGACGGTACGCCTGAAGTACGTGGCGTCGGACGGGCTCGAGTACCGGATCCACCTGATCGATACGCCCGGGCACGTCGACTTCAACTACGAGGTGAGCCGGTCGCTGTCGGCGTGCGAGGGGGCGGTGCTGGTGGTCGACTCGACGCAGGGGGTCGAGGCGCAGACCCTGGCGAACGTGTACCTGGCGATCGAGCAGAACCTCGAGGTCCTGCCGGCGCTCAACAAGGTTGACCTCCCGTCCTCCGACGTCGACCGGACCCGGGAAGAGATCGAGCAGGTGGTGGGCCTCGACTGCGCCGAGGCGGTCCCGTGCTCGGGGAAGACCGGGATCGGGGTCCGCGACATCCTCGAGCAGGTCATCAAGAAGGTCCCTGCCCCGCGGGAGCGCGCCCCGGGCGGCCCGCTGCGGGCCCTGATCTTCGACAGCTGGTACGACTCGTACCGCGGCGCCGTGGTCATGGTCCGGGTGATGGACGGGGTGCTGCGCAAGGGCGACAAGGTACGGTTCCTGGCGACCAAGCGCGACTACGAGGTGGTCGAGATGGGCGTCTTCACGCCCCACCCGGTCCATATCGACGAGCTGGGGCCCGGCGAGGTCGGCTTCTTCGCCGCCAACGTCAAGAGCGTCCACGACACCAAGATCGGCGACACGGTGACCACCGCCAAGGCGGCCAACACCGGGGTGGTCGAGCCGCTCCCGGGCTTCAAGGACGTGAAGCCCATGGTCTTCGCCGGCGTCTTCCCCACGGATAGCGCCGCCTACCCGGACCTGCGCGACGCCCTGGAGAAGCTGCACATGAACGACAGCGCCTTCTCCTTCGAGCCGGACACCTCGGAGGCCCTGGGCTTCGGCTTCCGCTGCGGCTTCCTCGGCCTGCTCCACATGGAGATCATCCAGGAGCGCCTGGAGCGCGAGTTCAACCTCGACCTCATCACCACCGCCCCCAGCGTGGTCTACCGGGTCCTCAAGAACAACGGCGAGATGATCCGCGTCGAGAACCCCGCCAAGCTCCCCTCCCCGGGCGAGTACCAGCACATCGAGGAGCCCATCTGCAAGGTCACCATCCACGTGCCCTCCGAGTACATCGGCCCTGTCCTCTCTCTCTGCCAGGACAAGCGCGGCACCCAGCTCGGCCTCCAGCATGCCTCCAAGGACCGCGTCATCATCTCCTACGAGCTGCCCTTCGCCGAGGTCCTCTTCGACTTCCACGACAAGCTCAAGAGCTGCACCCGCGGCTATGCCTCGATGGATTACGAGTTCACCGGCTACCGCAGGGACACGCTGGTCAAGGTCGACATCATGGTCAACGGTGACCCCCTGGACGCCCTCTCCATCATCGTCCACAAGGAGCGCGCCTACCACCGCGGCCGGGCCCTCTGCGAGAAGCTCAAGGAGTTCATCCCGCAGCAGCAGTTCGAGGTCCCCGTGCAGGCGGCGATCGGCGGCAAGATCATCGCCCGCGAGACCATCCGGGCCCTCCGCAAGGACGTCACCGCCAAGTGCTACGGCGGCGACATCAGCCGCAAGCGCAAGCTCCTCGAGAAGCAGAAGGAGGGCAAGCGCCGCATGAAGTCCGTCGGCAGCGTCGACGTCCCCCAGGAGGCCTTCCTGGCGATCCTCAAGGTCGAGGGCTGAGCGCCCGCGCCGGTCAGCCCTCCCGGGGCTGGGGCTCGACCAGCCTGTAGGTGGCGCCCCCGCGGGCCTGGAGCTGCGGCCGTAGCGTCTCTGGAGCCGCCTCCTGGGCCGCCTGATCCAGCAGGATCTCCCCGGCCTCGGCCTGCGCCGCGAGCTGGCAGGCGCGGGTCACCGCGGGGCCCCACCAGCCTCGCTCGGCGCTCGCCCCGGTCTGCACCTCGTAGCGCCGCGCCCAGCCCACGGACACCCCCGCGGCCAGCGCCAGCGGGGGCTCTCGCTGGTGCGCCTGCTCCTCGCTCAGCTCGCGGGTCCGCGCCTCGATGCGGCGTATCGCCTCGATCGCCCGACCGCTGGCCCCGCCCCCCGGAAAGAAGCTCAGCAGC
>JALOQB010000547.1 GCA_025453595.1 Polyangiaceae bacterium
GAGCGTGACCAGTCGTTGGATGTCCAGCCGCTCAGCCCCAGGGTGAAGCTCATGTCGCCGAGGTCGGCCACGTAGAACGAGGGCAACCCGGTGCCGAGCAGGTGCACCCGGAACCGCTGCGCCACCGGCAGCAGTCGCTCCAGGATCAGCATGCGTCGCCGCCCCCAGGACCGGATCTCGTGGGCCTGCCCGCCCTCGTAGATCGAGCGACGGCACACCACCTCGTAATTCCAGGGCTCGAAGACCATGCGGATCGGCTTGCCTGGTTCGAGGTGATAGCGGAGCGAGCGGGGGCCGATCTGCTCCCGGTGGCGGCGCAGGATGTGGCAGAGGTTCTGCACATCCATCGGGTGCAGATCGAAGGTCACCGCGGGCAGCGTCATCGCGGAGCTCACCTGGAGGAAGCCCCGCACCCAGGAGTCTGGCAGATCGATCTTCACCTCGCGGAAGTCGTCCTGGCCCTCGGTCTTCACGTCGAAGCCCCCCGGGTCCACGTCGAGGCGGGTGGTCTTGTAGCTGCGGATCTTCTGGAACTCGAGGTAGAGGGCGTCCGAGTAGTCGATGTTGGTCGTCCCGCAGGCGTGCTCGCCGATCTTCTTGAAGACGCCGTAGCCGGCGGACAGGCGGCCGTAGGTCGATTCGTCCTTGCTGAAGCACTCGAAGGAGATCTCGTCCGGGTGGACGGTGATGACCGGATCGAGGACCAGCCAGGCGTTGTAGTCGCGGCGGTAGAGGAAATCGAAGTAGCGCTTCTTGGCCTGCTCGAAGGGCTGACGGCGCTGGTTGAAGCGCTGCTGGAGCTGCAGCAGCTCGTCGCCCAGCGCCTTCATCCGGTCCGCGGTCTCCTTGCGCGAGGCGAGGATCTGCCGGATCTCGTGCTCGTCGCGCTGCGCGGCCCACTCCTTGTAGGCGGTCTTGTCCCGGGGCTGGTAGCGCAGGTCGCTGATGACGACGTCGTGCAGCGCGCTGATCGCCTCGCGGAAGCTGACGCCCTGGCCCAGCTCGCCGGAGAAATAGGTGGGCTCCCGGCGTGTATCGGGGGCGAAGGACATCGCGGTGCGGTCGGCGCGGCTCTCCACGGCGGAAGCGCCGCGGTAGGCGTAATGAAACTCCATGACGGACCTCGGGGGCGATCTTCGGGACAGGGAGCGACAGGGTCGGGTGAGCCTGGCCGATGGCGGCGATGGCGGCCAGGGCCAGGGCCCGGGTCTCGATGGCGATGGAGGCCGTGGCCCGGTGCAGCAGCGGGAGCACCTCTTCCGCCACCTCCAGGTTGCCCCGCGCTTGCTCCTCGAGGAACGCGATCACCCGGACCCGGGCCACCCGCCCCCGGTTTACCTGGCCCAGCACCGCGGCAAAATAGGGCATCAGGCCCCGGATGTAGCCGGGCTCTCCGGAGGCAAACCGGTCAAGGTAGTCGGTCACCGCGAGCTGCGCCGCCGGGGTCGGGTGCTCGGAGAGCCGCAGCAGCAGCTGGGGGCCGTCCTCCTCGCGGAAGTAGCGGCCCAGCAGCTCGCGCCCCAGGGCCTGCACGTCGGGGCGCACGCTGTCCTGGATCGCCACCAGCACGTCCAGGGTGAAATGCTCCTCCGAGAAGCGCTCCCTCAGGAACTGGAAGGCCCAGGCCCGGGTGTCTTCCCACGGTGAATCGAGGACCCGGATCAGCCCCGCCATGTCGGTCCGGACCCGCACGATGCTCTTCTCCATGAGCATCCAGGCGATCTCGCGGACCCCCCGGGTCTCGTGATCGCAGAGCCTCGCCATCTCGTCGACCGTGAAGGCCCCCGCCAGGTCTCGCTTCAGCACCAGCAGCGCCCCCAGCTCCTGCGCCTGTCGGTTGCCCGACCGCAGCAGCCGGGCGATCCGCTCCGGGGAGACCGCCACCAGCGCGTCGTGCAAATCTTCCAGGATCAGGCGGCCCAGCCCCTCGCCGACCCCCTGGGGCAGCTTGTTGCGCAGCAGCGCGTCCAGCAGCAGCCCGCAGATCACCGGCGCGAACGACCCGTCCGCCGCGAGCAGGCGCCGCAGCAGCCGGCGCCCGGAGGCCCGCAGATCCGGCTGCGCGTGGGCCAGGAGCCGCGCCAGCAGCAGCGGCCGCGCCAGCAGCGCCCCGTCCGGCATCGTCTCGAAGAGCCGCGCCCCGGCCCCACGCACCACCGCGTGGGGGCTGTCGAGCAGCTGCTGGATCAGCTCGTCCGTCGGCGCCGAGCGGGCCAGCAGCAGCGCCTCGCTGCCCAGCGCCTGCACCTCCGGCAGCGGGTGCTCCAGCAGGGCCCGCACCAGCCCCTCGGGCAGGCGCCCCAGCCGCGCCCCGCCCCCGGAGATCAGCGCCTCCCTCGCCCTCGCCGCCCGGTCGTTCTCCCCCTCGCCCAGCCCCAGCAGCCCCGAGGCCGTCTGCTCCAGCAGCGCCCCCCAGGTCGCCTCCGAGAGCGGGGTGCTCACGACGAAGCCGGCGGCGAAGAGCTGCGTGTCCGCGTGGACCGAGAGCAGCATCCTCGCCAGCGCCGCCGGCTCCTTCGCCAGCGCCGCCCCCGCCCGCTCGAGCCAGCGGTGCGCCTGCGAGCGCCCCTCGGTGTGGGCGCTGCAGGCGAGGGTAGCCAGAACTTCCATAGACAGAAGTTCTGGACGATGGTGGGCCCGGATCAGGTCGAAGACGAGGCGAGCGGTGGGCTCGTAGGGGCGCTGGAGGAGCTCGACGAGGGT
>JALOQB010000246.1 GCA_025453595.1 Polyangiaceae bacterium
CTACGACTCCCTCTCCGAGGCGTACGTGCTCTTCTTCAACTACGTCGCCGCCGCCGAGACCTACGAGAAGATCTCCGGCATCGATCGCTTCCAGGAGCCTGCCCGCAAGGACGCCGCCCGCAACGCCCTCGTGCTCTACGCCAACCTCGGCGACCAGCCCAAGATGGAGGCCATGCGGGCCCGCTTCCTCACCTTCAAGCCCAGCGCCGAGGACAAGGCCGAGGTCGACTACCTCGTGGCCAGCTCGGACCTCAAGCGCTGGGACGAGCGCGGCGACTCGGACAACAACCGCGCTACCCGCCAGAAGGCCATCGGCTCGCTCACCGCGTTCTACGACAAGAACAAGACCAACAAGGCTGCAGGTCAGTACAACGTCAACGCGACCTACTGGGTGGCGAAGATGAAGGCCTCCGCCGCCGAGCGCTCGGCCGATGACTGGTGGAAGAACACCATCGACGCGTACTCGAAGTACCGCGCCGCCAAGGGCGATGGGGTCAAGGGCTCCCTCGAGGCCTCGATGGCCGCCGAGGCTGATTTCACGCTCCAGGACGCCGAGCTCAAGAAGAACTTCGACTACGACGCCGGGCACCACCGCTACAAGGGCACCGTCGTCGACGTCATCAAGAAGTACCAGGCCGACGCCAAGGACGCGCAGAAGTACTACGACCGGCTCGACCGGATCGCGTCCCTCGACAAGAACAAGAACCACTACAACGCCCCCGACTACATCGTGGCGGCGATGGCCCGCCAGGGGTCGATCTACGACTCGCTGCGCACCGGCCTCTTCAACACCCGGGAGCCGGCCCTCATCCTGTTCACCCCCCAGGAAGAAAAGCTGCTCCAGCGCCTCGAAGAGAGCGGCGAGGATGACCTCACCGAGAAGGCCATCGTCTACCGCGAAAACCGCACCCAGCTCTGGCGCAAGAAGCGCGATGAAGAGCTGGCCGCCGCCGACAAGAACATGGTCTTCAAGTACACCCTGGCGGTGGTGCTGGGCCGGAACTTCAACATCCGGAGCCCCGCGATCAAGAAGGCGCTGCAGCGGCTGGCGTTCTTCACCGACCTGCTGGGCGACCCCAAGATGCAGGAGTACACCGGCCCCGTGGAGCAGAACGCGGAGCTGAAGTTCAAGTACGAGAACGGCATGTTCCAGAAGACGCGGCCCGGCATGGTGGTCGAGCCCGAGGTCTCGGTGGCGCCGCCGCCGCTGCCGGTGTTGATCAAGTGAGGGAGCCGCGATGACCCAGACCCACCGCAACCCAGACCCCCGCCGCAGCGCGCGCTCCGCCCTCGTGGCCCTCTCCTTCTTCACCGCAGGATCGCTGGTGATGCTCGCCTGCGGCCCCAAGGTGACGCCGGTCGTCCCCAACTCGGACGTCCCCACCGCCACCGCCACCGCCACCGCCACCGCGATCCCCACCGCCGTCGGCATGACCGACGAGTCCACCGACGAGAACGCCAAGGCCGAGCGCTTCGAGATGAACGCCTCCGCCAAGGTCGCCTACGAGCGGGGCATGAAAGCCTGGGCCGTCGGCGATCTCCCCGGCGCCCGGGCCGCCTTCACCGAGGCCACCCAGGCCGACGGCAAGGCCTACCAGGCTTTTTACTCCCTCGGCGTGGTGATGGAGCGCATGGGCGAGGCCTCCGGCGCCCTCGACGCCTACCGCAACGCCTTCACCGCGCTGCCCAGCTACGAGCCCGCGCTCTCGGCCTACGGCCTCTCCCTCGCTCGCCGGGGCAGCCTCGCCGAGGCCGACGACTTCCTCACGGACAAGCTCCAGCGCATGCCCAAGAGCGCCGCGATCATGGCCTCCCTCGCCGAGGTCAAGTCGATGAAGCGCGACACCGGCACGGCCCAGCGCCTCGCCCAGGACGCCCTCAAGCTGCTGCCCAGCTACGCCCCCGCCATGGTGGTCCTGGCCCGCGATCACTACCGCAACCGGCGCCTCGACCTGGCCCACTACGCCCTCGACGCCATCGTCGGCAAGGAGGGCATCGAGGACAACAACAACCCCCCGCGGGATCGCAACAACCCCGAGGCCCACCTGCTGCGGGCGGTCATCTACAAGGAGCAGAACCGCCGCTCCCTCGCGGTCACCTCCTTCGAGAAGGCCATCACCCTCCGCCCGGACCTGGTCGACGCCCGCATCCAGCTGGCCGCCTACCTCCTTGAATCCGGGAACGCCGCCGCCGCCAAGCCTCTCCTCGACCAGGCCCTCCAGTTCCAGCGCGAGCACATCCAGGGGCACCTCAACCTCGGCGACGCCCTCCGGCTCCTCGGCGATATCCCCGGAGCCAAGCGCGAGTTCGACTGGGTCGTCAGCAAGGACCCGAACCTGCCCCAGGTCCACTACAGCCTCGGCCTCCTCTACCTCTTTGCCGAGACGGTCCCCGGCGTGTCCGGCAAGAAACCCCAGCTCGAGCAGGCCATCGCCGAGTTCGAGAAGTTCCAGCAGCTCCGCGGCAAGCCCTCCGCGGCCGCCGCCGACGACTCGGACCAGCTCATCACCCGCGCCAAGAACAACCTCGAGGCCATGAACGCCCAGGAACAGGCCGCCGCCGCGGCCGCCTCGGCCGCCGCCTCCGCCGCCGCGGCTGCCAGCGCTGCCCCCCCCGCGGCCAGCGGCTCGGCCCCCCCGGCCGCCTCGGCTCCTCCCGCTGATTCCGCCGCCCCGACCCCCTGACCCCCCCGAAGGTCCCCCATGCTCCCTCGCTCCCTCGCCCTGCTCCCCTTGCTCGCCGGCCTCCTCGCCCCCCAGCAGGCCTTCGCCCAGAAAAAAGGGAAGACCACCGACCTCGGTGAGATCACCATCGTCGGCCGCGTCCAGAAGCCCGTCGCCGCCGTCGATATCACCCGCCTGGCCCCCAAGCTCACCCTCTCCGAGCTGCGCCAGCCCTTCCTCGACCGCATCGAGCAGGCCCTCCTCAAGGAACCCTTCTGAAACGCACTCACCCCCGCTCATGATAGAGATCTTCTCTACACAGAAGCTCCCTACATCATGATGGGTCTCGCCTTCGAGGCGGTGCTGGTGGCGGGGGTGCTGGCGGCGGGGGTGGGTCGGTTGCGACGGCTGCTCGGCTGGCTCGCCCTCGATCCTGCGGAGGTCGCCTCGTGGCACCGAAGAGCAGGGGGAGGCGCCCGGGAGGCGCTGCGGGAGGCGCTGCGGTCCGAGGTCGAGAGCGACGAGCCGATCGGGAGCTACGCCCGCCTGGCGGAGGCGCTGGCGGAGGCGGATCCGCGGCGGCAGGCGGCCGGGTGCAACGA
Organism: Polyangiaceae bacterium; assembly: GCA_025453595.1. Taxonomy (GTDB): domain Bacteria; phylum Myxococcota_A; class Polyangia; order Polyangiales; family Polyangiaceae; genus JANWXX01. Next base: position 3,266 of record JALOQB010000246.1, read on the forward strand.
GGCGCTGCTGGAGCTGGAGGGGGGGCTCGCGGCGGCGGACGAAGGGGGTGGGTTGCTGCGGCTGCTGGTGCTGGGCACGCTGCTGGCGCTGGTGGTGGGGTTTGGCGAGGGCGCGAGCGGGGGGGAGATGCTGGGGGTCCTGGCTTTGGGGGGAGGGGGCTGGGGGGTGCTCGGGGCCGCCTCGCGAGGGAGCCGCGCGGTGGTGGAGGCCTGGCGTCGTGGGGTCGATGCCTGGGTCGAGGAGGCGCTCCGGGGCTCGGGGCAAGGGGCGGCCAGGAAGGTAGACGGTCGGAGGCGCAGCGTATAGGCTGCCTGAGCAGATCTCGGAGCCTTGCGGGAACTTCCGGCAACTCGAGCATGTCTCCGGCAAGGATCGACTCTGGAGGAATCAGGGATGACACAATCCGCAGGGCCACAAGGGGGGCAACGCCCCGGGCGAATGACCGCCGTGATGCGAGCGATGCCGGTGGCCACCGGCCCGAAGGTGCTGCGCATCGGTCTGGTGCAAGGGGGCAAGGTCATCGAGGAGCGCGTGATCAAGCAGCGCGGCACGGTGACCGTGGGCCCCTCCGAGAAGAACACCTTTGTGGTGCTCGGGGCCGGCGGGGTCCCGATCCCGTCGACGTTCAAGCTGTTCGAGCTGATCGGGCAGGATTACTACCTCAACTACATCGAAGGGATGGGGGGCCGGGTGGCGCTCCAGACCGGCGTGGCCGATCTCAAGGGCCTCAAGGGCCAGGCCAAGCAGGTGCAGGTGGGCAACGTCACCGCCTACCAGGTGAAGCTGACCGAGGACGCCCGGGGCAAGGTGGTGGTCAATGAGACGACCTTCCTGTTCCAGTTCGTGGCGCCGCCGCCGGTGCAGCCCAAGCCGCAGCTGCCGTCGAGCGTGAAGGCCGGCATCGCCGACGAGATCGACTGGGCGATGACGATCATCGCGGCCTTCTCGTTCCTGCTGCACTTCGGCGCGGTGGGGTCCATGTACTCGGACTGGGCGGACCGGGTGCTGCCCGATGAGGGCGACGTGCGGGGGCTGGTGTCGATGGTGAAGAACCTGCCGCCGCCGCCGCCTGCCGAGAAACCCGTCGAGGAAGACCCCAACGCCAAGGAAGAGAAGACCGACAAGTCCGAGAAGACCGCGGCGGCTCCCAAGGCCGGGGGCGGCGGGAAGCCCGGGGGTGGTCCTGCGGGCAAGGGGGGCAGCGGCAAGCCGGTGTCCGGCGCCGAGGCCGCGGCCATCGGCAAGCAGCTTGCAGCCATGGAGGCCGCGGTGCTGGGTGTGGTCGGCTCGGGTCCTGCGGCCGCCAACGTGCTGGCCGACGGCAACGTGCCCACCGGGTCCCTTGATACCTTCGCGAAGGCCGATTCGGCGGTGGGGGCCAGCGGTCCTGGTGGCCTGAAGACCGGCGTGGCGGGCGGGCCTGTGGGTGCTGGTGATCGCCCCGGGCTGGGCGATGGTATCCCGGCGGGCAAGGCCGGGGGCGCCCCCGGTAGCGGGACGACCACGACGGTGGCGGCGCCGAAGGCCAACGTGTCCGGCGGAGGCTCCGTGTCTGGCGGCAAGATCAGCAACGCCTCCCGGGTGATCGGGCTTGCTCGCGCCAAGGCACGTGCTTGCTACCAGCAGGGGCTCTCGGCCAACCCGGACATGGAGGGCCGCGCATCCTTCACCCTGACCATCAGCGGCAGCGGCAGCGTGTCGAGCGCCAGCGTGTCCCCGAGCGGCTCGCTGAGCGGCGGTGTGGCGAGCTGCATCAAGGGAGCACTTCAGGGGCTGAGCTTTGACCCGCCCGAGGGCGGCACCGCGACGGTGTCCGGGTCCTTCAGCTTCGTCAACGCCAACAAGGGTAAGTGACGAGGCCCGGATGAGAGCGGCGGCGCCGGGGGGCGCCGCCGGTGTTTTGTGATGCATGAACGCACCCGGGAGGGGGCGCAACGGAGGAGGAGAGCCCTCTGACCGACACGGTCCCCCTGGGTGTGATGCGTTGACAGGCCAGGGGGGGGCGTCTAGAGTCCCACCGTCCCGAACGTAGAAAGAGCTTGGTATGCGAATTCGAGCAAGAATCCTTGCAACAGTCTCCTTCGCTTCCGTCGGCCTTCTGGCGTTCGGTTACAGCGTGGCGCAGGCACAAAATGGCGCTCCACCGGCGAAAGAGGCCCCCATCACGGGGACGTTGAGCGGCAACGTGAACCTCTCGCCCGAGCAGATGCAGGCGCAGTCCGAGAGCGCCCTGGGCCGCATGGAGAGCAACGCGATGCAGGTGCAGCGGATGCTTGACAAGGCCGATCAGCAGGGCGACGCGACCAAGGTTGACTGCCTCAACAACGAGCTGAACGTCATCGACACCCGGCTGCGGGCCGCCAAGGACCGGAAGGCCATGCTCGACGGCGCCCTCCGCGCCCGGGACACGGGGCAAGCGTCCGTGTTTCTCCAGGTGATCGAGAACCACCGAGATGAGGCCGCCAACGCCCGCTCCCGGGCAGACGGTTGCATCGGTTCCGAGGCCGGTTTTATCGGAGACTCGAGCAACTCGACCACGGTCGATCCAGACATCCCCCAAGAGAACCCCCAACCGCCGCCCATCCTGAACATCCCTGGCTGGGGCCTTGATCTTCCCCCAGGCACAGACCCGAGCGCGTCGCTCTGATCCGAAGGTGCGCTCCGTCCGCGAAGAGCGGCAAGGGGCGCAGGTGAACCAAGGGAACGATCGAGAGAAGAGATGGATTTGAAGCGAGCGACGATGTGGGCGCTGTTCGGTCTGAGCGTGACGCTCTCCAGCAGCGAGGCCAAGGCTCAAGAACAGGTATGGTTGCGCGACGAGCAGCTATCCGGGGGCAACGGGATCGGTCGAGAGCGGCTGCGTTACACCGGCGGCATTGCCGCGGTATTTGGCTACGACTCCAACCCCTTCCTGCGGTCTGGTGACGCGGATGAGCCAAGAGCAGACGCCTTTCGCCTGTCGATCACCCCTTTCTTTCGGGTCCAGACCCGCAACCCACCGGGCGCCACCAAGGCGCCTTACGATCTGAACGCAGGCGCCTCGCTCTCGTATTTCGAGTTTATCCAGGGCCCGACCAAGTCCTCCTTCTCCGAGGATGATCTCTCGGGGCACCGTAATTTTGGCTTTACGGGCGACCTTCGCCTCCGGATAGCGCCGGATGCGCGCTGGGGTGGTGAGCTCCGTGCCGGGGTGACCCGCACCATCCAGCCCTCCAACCTCGGCGACCCCACCGCCTCGTTCAACCGCACCAACCCCTCCTTCGGGGGCTCCCTGGTCTGGACGCCGGGGGGCGGTTTGTTCTCTTGGCGGGTCCTCGGTTACGACCTGACCTACAACTACTTCGAGGCCGAGCGGTTCCAGCGTTACAACAACTTCAACCACCGGATCAGCTCCGTCGCCAACTGGCGGTTCTTGCCGCGCACCACCCTCTTCACGGACTCCCGGCTCGACCTGATCCGTTACTCCGAGGCTTCCGAGCAGAGCGACGGCGACACGATGACCAGCCGCGCTGGCATCAACGGCCTGCTCACCAACCGGTTCGGCTTCCTCGCCGCGCTCGGCTGGGCCACCACGGTGTTCGACTCGAAGGCAAACGCTCCACGGCAAGATTTTGACAGCCTCCTGGCGCAGGCCGAGGCTCGTTTCTTCCTGTCGGTACCCCCTCCCAGCAACGAAGAGGGGATGAAAGTCCAGCCCACGACGCTTGTGCTGGGTTACCAGCGCGACTGGTCCCAGAGCTACATCGGCAATTTCTATAGCCGCGATCGGGGCTACACCGCGCTCTCTTACTTCTTCTCGACGCGGGTGCGGTCGACGGTGCAGTTCAGTGCGTCCTTCCTGGGCTTCCCCAGCACCACCTTCGAGAACGGCGCCCCCCGCGACACCGAGTTCAACTCCATCGCCCTCAACGGCACCTTCTTCGTCGAATACCTGCCCACGCCCCACCTCGGCATCTTCGCCAACGGTGATTACGCCAGCCAGCTCACCGACAAGCGGCTGCGGGTCAACCAGAACGATCCCAACATCGTTGATAACCTGGCCTTCAACCGGGTCTTCCTCGGTCTGGGCCTCCGTTACCTGCTGTGATGTTGCCTCGAAGGGTGCTCGGGGGGGGGCTAGCCGGCCTCCTCCTCGGTGGTTGTTCGTCATCGCCGGTCCGCGGCGGGGCCCTTCCGCCCCCCAACAACACCTACACCCTCGGCCCCGGGGATCGCTTCGAGCTCAACGTCATCGGCGAGAATTTCCCCAAAGAATACTCGGTCGCCTCCGACGGCACCGTCGATTTGCCCCTCCTCCACCGGCAGAATGTAGCCGGCTTCGAGGCCCAGGATCTCGCCTCTCACCTGCGCCAGCTCCTGATCGACGGGAGGTTCCTCAAGGACCCCGTTGTCATCGTCACCATCAAGGAGTTCAACTCCAAGAGGATCACGGTGGGCGGCGCTGTCAGCAAACCTGGCGATTATCCCTATACCCCCGGCCTTACCCTCCTGCGCATCATCTCCAACGCCGGCGGGTTCACCGCGGTCGCCAACCGCACAGCCGTCCTCATCACGCGCCGCACTGTCGATGGAAAGCGCGTCACCGCATCGTTCTCCGTCGACGCCATCTCCGAGGGGCGCACCTCCGACGTCCCCTTGCAGGCTGGCGATAACGTGTACGTCAACGAGCGCAATTTCTTAGCGCCCCTTCCGGAGACCTCATGGAGAAAAAAATCGCCCTGCTCCTCACCGGCGGGACGCTCCTCATGAAGGCCGCTGAAGATGGCATCCTGGAGCCCGCGGCGTACACCCATAACCTCCTCCAGGAACTCCCCGTTCTCCGGCGCATCGCCCAGGTCGAGATGAGCGTTGTCTGCAACCTCGATTCGGCCGATATGCAGCCCACCGACTGGCTCCGGATCGGGCGCGCCATCCACCAGGCCCTCTCGTCCCCCGGGATCGACGGCGTGGTCGTCGTCCACGGGACGGACACCATGGCGTACACCTCCAGCGCCGTGTCGCTGCTCCTGGGGCCCGTCCCCAGGCCCGTGGTGTTCACCGGCGCCCAGCGCCCCATCGGTGAACCCCGCACCGACGCTCGTGCCAACCTGATCGATGCCTTCAGCGTCGCCACGCTGCCGGTGCCCGAGGTCGGGGTCGTCTTTGCCAGCCGCTTCTTCCGCGGGACGCGCGTCACCAAGCGCGACGCCCACGCGATGGATGCCTTCGATTCCCCCGATTTTCCCCCGCTGGTCGAGCTGGGTCTCACCGAGCACATCGCTCGCGAACGCCTCCTCCCCGGTGGTCCCCTCGCCTCCTTCGACGATCGGCTCGACCCCCGGGTCCTGGTGGTCCGGGTGTTCCCCGGGCTCCAGCCCTCCTGGCTCCTCCAGACCCTCGATCAGGGCGTGCGCGGCCTCGTCCTCGAGGCCTACGGTACCGGCAACCTCCCGGCCCTCGGCCCCTCGATGCTGGACGTCATCGCCGAGGCCTCTCGCCGCGGGATCCCTTGCCTGATCGTCACCCAGTGCCTCAAGGGGTCCGTCGCCCTGGAGCGCTACAAGGGCGCCGTCGCCGCGACCCGCGCCGGGGCCATCTCCGGCGGAGATATGACCGTCGAGGCCGCCGTCGCCAAGATGATGATCGCCCTCGGTCGCTTTCCCCACAGCGACGCTCGTCGTCGCTACCTCGAAGACGACATCATCGGCGAACGAAGCCCCCTCGCTCACGGGTGATTCACCCTTTCAGCAGCCCCTCCAGCTCGGGCTCCTGGGCGAGCCCGTCCGCCCAGTGGCGCAGGATCGGATGGAGCTGGGCGTCGCGCATCGCCATCATCGCCTCATGGCACTGGCGCCCTCGCCGGGGCAGCTTGCGAGGGCCTCCCGTGCCGCCCGCGGACACTGCCGCCGCGCTCTGACCCAGGAGCCCGAGCTGCAGGCAGGCCAGCCCCCGGAGCCACAACCAACGGCAGGCCTCCGCGGCGGTGAGCTCGCCCTGCAGAGGCTCCTCCTGCTCTCCGGGCAGCAAGGGCAGCGCGTGGGCCTCGCCGGCAGCCTCCCGGTGGGGCAGCGCCGCCAGCGCCCCCGGATAGGATGCTCGCGGGGGCTGATCCCCTCGCTGCAAGGCGAAGTTCCAGCCCAGCTCGTCCAGATACTCCTCCGATGGTTCCTCGTCTCCAGGGAGCGCCGCGAGCAGGCAGACGTCCCGATCCTCCGGCACAAGCTGGTTCCAGGCCTCCAGCAGCGCCCGGCGCTTGCTGCCCCGGGCCTTGCCCCGGGCGGGCATCGCCTCCCATAGCAACAGCGAGGACCCCGCCGGGAAGAGGCCGACCAGCGCGCAGAGCTCCAGGTTCTCGTGGAGGGGTAGAACTTCCATACTCACCTCGATCGATCCGGAGGCCGGGAGCAAGGCCGGGGCGCGCCGCTTGCACCAGGCCTCGTGGCGCCCGCGGGGGTTCACGAGGAGACGCTGGAAAGCTTCCAGGAGAGGCCCGATCTCCTCGCCCTGGGCACCGCGAAGGGCCAGGTGGATGCAGGTGAGGGCAGGGATGATCCGCGCCGCGCGCTGCGGCTCCAGGAGCTTCAGGGCCCGGGAAAGACGGGGGTCCTCGATGGGCGACTCCTGGAGCAGCGGGCGAGGGGCACGCCGGGGATCCAGCAGGCGTGTGGCCTGCTGGGAAGCAGCCTCCAGGGCCGGAGCCAGGAGATCCGCCGGTAGCTGGCGCAGCGGCCACCCTTCAGGAGCCTTCAGGGATCGCAGGTACTCGGTCGGCGGGGCGTCCGGTACGGAGACCACCGGCGGCAAGGGCGCTCGCAGCGTGTCGAAGGTGGAGAGAGCCTCGGGGAGCGGCTGCGGCTGGGGCTGCGGCTGCGGCTGGGGCTGCGGCTGGGGCTGCGGCTGGGGCTGCGGCTGCGGCTGCGGGGGAGAATGGGGCTGCGGCTGGGGCTGCGGCTGCGGCTGCGGCTGCGGCTGGGGCTGGGG
>JALOQB010000247.1 GCA_025453595.1 Polyangiaceae bacterium
CGGCTGCGGCTGCGGCTGCGGCTGCGGCTGCGGCTGCGGCTGCGGCTGCGGCTGCGGCTGCGGCTGCGGCTGCGGCTGCGGCTGCGGCTGCGGAGAGAAGGAATGTTCGCGAGAAGGAGGGAACGGTTACGAGGCGGTTGTGTGGGCCAGAGCGATCAGCTCCTCTGGGCCGTCGGTGCCTTGATCCTGGAGCAAGGAGGCCCAGCGCCGCAGCCGCGTCGTCAACCCTGTCAGCCCCACGCGAGCCCCCACCATCGCCCCCGTCATCGCCGCCACCGTGTCTGTATCCCCCCCTGCAGCGATCGCCGTCCCCAGGGCCTGCTCCGCGTCCAGCGGGGAGCGTGCATAAGCGACGAATGCCGCCAGTGCCGAGCAGGTCGCCATCGGGCTGATCCCGTGCCACCGGGAGCCTGCCAGCTTGGACTCGTCCTCCATCCCGACCCGGGCGATCTCCGCCATGGCGGCCTCGGCCTCCATCGCCACCCAGCGGGGCACCTGCCCGAGCGCCCCGGCCAGCACCGGATCCAGCGATGACACCGCCTCCGCGAGCGCGTTCAAGTGCTCCGCGGAGCACGGATCCTGATCCTCCAGAGCCCCTGCTACCACCTCCGCCACCAGCACCGCTGCGCCTCGCGCTCGCGGATCTGCGTGGGTGATCCGCGCCTGTTCGTCCGCCACCTGGCGGCGCAGCCCGACCTCCCGGAGCGCCAGCCCCACTGGCCCCGCCCGCATCGCTCCTCCGTTGCCGGCCCGCGGCGGCGGCTCCCCCGCCTGATCCCACGGGACCCCGCGCTGCAGCCGCTTCGCTGCGTTCTCCGTCGCCTTGCCTCGCCCCACGATGCGCTCCTCCTCGAAGATGCGGGCGATGCGCTTGGCAAGGTCTTCAGGAACCCATACGGCCCTGGCGGCGAGGGAGCGCGCGAGCTCGCGAGCCAGCTGGGTGTCGTCCGAGTACTGACCGAAGGAGAAGGGGCCCCGGGTACGATCCGGAGGTTCCATACGGGCAAAGGTTTGCTGGACAAAGAAGGAGCAGAGGGCCGGGTGCTCGCCCTCGACCAGGAAGCCGATGGCGTCGCCGAGGCCCTGGCAGAGGAGGCTACCGGCCCGACGATCGGCTCCGCGAGCGCAGGAGCGCACGAAGTCGAGGATCGTGGGCACCACGGAGGGGGCAGCGTGGAGGTCGTTGTGCCCGCGCCCCTCGATCCAGGCGATGCGGCGGGAGGTGGAGCCAGCCATCCGGAGGGCGAGCTCGGCGTTGGACGGCGGGACGAGGGTGTCCTGAGTGCCGTGGAGGATCAGCAGCGGGGCGCGGGCCAGCGGCAGGTGCCGCGCCGGGTCGAAGAGGGCTCGATCGTCCTCGGAGATCGCGGAGGGGTCGAAGCCACGACGGCGCACCAGCCCGTCGAGGTCGGTGGCGGCGCTTTCGAGGATCCAGCCGCAGGCGAAGCGAGGGAGCCGGGCCATCAGCGAGGAGACGACGAACCCGCCAAGGGAGCGGCCCATCACCACGATCGGCAGGGGGGTGCCGTCGCGTCGCAGCAGCGCACGCAAAGGTTCGATGCTGTCGGCGGCGTCCTGGAGGCAGGCGCGGGCCGAGGGTGCGTCGTCGGAGCTCATGCCGTAGCCTCGGTACTCGACCAGGGCGAGGGCCACCCCCTGCGCCGCCAGGAGCAGGCCCAGGGGATCCCAGCTCTCGACCACCTCTCCGTTGCCGTGGAAGTGCACCAGGGCCGCCGTTGCCCGGGTCAGCCCATGGATCCGGACATGGAGCCGGGCGCCGTCGCGGGCGACGACCTCGTGATCTTCGGCGCCTGCGGGGGGGCGAGACAGGTCACGGCGGGGGAAGAACAGGGAGCTGGAGAAGCCTGCGGCGTCGAAGATCGAGGGCATCGAGAGGTAAGCGGTTCGAGGGGAAGCTGAAGACCGCGCCCTCGCGCACGCCGGCGGAGGGCCAGCGCTGGGTGATGGTCTTGCGCCTGGTGTAGAAGCGCACGGCGTCGGGGCCGTAGGCGTGGAGATCCCCGAAGAGCGAGCGCTTCCAGCCGCCGAAGGAGTGGTACGCGACGGGGACCGGCAGCGGCACGTTGACGCCCACCATGCCGACGAGGATGTGATCGGAGAAGTAGCGGGCCGCCTCGCCGTCGCGGGTGAAGATGCAGGTACCGTTGCCGTACTCGTGGGCGTTGATCAGGTCCATGGCCTCCTGCAGGGACTTGACGCGCACGACGCCGAGGACCGGCCCGAAGATCTCCTCCTTGTAGATGACCATGCCCGGCTTGACGTGGTCGAAGAGGCAGGCCCCCAGGAAGAAGCCCTCTTCGTGCCCCGGCACCCGCACCCCGCGGCCGTCCACGACCAGGGACGCGCCCTCGCGGACCCCCTGCTCGACGTAGCCCTTCACCTTCTCGAAGTGAGCCCGGGTGACCAGGGGGCCCATGTCGTTGCTCCCGTCGGAGCCGGGGCCCACCTTCATCTTCGCGATCTCGGCCTTGAGGCCCGCCACCACCGCGTCCGCCGTCGCGTCCCCCACCGCCACCACGATCGGGATCGCCATGCAGCGCTCCCCGCAGGACCCGTAGGCGGCCCCCATCAGGGCGCTCACCGCGTTGCCGATGTCCGCGTCCGGCATCACCACCGCGTGGTTCTTCGCCCCGCCCAGGGCCTGCACCCGCTTCCCCGCGGCGCAGCCCCGGCTGTAAATGTACTCGGCGATGGGCGTCGATCCCACGAAGCTCAGCGCCTGCACCCGCGGGTCATCCAGCAGGGCGTCCACCGCCTCCTTGTCCCCGTTGACCACGTTGAGTACCCCCGGCGGCAGCCCCGCCTCCATCGCGAGCTGGGACACCAGCAGGGCGCTCGACGGATCTCGCTCGGAAGGTTTGAGCACAAACGTATTGCCGCAAGCGACGGCCATGGGCCACATCCAGAGGGGGACCATGACGGGGAAGTTGAAGGGGGTGATGCCGGCGGTGACGCCGAGGGGCTGGAGCTCGCTCCAGGAGTCGATGCCCGGGCCCACGTTGCGGGTGTGCTCGCCCTTGAGCAGCTCGGGGGCGTAGGAGGCATACTCGACGTTCTCGATGCCGCGCTGGAGCTCGCCCATGGCGTCGCCGGCGACCTTGCCGTGCTCGGCGGTGAGGAGGGCGCAGATCCGCTCGGCGTGGGCCTCGAGGAGGTTCTTGAGCTTGCTCATGACGCGGGCGCGCTTGAGGGGAGGGGTGGCGCGCCAGGCCGGGTAGGCCCGCTCGGCGGAGGCGACGGCGGCGGCGACGGTCGCCCGGTCCGCCAGCAGCACGCGCCTCTCGGCGGCGCCGGTGGCGGGGTTGAAGACATCCTGGGAGCGATGATCGCCGGAGACATTCTGGCCATCGATCCAGTGGCCAACGGTGGGGAGCGAGGGAGACATGGGGTCGCAGTCTAGAACAGGCGGGGCCCGGCGGTAGACCGGAGGCGAAGTGGACCCCTTTTTCCGTGGAGCAGGCCCCACCGGAGCCCTCGACCGCAGGCACCGGCATCGACCCCGGCAGGCCGCAGGCGCTGCCTGGGCGCCAGCACCGGCCCGCAGGCGCGTGGGTCAGGAAGGTGCTTGGCGGAGCGCCGGTTCAAGGGTAGCTCCATAGTTCTGTTTTCCATACAGAAGAGGTCTTCATGAACCAGGGCGGCGACGGGTACGAGTTCAACGAGGCGCAGAACGGCCAGATCAGCGGGCTGGCGGGCGCGATGTCGTTCGTGGGGTTGCTGCTGCTGGTCTCGGGGGTGATCGAGGTGGTGGTGGGGCTGGTCGCGATGTTTGGGCCCACCCCGGGGCAGGGGTTCGGGGCGCTGGCCCAGGGAATCCTCAACCTTCTCCTCGGGAGCTGGACCCGGAAGGCGGCGGGGGCGTTCGACCAGATCGTGAAGACCCAGGGGAACGACATCGACAACCTGATGGCGGCGCTGGGCGAGCTGAGCCGGGTTTACCACCTGCAGCGGGTGCTGGTCCTGGTGAGCGTCGTGGTGGCGCTGGGGGCGCTGGCGGTGGGGGCGCTGGCGGTGCTGTTCGTGAAGGCGACGGCCCCCTGAGGGCGTCAGAGGACGCGGAGGGGGTCTGCGTCCTGCTGGCTGAGGGAGATCTGGACGCCCGGCAGGGAGGCGAGGAGCCTGGGGGCGAGGTGCCGCAGGGTGACGCGCTCGCTGTTGGAGTGAAGCGCGCACACGACGGTGAGCCCGGCCCTGGCGGCGCGCAGCACGTCGTGGTGACGGAGTTCACCGGTGAGGAAGAGCTCGGCCTTCGAGGCGAGGGCCGCGTCGAGCAGCTCACCGCCAGCACCGGCGCAGACCGCGATGCGGCTCGCGAGGCCCTCGGCGGGGCCCCCCACCAGCAGCCGCTCGACGCCGAGGCCCACCCGGGCGCGTTCGATGAGCTCGGGCCGGGGCGTGGGCGGGAGGTCTGCGACCCGACCTATCCCCAGGTTTTCCATACCCTGGGGAGAAGCCACGGGCCGGAGCGGCCTGCGCTCGGCGGCGCCGAGCAGGTCGCAGAGCACGTCGTTGGTGCCACCGTGGGCGACGTCGAGGGCGGTGTGAGGGCTGTAGAGGGCGATCCCGTCGCGGATGGCCTCGAAGATGCCGTCGCCGGGCAGGACGCGCTTCTTGGCCTGGAAGAGGGGCGGGTGGTAGGCGACCACCGCGTCGCAGCGGAGGGAGCGCGCTTCCTGGGCGACGGCGAGGGTGTAATCGATGGTGAGGAGCACGTGCCGGAGGGGAGCGGCGGGGTCTCCGGCCAGCAACCCCACGTTGTCCCAGGGTTCCGCCAGGCTCGGGGGGGCGATGCGCTCGAACGCATCGAGGAGGTCTTGCAGGGTCGCCATGGGGGTCAAGGATACGCGCACTGGTAAGCAGGGTGCATGCCCAGCCGGGCACACGGAGAGAGCAGACCCCAGGTCGACCGTCGACCTTGCGGGCGTGGCCCCCTGTGTCCGGGTCAATCGACCGAGAAGTCGGGGTCGTCCCGGTGGGCCCAGTAGGAGGCCACCCGGGCCAGCAGGGGGTCGATGGTGCGGTGCTGGAGCCTGCGGTAAGGGGGCCAGACCACCCACTCCCACGAGTCATGCTCGGTGAGCCGCAGGGTGGTGACGGGCCGCGTGAGGCGCCCGAGAAAGATCACCAGCGTCTTCTCGACCCGGCGCCCCCCGAAGCGACGGTACCGGGGGAAATAGGTCTCGGTGTAGCGAAAATGGGGGTCGAGCTCCACGCTCTCGGCGTGGATCCCGGTCTCTTCGTGGAGCTCGCGCATCGCGCACTGCAGCTCGGTCTCTCGCCCCTCCAGGTGCCCTTTCGGCAGATCGTAGCGCCCCGGCAGCTTCATCAGCAGAAAAGACTTCGGCGGCCCGTCCCGGAACAACAGGAGTCCGCAAGATTTCACCCGAGGCATCGGATTCGACGGAGGGCGCGCGCCCATGGCCACCGGAGCGTAGCCTGTCTCGGACCTGCTGGCACGGACCCCCACCTTTGGTGGGCAAAATACCCCGCGCCTCAGGGGCACCCGAGGGGGCGCGACGCCACGATCACCTTCTCGGTGCTCACCTGCTCGATCAGCAGCCGCTCGGGCCTCGAACCTCGCAGCCTCATCCGCAGCACCGCGATCTCTTGCCGCCCCCTCGCTCGCTCCTCGCGGGTGAGCCGCACCTCCGTCGTCTCCTCCTCCTTCCTCACCGTCACCTCCCCGATCAACCACCTCGCGTGGGGGCTCTTGCTCCACTGCTCCGCCAGCGCATCCTGCACCTGCTCCCGGGAAGTACCCAGCCCCTGCCAGTCCACGTCCTCCGCCAGGAACGTGCCGATGCGCGCGGTATCATGGAGGTTCCATACATGCTCCAGCTGGAGCAGCACGGAGGTGACGCGGTGCTCGTGGGAGTCCCCCGGGTGACGGGCGGCGAGGGCAGCGCGGTGCTCCTGCTCGACGCGGACGAGCTCCTCCTGGCAGCGTCGGCCCTCGCGTTTTTGCTGGGCGAGCTCCTGCTCCCGGCGCTCCAGGGAGCCCTGTAGCTCGCCCAGCTTGCGGCGCTCGTCCTTGAGGAAGGCCCCGAGGCGGGCCACGTCGTCCTCGCGGAGCTGGAGCTCGCGGGAGTGCTGCCGCACCCGGAGGCCGTAGCCGAGGAGCGCGGCGGAGGTCAGCGAGAAGAGCAGCAAGGCGAAGGAGAGCTTGGCGACCCGCGCGCGGCGCCCTCGGCGGCGCGAGGCCTCCAGGAAGTCGGCGAAGGGGGCGACGAGGTCGGGGCGAGCGCGGCCCAGCTCCAGGGCCCGGGCCAGGTCGACGCCCTGGAGGAGCCGGTCGAGGCGGGCGGGGGCCGGAGCCTCGCGCCAGCGGCGGGCCGCCGGGGCCAGGCTCGCGGCCTCGCTGCGCTGGGCCCGCTCCTCGTGGATCCAGCCGGCCAGGGTGCTCCACTCCCGGAGGAGCGCCTCGTGGGAGAAGGTCACCCGGTCCTCGTCGAGGACCACCAGCCGCGCCTGCAGGAAGGCGTCGAGGGCCGAGGCGAGGGCGGGTGAGACGCCGCGGATCTCCGGCTCGGGGGCGCGCTCGCGGGCCAGCTGGGGGCCAAAGTGCACGAGGCGGAGGCAGAGGTCGCGGGCCGCGCCCCGGGCCTCCGGCGGCAGGGCGTCGAGGGTCGCGTCCGCGTGGCGAGAGAGCGCCCCGCCCACGCCGCCGATGGCCCGCCAGTCGGCGGCCGACAGGCGCCCGCCGCGGCGTGTGGACCACCACTCGCTCAGGGCAAACGAGACCAGCGGCAGGCGCACCTCGTCGGCCCTCAGCTCCCGGAGCACCTCGTCGACCACGGGCCCCTCGTCCTCGATCTCGACCCCGGCCAGCCGCGCCGGCTCCGCGACGATGGCGCGCCCTGCCGCCGCGGACGGCGGCGCCACGAACCGCACCGAGCGCGCCAGCAATTCGCCCAGCGGCCCGTGGGCGGCGACGCGGGTGGTGAAGTCTTCCCGCAGCGTGCACAGCACCCGCAGGCCAGGGCTCGGCGCCCCCCCGCCGTCGCTCCCGGTCAGGTGCGCAAGCGACAGCACGAACCGCGCCCGCTCCTCCGCCGACAGCTGCGTCACCAGCTCCTCCAGCTGGTCCACCACCAGCACCAGCCCCACCCGCTCCCCCTGCGCCTTCCTCGCCTGCTCCAGCGCGTCGCTCAGGTCGTGCCCCGGGCGCACCGTCACCGCGACCCAGTCGTCTTTTCCCTCGGCGAAGCTCCGCGCCAGCGCCGGCACCACCCCGGCCACCGCCAGCGACGACTTCCCCGAACCGCTCGCCCCCTGCAGCACCAGCGCCGGGCGCTCCGTCAGCTCCCGCGAGAGCCGCTCGCTGTCCTCCTCGCGGCCGAAGAGGAGACCCTCTGCCTCCCGACCGTAGGCCTGGAGCCCGATGTAGGGAAGTTCCGGAATACCAAAGGGCCGCAGGAAGGCCTCGCGGCAGGCACGGTGGAGGCCGCCGGGGGGCGGGCGGCGGGACGGATCCAGGGCGAGCAGCTCGTGCAAGAGCCTCTGGACGGCCCGGGGCGCCGCCGGCGCCAGCTCTTCCAGGGGGAGCAGATCGCCGGCGAGGGTGGAGGCCCAGACCCGGGCGCGCCAGGCCGGCAGGTCCTCGGTCGAGGCGGGAGGGGGCGGAACGCGCTGTGGCAGGCGCCCGGAGAGGAGCTGCGCCAGCGTCGCGCCCAGGGCATAAGCGTCTGCAGCAGGGGTCCAGGCGCGGCGCTCCAGGAGCTCCGGGGCGAGGAAGCCCGGGGTGCCGATCAGCGGGAGATCCGCGACGCTGCCCGGGCTGGTCGTGCCCGCGTCCAGCTCCAGCAGGGCCGCCGTGTCCAGGTCGCTGGCCGGCGGCGCCGGGGCCGGGGCGCCGCCGTGGTGAGCGATGCCGAAATCGAGCAGCCGCACCCGCCCGCCCTCGTCCAGCAGCAGGTTGGCGGGCTTGAGATCCAGGTGCACGATCCCCTGCTGGTGGATCGCGTCGAGGGCATCGGCCACCTCGCAGGCGTGGGCCAGGGCCCGGCGCCAGCGCAGCGGACCGCGCTCCTGCAGCAGCCGCGAGAGCGGCGTCCCCACCAGCAGCTCCATCGCCAGAAACGGCTGGGCCGACGCCAGCGGGAGCAACCCTGCGGAGAAGATGGTCACCAGCGCCGGATGCCGGAGCGAGGCCAGGATCCTCGCCTCGCGGGCCCAGTCGGCGCTGGCGAGCTCGGGGGCCAGGAGCTTGAGGGCGACCTGCCGCACCTCGGAGCCATCGGGCAGGAGCTCCCGGGCGCGCCACACCTCCCCGTAGCCCCCCCGCCCGAGCGGCGCCTCCAGGCGGAATCGGTCGGCCAGCACATCGCCGGGCTGGCGAGGCCTCCGGGGTTCGTGGGGGCCGTTCATCGGGCGATCGGTCAGCCGGGGCCTTGCTGGCCTTCATCCATGCGGCGCATGCCTTCGAGCAGGAGGGCCTCGGGGGTCTCCTCGATGACGCGGACCGGGGGGCGCGTGTGAGGCGCCAGGGCGAAGTCGCCTTCGACGATCAGCAGCATGGCGTAGAAGGCCTCCTCGCCGCGGAGCTTGCCCCAGAGCGCGTTGTAGATGTTCCCCTCGACGAAGTGGATCTCGCCGTTCTCGTTGCGGCTCCGGATCTTGAGGGAGCCCGATTTTCGCCCGTGCCATAGCACCTGGACGATGTCGGGGAGGCCCATCTCCGAGAGGCTCCCGCTCACGCCGCGGGGGCCTGCCTTGGCGGCGCGCTGCTCGAGCATCTGCTTGATCTTGGCGATGAGAAGGTCGCTGTTGGCAGGCTTGGCGATGAAGTCGAGGACCCCGAGCTCGAAGGCCCGCTGGGGGTCGTTGCGGTTCTGCCTGCGGGTCAGCAGCACCCAGGGCATGTCCTTGCCCCAGGGGTGCTTGCGGGCCTCGGTGAGCAGGACAAAGCCATCGGGGCCTGGCAGGTCGAGCTCGCTGATGACCACATCGACATCGCCGGCCTCGGCGAGGCGGACCGCTTGCTCCGCGCTGCGGGCGATCTTGATGAGGAATCCTTGCTGGATCATGCGCAGCTCCAGCACCGTGGTCTCCTCCGCGTCCGGGTCGACCAGGAGGGCGGTGCGCCGGTCGCCGAGGAGCCGCCCCTTGATGTCGTCGCCGGTGATCGTCAGCTTGAAGAGGTCGACCAGGTTCGGGTCGAAGATGCTCTCCTTGTAGCGGCTGAGGACCTCGCAGGCCTCCAGGGGGCGCAGGGTCTTGCGGAAGGGGTTACGGGGGTTCTGGGTGAGATCGGCGTAGGTGTCGGTGATCGCCAGGAGCCGGCCCCCCAGGGGGATATCCTTGCTCTTCGCCTGGCCGGGGACCCCGCTGCCATCGTAGCGCTCGTACATCGACTCGATCGCCTCGAAGGTCGCCTCCGGCAGGCCGCAGTTCTCCATCAGACGACGGGGCGCTGTCAGGCCTTTTTCCGCGGCGATCCGGTGGCCTTCGTACTCGGATACGTTGAGCGCCGTGAGGTGGTACGCCCCCATCTTGTTGAGGTCATGCAGGTACGCGGCGGCGAGGATCGCGTTGCTGTCCGCCGCCGAGAGCCCGACCCGCTCGCACATCTTGCGGGTGAGCCGCGCCACGTGCCCCGAGTGGCCCCGGAGGTCCGGGCGGTTGTTCTCGATCAGGCCGATGAGCACGTTGAGCGTGTCGAGGTAGGCCTCGGAGGTGATGCCGCCGGCGACCTGCGCCTTGGCCGACACGTTCTTCGAGAGCGAGTCTGCCGACAGCGTACGCTCCCGGTAGTTGGAGTCGGCCAGGTCCCGGGCGATCTGCTCGTCGCTCAGCAGGTTCCGCTCGTACACGTTGAGCATCGAGGAGAACTGCTCGTGCGCCGAGCGATCGAGGATAGCAAAGGCGTGGATATCCCCCCCGTAGGCCTTGTTGATCGCGGCCTTCACCGACGCAGGTCGGGCGACGAAGGCCCGCACCTCCTTCACCCCGGACGCGAGCTGCAGCTCCCGCAGGGCCTCCAGGTTGTTCGGGTCCGCGGTGACCACCGACAGGCCCCCCGAGTCAGGGTCGTAGAGCACTGGGAAGATCTGGTGTTGCTCGGCAAAACGGTGCAGCACATTGCCATCAGGCATGGTAATAACCGCGGTGCGTGGAAGTGCACCACTCTGGGCAATCACATCCGCAAACACC
>JALOQB010000248.1:0-2067 GCA_025453595.1 Polyangiaceae bacterium
CACGACGAGGGTGCGCAAGGGGGGCCCGATGCGCAGGGCGATCATGTCGCGCTCGATGCTCTCACCAAGCCGGATGCCCGCATCGAACCCCTGGGCCACGATGTCGCGCAGACCATCATCGACGATGACCTCGACCGTGATGCCGGGATGGAGCGCGAGAAAGCCCGGGAGCCTGCGCGCAAGAAGGGTCGAGGCGAGCCAGTGAAAGGTCGTGATGCGCACCACCCCCCCCAGCCTGTCGCGCCAGTCTGACAGCGCTGCCACCCCTGCCTCGATCTCCGCGAGCGCCGGGGCCAGCCGGTCGAGAAGGGCGAGCCCGGCCTCGGTCGGTGCGACGGAGCGGGTGGTCCGCGCCAGCAGCCGCAGGCCCAGGCTTTCCTCCAGGCCGCGCATCGTGTGGCTGAGCGCCGAGGGGGACACGCCGAG
This sequence comes from Polyangiaceae bacterium, assembly GCA_025453595.1. Taxonomy (GTDB): domain Bacteria; phylum Myxococcota_A; class Polyangia; order Polyangiales; family Polyangiaceae; genus JANWXX01. The sequence continues at coordinate 427 of JALOQB010000248.1, forward strand.
CTCGGCAGCCGCAGCGGTGAAGCTGCGAGTGCGCGCGATGGTGGCGAAGGCCGCCAGATTGTCGAGGTTCTGCCGCATCATTGCTGAATCATGCTCACAGGCTCGTGCCGAAGAACATGGCTAATCCTGCCTCCACAAGCCCTCTAGCTTACGGCCATCACCTCATCACCAGGGACCATCCATGAAGATGACGCAGTACAGAACCTTCGGACGCTCAGGGCTGATCGTAAGCCCGCTGACGCTGGGCACCATGACCTTCGGTGCCGGACGCTGGGGCAGTGACGCAAGCACAGCGCGAGCAATTTTTGACGCTTACGTCGAGGCGGGCGGGAACGTCGTGGACACGGCCGACGTGTACAGCGGTGGCGAGAGCGAGCGGATGCTGGGTCACATGCTGGCCGAGAGCGGGTTGCGCGACCGGCTCGTGGTCTCCACCAAATCCGGTTTTGCTCGCGGGCGGGGAACGCCGCTCCATGGTGGCAACGGGATGCTCAACATCCGGCTCGGCATTGAAGGTTCGCTCCGGCGGCTGGGGACCGACCGGATTGACCTCTACTGGATGCATGTCTGGGACCGCACCACCCCCGCAGAAGAAGTGCTGCGCACGCTGACCAGTGCCGTCGCGCGAGGCGAGATCCTCTACTATGGGTTCTCGAACACACCGGCGTGGTACGTGGCCAGAGTTGCCACGCTGGCGCAGGCTCACGGGCTGCCGGGCCCGATCGGGCTACAGAACGCGTGGTCGCTGATCGAGCGCGGGGTGGAGCTAGATCTCGTGCCCATGGCGGAAGATCTTGGCCTCGGCATCATGCCATGGGGCCCGCTCGCCGGGGGCCTTCTCACCGGGAAATACGATCGTGAGATGCTGGCCGAGGCCCGTCGTGCCGTTGCCGTACCGGACCGGGTGATGGAGACGGAAACCGGGGCGCGCGACCGCCTGAGCGGGGACAATCCGTATGGCGGGATGCTCTTCACCGAGCGCAACTTCACCATCGTGGATACCCTGCGCGCCGTCGCGGCGGAGGCCGAGATCACCATGGCGCAAGCGGCTCTGGCGTGGCTCCTTTCGCGGCGCGAGGTGAGCTCGCTTCTCCTGGGCGCGAGCCGCCCTGAGCAGGTGATAGCCAACATGAACGCGCTCACGATCACCCTCAGCCCCGAGCAGCTTGCCCGGCTTCATGACATCAGCGCTTTGCCCGGTCTGAACCCCTATTTCATCTTCCAGATCCCGCGAGAGGTACTGTTCGGCGGTCAGTCGGTGACACCATGGGGGATCAGAGGCTGAGTTTGCATCCAGCATGGCCGGGCGCGAGGCTAGCCGAGGGACACCGCACTGCAGCCGCGTGGGGCGACGGCGTGTCTTCGGGGGGCGACGGTGTATTACTACAACGGGTCAAAGCGGTCGTCTTGGCCCGTTGGTCGTATAAGATGACCCCATGCAACGGGTCCCCCTTGTCTCCCTCGCCCTCCTCGCGCTGATCGCCTGCTCCAGCGATGAACCCACGGGCTCCTCCGGCGGATCATCCGGAAGTTCCGGACAGTCCGGGGCCGGCGGCGGTACGGGGGGAGGAGGGGGCTCTCCGGGGGGAACCGGAGGGGTGGGGCCGGGTGGAGCAGGAGGTTCCATACAAGGTGGGGCGG
>JALOQB010000248.1:2151-12299 GCA_025453595.1 Polyangiaceae bacterium
GGGGGGGGGGGGGGCCGGGGGCGGTGACCTGCGAGGCGGCTCCGGGAGGAGGGCAGGGGGTGGCGCAGGCGCCGGTGCTGAAGCAGGTGCTGAAGGATCGGTGGGAGGAGGCGTGGCAGGGGGCAGCGGCGGTGGCCGATCTGGACGGGGATGGGTCGAACGAGATCATCGTGCCGCGGGCGGACAAGCTGCTGATCTGGTCGTCGAGCGGGGAGGTGAAGGCGAAGGTGGCGACCGGGAGCGGGCGGATCTGGGCGAGCCCGGTGGTGGCGGACCTCCGGCCCGAGGCGGGGCTGGAGGTGGCGTTTGCGGCCGGGGACAAGGTGTTTGTGGTGGGGGCGACGGGCGAGGTGCTGCCCGGGTTCCCGGTGAGCTGGGTCAAGGAGCTACGGAGCCTGGCGGCGGCGGATCTGGATGGGGACGGGAAGCTGGAGCTGGTGGTGGCGCCGGCGGACAGCGGGGACGCGGGGGACGTGATGAACGCGTGGCACGGGGACGGATCGCCGGTGGACGGGTTCCCGCCGAACAAGAGCGGGGTCTCGGGCTGCGACGACGGCAAGTGCTACGTGGCCGGGTGCTACGATCAGAACGTGGCGCTGGGGGATCTGGACGGGGACGGGAAGGCCGATGTGGTGGTGGGCCACGACAACGCGTACGCGAGCTTCCATCGAGGCAACGGGGTGGCCTTCGACGCGAACCCGATGTTCAAGCCCAAGAAGACGCCGGGGGTACGGTACCTGCATGACCTGGCGCTGGCCAAGCAGGGGTACGCCGACGACGAGGCGACGGCGCTCCAGGCCCACTTCACCAACACCGCGCCGACGATCGCGGACCTGGATGGGGACGGGAAGCTGGATATCCTGCTGCTCGGCAGCGTGCAGAACGCGGCGCAGGACAAGCGAGAGCTGGGGGTGGCGCTGTGGGCGCTGCGCCCCGATGCGAGCCGCCTGGATGCATGGCAAGAGCCCTTCCATGCGCCGGAGTACCTTGCGGGGCTGTGGGATTACGAGGGGACCAACGTGGTGGGGGCGACGAACCAGGTCGCGGTGGCGGATCTGACCGAGAGCCCGGGGCTGGAGGCGGTGTTCGCCGGGTTTGACGGGCGCATCCACGCGGTGAGCGCCCAGCGCCAGGCGCTCTGGTCTTTCACGTACACCACGGACCCGAGGGTGCTGACCGGAGGGGTCGCGATCGGGGATCTCTCGGGGGATGGTCGCCCCGAGGTGGTGTTCGCCACCTACAGCCCCGATGAGGGCAAGAGCGCGCTGTTCATCCTGGGCGCCGGAGGGCAGCAGCAGCACCGCATCGATCTACCGCGCCGCGGGGCGATGCCGGTGCCGACCCTGGCCGACGTGGACGGCGATGGGGCCCTCGACATCGTGGTCTCGCTCAAGGACGCGGAGGACAAGGTGGAGAGCGTCCGGGTGTACGCGGTGCCTGGCTCGGCGGCAAACTGCCTGCCCTGGCCCACCGCGCGAGGGAACCTGCGGCGAGACGGGCGGGGCTGAGGCTCAGGGCTCGGCGTGGGGGCGCGGGCGCGGGGCGGCCCCGCGGATGACCCGGAGGGCGCGGCGGGCGGCTTCGAGGGTGATGTCGCGGGCCTCGACGATGAGGGTCGCCACCTGCTCGACCTCACCGCCGCTGGCCCCGGCGGCCAGGGCAACGGAGCGGGCGTGGAGGGCCATGTGGCCCCGCTGGATGCCGTCGGTGGCGAGGGCGCGGATCGCGGCGAGGTTGGAGGCGAGGCCGACGCTGGCGGCCACCACGGCGAGCTCCTGGGCCGAGGTGATCTGGAGCATCTGGAGGGAGAGGCGGGCTGCCGGGTGCACCCGGAGGGTGCCGCCCACGGTGCCGAGGGCCATGGGGATCTCGAGCCTGCCTTCCAGGGCCGGGCGGCCTTCGTGCTCGACGCGGCGCCAGACCGCGAGGGGGCTGTAGCTCCCGCTGCGGGCGGCGTAGGCGTGGGCTCCGGCCTCGACCGCGCGCCAGTCGTTGCCGGTGGCGATCACCACCGCGTCGATGCCGTTCATGATGCCCTTGTTGTGGGTGGCGGCCCTGTAGGGATCGACCTCGGCGAAGCGCGAGGCGTTCACGATGCCCTCGATGACCGCCTCGCCGTCCAGGTCGTCGGTGCTGAGGGCCTCGGCAGGGATGCGGCAGCGAACGCGGATCATCCGGTGGTCGCAGAGGTTGGACAGGATGCGCAGGCCGAGCTTGCCGCCGCCGAGGGAGGCGACCCGCTCGCCCAGGGCCTCGGCGATGGTGTTGACCAGGTTGGCGCCCATGGCGTCGCGGCAATCGACGAGCACATGGACGACGATCATGTCGGTGGAAGGGGTGCGGACCTCCAGGCCCGTCGGCCCGCCGCCCCGCTCGACGAGCCCGGGGACCGCGCGCCGTGCCATCGCCAGCAGCTCGTCCTTGTGGGCCAGGATCGCGGCGCGCCCGGCCTCCTGCGCGGGGACGTCGTAGAGCTGGATCTGGCTGATCATCACCGGCGCGTCGGTCTCGGCGAGGAACCCGCCCCCGGCCCGCGCCATCTTGGCGGCGCTGGAGGCGGCGGCGACCACGCTGGGCTCCTCGACCACCATCGGGGCCACGAAATCATGGCCGTTGATCCGGAGGTTGAGCACCACACCGTAGGGGAGGGCGTAGGTGCCGAGGACGTTCTCGACGAACTTGTCGGCCACCTCGCTCGGCAAGCCCCCGCCCGCGAGACACCCGGCCATCTCCTCGACCGGCACCCCGGTCGCCTCCGAGATGGCGGCGCGCCGTTCGGGGATGGAGATCTTGTAGAACGCAGGGAGTCGTGAGGTGCGGGCAGCCATATCTCTTTTAATGCTCCTCCCACGGTTTCGTTGTGGGGAGCCCCCGAGGAGAATGCGCGCAATTCACGCCGGGCGTTTCGCGCCAGCGAAACCTTCGAAACCGCGCTTTGCCCCCGCGCATCTCGGCGAAAACCGATGTTTCACAAGCGAAACATCAAGGCTCCCAGGTGACCGTGGCCTCGCCCACGGCGGGCGCCCCTTTGAGATGGAAATCTCCATGGTTCCGGAGACATGCAGCGATGGGCTCCCACGAGGCATCGGTGGCGGATAGCTGCACCTGGAGCGAGGGAGCGTCGGCCAGAGCCGCCACCTGGAGGTGAAGCTGGAGCCCTTCCGGCGGGAGACGATGGCGGCGCCAGGCGAGCGGCTCGACGCAAAGCCGTACCAGGGCCTTGAGGCGCCCGGCGAGCTGCGCCTCGGGGCTCTCTTGCGGGGGGGTCGGGGGAGGCTTGCTGGAGGCGGCGATCACCGTATCGGAGGGCCACCCGTCCTTGCCTCGCCCCAGACGCTGCGCCTCGGCCCAGGGGGAAGAGGGGCCAAAATCCCGGAAGAGCCGCGCCTTGCGCTCGTCGGCCAGGGGCTGATCCTTGCGGTGTTCGGCGGCGGCGATGGCGATACGCAGGGCGGCGGGGGCCTGCCAGTCGAGCGGCGCCCCGTCGAGGACGTGGGCGGCGATGCGCTCGGCGAGAGGCGAATCCCCGCGGCGCAGGGCCCGCCAGGCCAGCCGCAGCAAGGCCTCGGAGGCCTCGGGCGCGAAGGGACCCGCCAGCGCGGTGCCCACGCCCAGGTGCTCCAGGCTGTCAGCGGCCACCCGCAGCGCCCCCTCCGCCGCGAGGGAGGGGGGCCCGGAGCCGCGAAAACCCCGGAGAAAATCGAGGGCGCCGCCGAGCGCTGCGCGGTGGTTCCCCTGCTGGTAGCTGGTCACAAGGAGGCCATGGACCAGGGCGCCTCGCACCAGCAAGGAGGCCGGGATCTGGCTCTCCAGCCCCCGGCGGTAGGCCGCTGCGGCCTCCGCGGGCCCCGAGCGCTCCAGCAACGAGCCCAGCCGCGCCGCCGCCTCGGGCTGGAGCTCGGAGCTGGAGGTGAGGAGCTCCTGGAGCGCCGCCAGGCCCTGGTCCTTGCGCCGGAGCTTGCCGAGGGCCAGCGCGAGCCGGTAGCGAGCCTCGGCCCCCGTCTTCTCGGAGACCGGGGCCAGCTCCGTCGCCCGCTGGTAAGCCCGCTCGGCCCACCGGAGCGAGGTTTCTTCCGGGGAAGACAGGCCCCAGCGCTCGACCAGGGCGCCGAGGGCCAGCCAGACCGCGGCAGCCTCCAGGCCCCGGAGCCGGGAGGCCCCGCGCTCCAGGGCGACCGCCAGGGCCAGGGCCTCTTTTTCTCTGGGAGGTTCTGGCCGGGAGAGGGCCCGGTAGGTCCTGCGTTGGGCAGCGGGGAGGGGCTCCGCCAGGGACGGCCAGTCCATCGGTCGAGGCCCGAGGAGGGCCGCGGCGCCCTGGACAAAGTCGTCCTCGATCTGCCACCGAAGCTTCACCGCAGGGAGCGGCGGCGGCGGAGGGGCCGAGGAGGCCGGGGGGGCCGGGGGCAAGGGCTCCGGGGCGGCCGGGGCCGGGGGGGTCACCATGCAGGCGGACGCTCCGAGCGCCAGAAAGAGCAACAGACGGGTCACGGCCTCGGGGCGTACGCGCGCTGTTCCCGGGCAGCAAGCCGCCGAGGCGGGCCTGATGCGCGGCAAATACAGGCAAAGAGGGGCGAAGCGGGGCTTCCAGAGCGGGGGCGCTTCGGATAAGGTGCCTCCCTCTCAAGATCAGCGCTCACCCCTAGAGCCCGCTGCACAAAGAGCCACCCGATGACCACGCCCACGCCGGACACCGAGTCCACCACCGCCGCTCCCGCCACCCCCGACGAGAGCAAGGCCGAGCCCCAGACCCCCGCCACGTCCACCGAGCAGGCCGAGGCATCACCCCAGCCCACGCCCGACGCAGCGCAGCCCGGTGAAGAGGCCGCCGGCGAGGAGGCAGCCGCAGAGACCGCCTCCGGCGAGGAGGCGGCCGGCGACGCGAAGGGCGAGGGCGCGAAGAAGCGCCGCCGCAAGAAGAAGAAGGGTGGGGAGGGGGCCACCGAGGGGGCCGAAGCCCAGCCCCGGGCCGAGCGAGGCGAGCGCGCCAGGGAAGACAAGAACGCCGTGCGCGCGGCCTTCCGCATCGGCGAAGAGGTCTTCGGGCGGGTCAAGGAGGTGAAGCCTCACGCGCTGATCATCGACATCCCCGGCAAGGGCGATGCGATCTTCGACAGCAGCGAGCTCGACGCCGAGGGCGCCGTGCCTGCGGTCGGCGATCGCTTCGTCGCCAAGGTGCTCGGCGACGGTGGCCGCGGCGGCCTCGTGGTGCTCGCTCGCAAGCACTTCGATGACCCCACTTACGAGGACAAGGTCAAGGAAGAGGTCGAGAAGGCCTTCCAGGAGAAGGCCGTGGTCCTCGGCCTGGTCACCGGCGCCATCAAGGGTGGCCTCGAGGTCTACGTCAAGGGCCTCCGCGCTTTTGCCCCCGCCAGCCACGTCGACCTGCGCCCCGGCGCTGACCTCGGCCACCATGTCGGCCAGCAGCACCTCTTCCTCGTCGAGCAGTACGCGAAGAAGGGGCGCGACGTCGTGCTCTCGCGCAAGGCCTTCCTCGAGGAAGAATCCAAGAAGCTCCGCGAAGGTAGCCTCGCCAAGCTCACCGTCGGCTCCGTCGTCTCCGGCGTCGTCCGCAGCATCGTCGAATGGGGCGTCTTCGTCGCCATCCCCGAGGCCGACAACATCGAGGGCCTGGTTCATGTGTCCGAGGTCAGCCATGACCCACGCGCGCGCCTCCGCGATGTGGTCAAGGTCGGGGAGACCATCCAGGTCAAGATCGGGAAGATCGACGACAAGGGGAAGCTGTGGCTCTCCAAGAAGGCCGCCGAGTCCGACCCCTGGGAAGAGCTACGGACCAGGTACGCGGTGGGGACGCGCCACAAGGGCAAGGTGACGAAGAACATGCCCTTCGGCGCGTTCGTCGAGCTGGAGCCGGGCCGCGAGGGGCTGATTCACCTGGCGGATCTTTCCTTCAAGCGCATCGAATCGCCGGCGGATGTGGTCAAGGAAGGGCAAGAGATCGACGTGGTGATCTCGTCGCTCGACTCGACGAACCGCAAGATCGGGCTGCACCCGGTGCTCCCCGGGACCGAGAACGAGACCCGCCAGCGGGTCGCTCCTCACAAGATCATCAAGGTGGCGGTGGTGAGCCACGAGAGCGCGGGCCTCATCGTGCGCATCCTGGGGGCCACGGGCCGCAACGCCCGGGGCTTCATCCCGGCGGGCCACACGGGCACGCCCCGTGGCACCGACCTGCGCAAGCAGTTCCCGGCGGGCTCCGAGCACGAGGTCAAGGTCATCGAGGTGGACCCGAAGCGCGGGGAGGCCAAGCTGAGCATCAAGGCCGTGCGCGAGGACACGGAGAAGGCCGCTTACAACGAGTACCGCCAGAACCTGGCCAAGGAAGCCAAGTTCGGCACCCTCGCGGACCTGCTCAAGAAGTCGCAGCAGAGCTGAGGGCGACCCGGGTCAACGCCTGTACGAAGGCGTCCCGGGCGTTGAGGCTGGGCGCCCGCTCGAAGCGAAGGCCGGCCTCGCTGGCCAGCCGCTTCGCCTCCAGGTCGAGGTCGTAGAGGGTCTCCACGTGGTCGCCCAGGAAGCCGATGGCGGCCACCACGACGTCCCGCTTCCCCTCGGAGGCGAGGGCCGCGAAGGTGGCCTTGAGGTCCGGGCCGAGCCAGTCGCCGCCGTCGAAGCCCTGGCTCTGGAAGGCGATGCGGCTGGGGTTGTGGGGGAAGCGGGCCGCCACCCGGGCCGCCATGGCGCGGAATTGCTGCTCGTAAGGGTCCCCGGCGGCGATGATCCGCAGCGGGAGGCTGTGGGCCGAGAGCACGAGCTCGACGCCGGCGCGGTCGGCCTCCGGGAAGCGATCGAGGGCTTCCTGGATGACCGAGGCAAAGGCGTCCAGGAGGGCCGGTTCTTCCCCCCAGCTTGCCACCTCGACCAGGGCCGGAGCGCCGGAGATCGCCGCCGCCGCCTCCCGGGCCGCCTCGTGGTAGACCTGGACGCTCTGGGGGGCCAGCGGCAGCGAGATCAACCGGGTGATCCCGGCGTCCCGGGCCTCGGTGATGGCCTGCTGGAGCGAGGGGTTCCAGAGCCTCATCCCGACGAAGACCGGGAGGCCGGTGGCGCCCTCCAGCGACCGAGCCAGCTCCCGGGTGGTCTGGAGCAGGGGCGAACCCCCGATCAGCTCGTAGCGGTGTCGGGTCTCCTCCAGCAGCGCCGGGGGGACGGGGCGACCCCGGCGGATACGGGCCAAAAATCCGGGCAAATCATCGAGGTTTTCGACGGTACCGTGGGCAGAAAGCAGGATTCCAGTGCGCTCGTTCACCCCCCCTTGGATGCCGCGACCGGGCCTCTCTGTTCTGCCCCCTGTCAATGGCCCCTTGCCTACCGGGCTCCGATCCCGGAAGGTTCGCCCATGTCTGAAGACTCCAGGGAGCCTGTGTTCCTCCGCGCCTGTCAGGGCAAGTCCGTCCCCTACACCCCGGTCTGGCTGATGCGCCAGGCGGGCCGCTACCAGCCCGAGTACCGCGCCATTCGTGAGAAGGTATCCTTCCTGGAGCTCTGCAAGACCCCGGACCTCGCCGCCGAGGTCACCGTCATGGCCGTCGAGCAGCTCGGGGTCGACGCCGGCATCATCTTCGCCGACATCCTCCTGGTCCTCGAGCCCATGGGCCTCCCCATCTCGTTCCCCAAGGACGAGGGCCCCCAGATCGAGCGCCCCATCACCGACGCCGCCTCCATCGACGCCCTCGTCGGCGAGATCGACGTCGCCAGCCTCTCCTTCACCTGCGACGCTATCCGGAAGTTCCGGACAGCGCTCCCGAGGAAGCCGGTCATCGGGTTTGCGGGGGCGCCGTTCACGCTGGCGTCCTACGCCATCGAGGGGGGGGGGTCGAAGAACTACACGAAGACGAAGGCGCTGATGTACAGCGACGAGGGGGCCTTCCGTGCGCTGATGGAGAAGCTGACGGAGGCGACGAGCCGGTTCCTCAACGCGCAGATCGAGGCGGGGGCGCAGGTGGTGCAGCTGTTTGATAGCTGGGCGGGGGCGCTGGCCCCGGGGGATTACCGGCGCTACGTGCTGCCGCACATGAAGCGGCTGGTGGCGTCGATCCCGAAGAAGACGCCGCTGATCACCTTCGGCACGGGGACCGGCGGGTTCCTGGAGCAGCTGGGGGCCTCGGGGGCGTCGGTGGTGGGGATCGACTGGCGCGTCGAGCTGGGCGAGGCGCGGCGGCGGCTGCCGGGCAAGGTGCTGCAAGGCAACCTCGACCCGCTGGTGCTCTTCGGGCCGCGGTCCGAGGTGAAGCGGCGCGTGGACGAGATCCTGGCGGCGATGGACGGGGCGCCGGGGCACATCTTCAACCTGGGCCACGGCATCCTGCCGGGGACGCCGGTCGAGATGGTGAAGGCGCTGGTGTCGATGGTCCACGAAGGGTCCCTCCGGTGAACGCGCCGCTACGTGTCGCGGTGGTCGGGGCCGGGCCGTCGGGCCTGGCCGCGGCCTTCCGGGTGCTCGAGCTGGCCAGGGAGGCCGGTCGGACCGTCTCGCTCTCGGTGATCGAGGCCACGGATCGCCCTGGCGGCGCCATCGGGACCGACGAGGTCGAGGGGTTCCGCGTCGAGCGCGGGGCCGATGGGTTCATCACCGACAAGCCCGCGCTGCTGAACCTGGCGAAACGCCTCGGGATCGAGGGTCGCCTGGTGAGGCCCGAGCCGGCGCAGCAAGGGGCGTCGGTGGTGAAGAACGGCGAGCTCTTCCCGATCCCCGAGGGCTTCTCGATGATGGCCCCCACGGGGATCCGCGCCTTCCTCACGTCGCCGCTGATCTCGCCCCGGGGCAAGCTCCGGGCGATGGGCGAGGTGCTGCTCCCTCGCAGCGCCCCTCGCGACGACGAGAGCCTCGCCTCCTTCGTCCGTCGTCGCTTCGGGGACGAGGTGCTCGAGCGCCTCGCGCAGCCCCTCATCGGCGGCATCTACGGCGCTGATCCAGAGCTGCTCAGCCTGCGCGCCACGATGCCTCGCTTCCTCGACGCGGAGCAGTCCTCGCGCAGCGTCACCCTGGGGCTCCGGCGCCAGGCAGCGCGGGCTGCCCAGACCGCCCACGGCGCCCGGTACTCGCTGTTCGCCAGCTTCGATCGAGGCATGCAGGTGCTGGTCGACGCCCTGGTCGGCGCGCTGCCCTCGGGGGCCCTGCGGCTCTCGGCGCCCTTGCAGGCCATCCGGCCCTTGCCAGAGGGCGGTGCCGAGCTCACCTTCGCGGGCCACACCGAGCGCCACGACCGGGTCATCCTGGCGATCTCGGCCCGCCCCTCGGCGCGGCTCCTCGAACCGCTCGACGCGCCCCTCGCCCGCCGCCTCGAGCAGATCCAGCACGGGTCCTGCGCCCTGGTGAACATGGGCTTCGAGCGGCGCCTGGAGGGGCTACGTGGCTACGGCGTGGTCATTCCTGACACCGAGCGGCGCCCTGCCATCGCGATGACCTTCGCCAGCCGCAAGTGGGCCGAGCGCGCCCCGCCGGGCTCTGACCTTGTGCGGGTCTTCCTCGGGGAGCAGCTTGCGGAAGAGGCGGACGACGAGCGGCTGATCCGTACAGCTCGCGAGGAGCTGGGGTCGCTGCTGCGCATCCACGATGTGCCGCGGGTCACGGTCGTGCGCCGCTACGTGGCCGCGATGCCTCACTACCACGTGGGTCACCTGGAGAGGCTCGCCACCATCGATCGCCTGCTCGCCGCCCACCCCTGGCTGTCGCTCGCCGGCAACTCGCTGCGTGGCGTGGGGGTCCCGGACGCGATCAAGGCCGGGGAGGACGCCGCGCAGCTCGCCCTGCGCTGAACGGCAGGGTTACCGGAGCGGCAGCCGGACCCAGAACAGGCTGCCGTGACCCGGCTCGGAGCGCACGCCGACGCGGCCGCCGTGGGCCTCGACCACGGCCTTGACGATGGCGAGGCCCAGCCCGGTGCCGCCGTGGTCCCGGTGGGTGGTGAAGAAGCGATCCCAGATTCGAGCGATGTTTCCTGGTGAAATACCGGGCCCCTGATCTCTTATTTCAATCCATAGAGCGTCGCCATCCTCGCGGGTGGAGACGTGCACGGGGGCGTTTGGGGGGCTCACGCTCCTTGCACCTGTTCAGCCCTGGCTGGCTGGCCGGCTGCCGGGGAGCCGAGGGCGCCCCTGGGGCGCGCTGGTGGGGTTGGGAGAGGGGC
>JALOQB010000548.1 GCA_025453595.1 Polyangiaceae bacterium
GCAGATCGCCGCTCAGCGTCCTGAGCGTCTTGCGGAAGGGCGTCATCGTCAGCGTCCCCGTCTTCGCGCTCAGGAACCGCCGCAGCGCCTCCATCCCCACCTGCCCCCCGGTCGCCGCGTGGATCAGCTCTCCCCCCTCGAACACCAGGATCCCCCGGTGCTTTGACCCCCCGATCTCCAGCACCAGCGAGCGCCGGGCCATGTGGATCATCTGCAGCAGATCCACCAGCGAGAGCCCGTGAAAACTCCCGCGGAACCCCGTCGCGCTCTCCGTCGCTCGCTGCAGCGCCTGCCCCAGCGCCTCCTTCGAGAACGGCTTGATCAGCAGATCCACCGCCCCCAGCCGCAGCGCGCTCTGGTAATCCCTCGGCGACGCCACCCCGCTCATCAGGATCGGGATCGTCCCCGGCGACAGCTCCGGCAGCAGCTCGATCAGATCCAGGCCGCTCCCGTCCTTCATCTGCAGATCCGTCACCAGCACATCCACGTCGCGGCGCTCCGCGGCTCGCTGCTCCAGCACTCGCTTCGCCAGCTCCACGCCCCCGGCCTCCAGCACCGTGATCTGCTCGCCCGGTTGCAGCGACTTCACCACCAGCCTGCGAAACAGCGGATCATCATCCACCACCAGCACGGTCCTCATCTGGCCTTCACCTCGCGAGCCCACTCCGCAGGCCCGTCCTCTATCACCTCTCTGCAACACGAGTGCCACGATCTTGCCCCTGCGTTTCAGGGGACAGTCGCTGTTTCAACGTGCTCCTGCGAGTGTTTCAATTTGTGCTCCCTGAAGCCCCTCGCGCCCCGGTGTTTTCGCCCCTTCTTCGCCCGCAAGTTGGCGTTATGGCTCCGGACGCGTAGCATTTTTCCGTGGCGCGCATCGTCGACGGCTTCTCGTTGCTCCTCCTGCTGCTGGCCTGCGGTGCCTTTGTGCTCGGCCTGCGGGCCCTCTCCTCCCGGGAAGACCTCCTCGCCATCTTCTCGGTCCTCGCCGGCGGCCTGGCCCTCAAGAGCTCCGTGGAGCTCATGCGCGCGAGGGGACAGTGACGCCTCGCCTCCCGTGGCCTCTGCTCGCCCTTGTTTCCTGCTCGTCGCAGGCCAGCGCGCCTCCCGCCCCTGCCTCCGTCCCCCCCGGCGCCGTCGGCATCTGCGCCGGCAAGAGCCTCTCTCCGGACGCGGTCCGCCGTGTGGCCATCGCCCAGCAGCTCCCCCCTCGCGCCGCCGCCGAGGCCCTGGCCCACGACGCCCGCCTCGCCGCCGAGGCCGAGCTCCGCGGGGTCGCCGCGCTCCCGCCCGCCCGCCTGGCCCACGACGCCCTCCTCGCCCGCGCCCTCCTCGCCCGGCTCCGCGAGGAGAACGCGGCCCCGCCGACCCCCGCCGAGGTCCGGGCCCTGCGGCAGGAACGCTGGCGTGATTTTGATCGCCCCGAGGGCGTCCGGGTGATCCACGCCGTCGCCCTGGGGCAGGGGCAGCAGGCCGCTCGCCTGGTCGCCGACGCGCTCCACCAGGCCTCCGCCGAGGCAAGGTCCGCCGAGGACTTCGAGGCGCGTACCAGGAACGTCCCCCACGAGGGCGTCGAGGTCCGCGTCGAGCGGCTCCCCTTGATGGCCCAGGATGGCAGGAACCTCGAGGGCGAGGAGTCCTTCGACGCGGCCTTCGCCGGCGCCGCTTTCTCCCTGAAAAAAGCCGGAGATCTGTCCCCCGTGGTCCCCACCCCCTTCGGCTTCCACGTGATCTTTCTCCTCGAACGCTCCCCCGCCTTCCAGCCCTCCGACGAGCAGATCGCCGCCGTCGCCCGCGAGGAGATCCTGGCCCGCCGCACCGCCGCCGCCAAGCTCTCCCTCCTCGAGGCCCTCCGCAAGGAGCGCGAGCCCCTCGTCGCCCGCAACTTTGTCGAGCTCACCAGCCCGCTCCACGGGAGGCCCGCCGGCCGATGAACCACCTCTTGCGCCCCTTTGTTCGCATGCACGAGGGCGGTGTCTTCGGCGCCATCCTGGAGGACACGGTGCGCTCCGTCCCCGGCTGCATCGCCATCGCCTTCGTCGATCAGGAAGGCGAGGCCGTCGACGCCGTCGGCTGGGCCAACGACTTCGACATCAAGGTCACCGGCGCTCACCTGCGCATCATGCTCGAGCTGGCGCGCTTCTCCTTCGGCGGAGAGCCCTCTGACCTCCTGATCTGCGCCACCCATATCAGCTACCGCGTCCACGTCGTCGCCGAGGGCTACGTGCTCGTCTTCCTCTGCGCCCGCGACGCCGCCTTCCACACGTCCCCGCGCGTGCTGGCCGCCTGCTCCCGCGCCCTCTCCCGCGAGGCCGGCTTCTCGATGCCCTCGACCCAGGCCTGGTTCTCCGCCGAGGTCCTCACCCAGGAGGCCACCCTCAACAAACCGGTCCAGGCCCGCGGCAAGGGCCCCTGGCTCCAGGTCGAGGTGCTGGGGGCCCTCGTCGGTCTCCCCGATCAGGAGCGCGGCTACCGCGTTCGCCTCTCCAACGGTCACGAGGTCACCCTCGTGCGCGAACCGCTCGGGCGGTGGTGGAGCGACGCCCCGCTGGACGAGGCGGGGTGAGACTTTTGGCCCTGCCCATAGGACCGCCCACCAGCCCCCGCAGACGTTCACGTCCACGAAACCCGTCCACGTCCACGGAACCCGTCCACGTCCACGGAACCCGTCCTCCACGGAACCCGTCCACGTCCACGGAACCCGTCCACGTCCACGGAACCCGTCCACGTCCACGAAACCCGTCCACGTCCACGGAACCCGTCGACGTGGCCGTGGCCGTGGCCGGTCCCGTGGGCAAGGTCAGACTTTTTTCTCGAGGGTCGAAAAAAAAGTTGACCAGCCCCCTGAAATCCGTAGAGTGCGCCTCGTCCTCGGCGCCAAACAAAGCGCCGGGTGCTCCTTGAAAAAAATGCTTGACCGAGGGTCGCCGCTGTGAAGAATGGCGCCTCCCTCGACGAAGAGAGCAGCGGCAACCGGGTCGAAAAAAAGATTCGAAAAGGTTGACGAAGAAAAAAAAGCCGATACAATCGGCGCCCTCTTCGAGAGCTTGAAGCCCTGCCCCGATAGGCCTAAACAGCCATCCAGTGCAGGCATATCCGGGGAACCAATCTCCCTCGATCCTTGAAAACTGAATCGTACACGTTTCAATCGTTCGGGTCCTAATTTACCAGGAACCGCGAGGCATAACACCCTCCGGTTCCCGAACAACC
>JALOQB010000549.1 GCA_025453595.1 Polyangiaceae bacterium
GGGCCGCAGCGTGGCTCCTGGCCTGCTCCCCCGCCATGAACCATCCTCCCTCGCCCCCCTCCGGCCCTGCCGCCGCAACCTCCAGCGCTGCGCCCGAGCCCCCCGCCATCGTGCAGGTCGGCCTCCCGGTGCTGCGCGCTCGCGCCGCCGAGGTCCCCGTCGAGCAGATCCGGACCCCGGCGTTCCAGGCCCTCATCGACCGGATGATCGACGTGATGCGCAAGGCCCCTGGCGTGGGCCTCGCGGCCCCGCAGATCGGTGAAAGCCTGCGGGTGCTCGTCCTGGAGGACCGGCCCGAGCTCCTGCAAAAACTCACCCCCGAAGAGCTCCGCGAGCGGGAGCGGGTCGCGCTGCCGGTCCATGTCGTGATCAACCCGGTGCTGCGCCCCCTGGGCACCGAGCGCCACACCTTCTTCGAGGGCTGCCTCAGCCTGCGGGGCTACAGTGCCCTCGTCGAGCGGAGCGCCGAGGTCGAGGTCACCGGTCTCGATCGCGGCGGGCAACCCCAGACGCTGCGCTGGCGCGGGTGGCCTGCCCGCATCCTCCAGCACGAGGTCGACCACCTCGACGGCACCCTCTACATCGACCGGATGCTCCCTCGCTCGTTCTCCACCAACGACCAGGCTCGCGCTCTCTACGGGGGCCTCCCCATCGCCGAGATCCGGCGCCGCCTCGGGCTCTGACGGCCCCCTGCACCCTGGCAAGGCCCACGGGCAGTTCGGCGGCTGTTTGCATGGAACTTCCCTACATAGCTGTAGGTCCCGTACTCATCGGGGCTGCTGAAGACACCGGCAGCTGACACTCGAAGCCAATCGACGTCGCCTCGCACATGAGGTCTTGCTTACCCGGGCGGGTCCCGCTAGCCTCATCTTGGCTTCCGATTCAAGGAACGCCATCAAACCGCGCTCCCCTCACCACATTTTTTACCAGATTGAATTGAAGCAATCATGTCCGAGAAAAAAATACGCACGTCCGCGCTTGAAACTAGCAAACCGCTGCTTTCAAAACTTTTCCTCGCACTCATCATGGCTCCTCTTCTAGGGGCCACGGGGGCGGATGGTTGCAGCAGCACGCCCAAGGCAGCTTGCAGTCTTCCCCCTTGCACGTCGCCCCAGGTCCTGGTCTGCGGCAAGGCGTGTGTGGTTCCGGTGGCGGTAGGGCAGGCCTGTAGCCTCGATCTGTGTGCACCCACGGGGACTTGCGCCGATGGCGCCACCTGTGTCCCCACCGGCTCGGCACAGAACGGGACGTGTCAGAAGATCGCCCCGCCAGCGGGCAACCCGGGTCAGGTCTCCACGGTTGGAATGCCGTGCCCGCTGACGCTCACTTCCAACGGTGTCTCCTACGATCCGTGTGCCAACGATCTGTACTGCCGCAACCTTGCCAACTGCGCCACACAGGCCGCGCAAACGCTGGGGTCGTCGCGCTGTGCGGTGCCTTTTGACGAGGGAGAACTGTGTGACTCCGACTTCACGGCTTACAACCCATCCTTCCACTGCAGACCTTGCGCTCCGGGGCTTCTTTGCCGCATCACGGACACGGTCGCGAACCGATCGCGGTGCGTCCGCACCTGCACATCAGACAACGACTGTCCATGTCCCGGTGGCGTGACCGGCAAGTGCAACTCCTTGCTGGGCGGAGGCAACGGCTGCTCGGTCTGTGCCACCCTCGGCCAGTCGTGCAACGGGTACCGCAAGTGCTGCAGTTCAGGCGAGCAGTGTGGCTCCGCCAACAACGGCTCCGGGGATACCTGCTGCCGCAGCCTCAATTCGCCCTGCACCACCAGCGCCGACTGCTGCGGTCCGAGCAGCGGCAAACCGATCGCCTGCAGCACAGCACCGAGCGGTGGCAAGGCTTGCCAGGTATGCAGGGACTCGGGCGAGTCCTGCACCAACTCGGACCAGTGCTGCAACGGTGGCACCTGCACCGGCGGTCTCTGTCGAGTGCCTTGCACTCCCGGTGGCTCGTGCTCAACGGACAAGAAAGGGGCCTGCAAGGCAGGGCACTACGAGTGCGATGCGTTCGGCAAAAAGCTGTGCGTCTCGAACGTGGCACCGACGGCGAGCGACAACGTGTGCAATGGCATCGATGACGACTGCGATGGCAGCAAAGACGAGGAAGTGCCGTACCCGATCTCATCGTGCACACAGATAAAGACGGCGGCGTCCTGCGGGTACCCGAGTGACTTCACCATCACGGGGCAAAAGGTCTGCCAGAGTGGTTCTGAACTCTGCGAGGTCAAAGCCGGTGTGTCCTATTGCACGGCAGCGAGCGGAGGGCCGTGTGGCCGGGGTCATGGCGAGTCGTGCGACGCCGCCAACAAGTGCGGGATTGGCCTGGTGTGTACCACCCAGCAGGGCGCAGGGCCCCGGTGTCTGCCAATAGAATTTCCCCAATGCCCCCCTAACAACCTCAGTTGCTACCCGCTCAACAGTCCCTACCTGGGAGGTTGTCTCCCATGACACGAGGGCGCCTTCTTCCCAAGCTGTGCCTCCCCCTCCTGCTGCAAGCGCTCGCCTGCGGTGGTCGCGTCGACGAACCGGCTCCGATCTCCTCTCCCGAGCCCGTGTCCACCAGCGGCTTCCCTTCCTGCCTGCGGGGGCTGCCCGGCGCCAGCGCTCGCTGTGGCGCCTCCGGCTCCCTCGATTGCTGCGAGACCCTCCCC
>JALOQB010000249.1 GCA_025453595.1 Polyangiaceae bacterium
GCGTCGATGGCGGCCTCGCGCAGCTGCGCCAGCTCCGTCTTGGTGGCTCCTGACACGGCGGCAACGGCGGCGATGGCCTGCTCGAACTGGCCGGCCTTGTCGGCGAGGGCGAAGGCGCCTCCGATCATGGCGGCCCCGGCGGTCATGAGCGACAGGCCCATGCCGAGCTCGCGGAAGGACGAGGTGATCCGCTCGGTGCCCAGTCCCACGCGCTTGTCGAGGCTGAGGAAGCTGCGCTCGAGCGCCTGCATCTTCGACGAGGCCAGGTCGGTGGCCGTGAACACGAAGCCCAGGCCCATGTTGTTCAACATGCGCTCACCTCTTCTTCCCCGCCTTCTCGAGGGCTTGCGCCTCCTTCGAGCGCTGCTCGCCGATGCGCTCCAGGAGCCAGTCTCGGTCGGAGGTGTCGAGGTCCAGCGCCTCGCCCATCGTCACCCCGAGTCCGGAGCCTCCATGCTGCCGCCAGCAGAGCTGAAACAGCCCCTCGCGCCAGCTGTCGATGTCTACGCGGGGGAGGAGCCACCCTGCGCCCGCCTCCTCGCCGTCCGGCCCTTCCCAGGCAGGAAGAAGGTCTGGTCGAAAGGGAGCTGGACCTCCTGCTGCGCGAAGCACTCCGGGCACTCGATCTCGATCGTGGTGTCGACGCCGCAGTCGACCCGATCAAACTCGTCGACGAGGAAGTCCGCGTCGCGCATCGATAGGTCCTCCACGAAGCGCCTCCGCTCGCGGTCGTCGATGCCCTCGACCTCGACGACCCGGAAGGCCAGCATCGCCGAGAGCATCCGGTCACCCGCGTTGCGCTTGAGCGCCGGCAGCTTCTTCTCGTCCGCTCCGGTGAGCAGCCGGAACCACACGCGCCTCCCGGCCTCCGGAAGCCTGGTCTCGAAGCGATTGCCCGCCAGCAGCGCCGCCCGGCTCTCGTCCGACAGAGCGCGGGAGGGCAGCTTGCGCAGGTCGAGTTCCCACTCGATGCGGACGCGGCAGCCGTCCTCGCGGCAGGTGGCGGCGAAGGCGTAGTCAGGCCCGTAGGTCAGGGCGCGGATCTGCAGCAGGGCGAAGAAGCGGTCGCCCTGGAGCACACGGTCCCAATCGATCTCGGCAGCGCCGAAGTCGTAGGGGCCGGGGTCGGTGGTCTCCTCCCAGCAGGCGCGGAGCAACTCGTCGACGACGGAGCCAGCCTTGGCGAGCTTGCGGTCGGCGAGGAAGCGTTCTTCGCGGACCTTCAGGCCGCGGATGGAGCCGGAGAGCCCCGAGGGGCAGATGATGGTGTTCGGCATGGTGGCCTCCCCCAAGGCAAAGCCACCCGGGAGGCGAGCGGGGGACAGGTGGAGCAGCTCACTGGATGAGTTCGAAGAAGTCGAAGGTGAGGGTGACGGACTCGATGACGTTCTCGTCGCTGTCGTTGTCCCACTCGCCCGCGACGAACTTCACGGGCCATGCCCGCGACAGCGACCAGCGGCGCAGCGTCGTGCCGTCCCGGTCCTGCTGCACCAGGTCCAGGTTCCGCTTGTAGTACGGGTCCACGAGGCCCAGGCCGCTCGAGGTCACGGCCACGTCCTGGAGCCAGTCGAAGAGGTCGCGGTCCTGGGTGGCTCCGCGCTCCAGGGTGATGTCCGCGAAGGACAGGCGGCCGGGGCTCTTGTTCGGGATCAGCGAGCCGCCCTCAAAGTACTCGATCTTGGCCACCTCGACCGACAGCTCCGAGCACTTCTGGAAGCCGGCGTGCGCGACGTCGTCGATCTCCAGGATGAACTTGAACTTCTTGTGGAACGAGCGGGGGTTGCCGATGACGGGCATGGCCAACTCCTTCAGCCACCAGACGCCAGGATGGCGTCCAATGCACGAGTGTCCTGGGAGATGCTGAGCACGATGAATTCGGCCGGCTTGTTGGTGGCCAGGCCGATGCGGGCCAGCAGCTTGCCGGCGAAGATGACCGCGGGGGTGTTGAGCAGGTCCGAGACGTCGACGAAGAAGGCCTTGGCCGGGTCACGGCTGCGGAAGGCTCCGTTGTTCATCTGGGCCAGCAGGAAGCCTGTGATGGTGCGGCGCACCGTGGCGCGCAGGCCCTCGGTGTTGTTCTTGTGGCGGGCAAACTGCAGGCCCTGCTTGAGCGAGCGCTCGATGAAGATGACGCCGCGGCGCTCGGCCACGAAGGGGAAATTGCCGTCGCCCTTGAGCGTGCGCGAGCCGTCGATGAAGCGCGGCAGGCCCGGGCCCGTGGTGAGCGGGTTGATACGCTTGGGGTAGACGAGGTCGCGCTTCTTCTCCTCAAGGACCTCGTCGGTCTCGAAGCCCAGCACGCCGAACATCCGGCCCGCTTCGATGCCGGCGGGCGGGTCGTAGACCCCACCAGGACGAGCGGCGTCGGTGCGAGCGAAGACACCGGCCAGGATGCCCGAGGGGGGCACGACGAGCGTGTCGCCGGAGCCGAAGACGCTGCGGGCGGGGTTGAGGACCTTCACGCGGGGCCAGTAGAGGGCGCCGAACTCGGACAGGCCCAGGATGGCGGCGGTGGCCTCGACGTAAGTGACGATGTCGGTGGCGGAGGCTCCGGCGGGCGGGTCGAGGAGGGCGAACATGGTGCCCTCGCGCACGACCTCGGCGTACTGGAGCATGCCGTTGTGAACCGCGGGGGTGGCGCGTCCGGGGACGAGAAGCAGGGAGATGTCCTGGAGGCGGTCGAGGGCGCGCAGGCCCGTGCGTCCCGCCTCGGAGCCCAGGAAATCAGCGTCGGTGAGGCCCACAAGGCCGTCGTTGCCCCCGGCGAGGGCCACGGTCTGCGGCGGGGGGACGGGGGCTCCGGGGAGCAGCTGGTCGGCCACGCGCACCAGCAGCGAGCCGGTGCGCGGGTCGTTGACGATGCGTTCGACGTGGCGCTCGGCGCCGAGGGTCATGCGCAGGCTGGGGAAGCGCTCGCGGAAGAGGCCTCCTTCGAGCACGACGAGGTCGAAGACGCCGGGCTCCCCCGAAACCGGGGCGCGGCTCTCGACCTCAAGGCGGTTACCGTAGGCGCCGGGATCCTTGCCCTCGACGCGCAGGGCGTTGGCAGCGCCGGAGGCAGCTCCGGTGTGCAGATCCTGGTCGAGGCCGAAGGCTGCTGCCATCCCCGGGCGCACCTGCAGGGTGGCGGCGACACCGGTGGCCACCGTTCGCAGCAAGAGGGCCCCCGCCGGGGTGGCCGACGGCACCACTCCTGCGAGGCCCGCGGCGAGGGCGAGGACCTCGGCGATCGAGGTGGACCGCACCGAGGCGACGTTGCCGGTCCCCACGGCAGGGACTCCGGGGAAGCCCAGCGCCGCAGCCGCGGTGCCTCCGAGCACCTCGACCTTGCTGGCCGTGCCCTGGGTGTCGCTGGTCAGCCGCACCAGGCCGCTCTCCGCCGTCGCCTTGGTCCCCACCAGGGCCTTGTTGAACACCGCAGCCAGTTCCTTGTCGGTCGCCGCAGCGATGTTGGCGAAGTCGAGGGCGAAGAAGGTCACCTGCTGGGCGAATCCCCCGTCGAAGCGCACCAGCAGCGTCTGCCCGTCCGCAAGCGCGTAGGGCCCCGGGGCGCCGGTCTGCAGCCACGCCGCAGTGGCCTGAACGACAGCCTCCTGGTCGGGGCCTCCGCTGACCGAGACCACCAGCTTCGCCCCAGGCTCGAGGGCGAAGGGGCCGGGCAGGCTGCCGGTGACCACAGCCGGGGTGGGACCTCCGCCTGCGGTCAGGAAGCCCGATGCGCGCAGGGCGGTGGCCGTGTTCTTGTCGGCCACGTCCGTGTGGTGGACAACGCGCACGCACCAGAGCTGGCCGCCCCCGTTCTCGAAGAAGCCCATGGCCGCCAGGGGCAGATCGGCGTTGGGGGTGAAGCCGCCGAAGCGTGTTCGGAACTCCTCGAAGGAGGAGCAGAGCACGGGCTCGCTGAGCGGCCCTCGCTCGGCAATGCCTACGGCCGCGGCGATGGAGGTCGGTACGGAGGGGATGCCACGGACGCGAGGTTCTTCCTCGACCACCACGACCTTGGACGAGAGCAGATCACCGGCCATCGGTTTTCTCCTGGACGAGCTGAACTTCTCCGGCGCGAAGGGCGTTCCTCACCGTGGGAAGGCGCAGGACCGCATCGGTGGCCTCGGCGAGGTCTCCCGCCGGAAGGGTGAGCGACGTTGGAAGGCGCCGGCCATCCTTGCGCAGGTCACAGGTGCATCGGCCGAGGGCGGCGCAGTGGTGTTCATGCACCAGAATGAACACCTGCATGCGCCGGGTGGTGTTCTTCAGGCGAATCGTCATGGGTTGCCTCCGATCGGGAAAACGCTCACCTCGCCGCCGGCCTCGCTCACCGCGCGCCCCAGGTCGAGCGGCAGCCCCTCGTCCAGGTCGAAGCCCCGGACCACCAGGCCCCACGAAAACGCTCGCACGCTGTCCTTCCCGTCGAGATCTGTGCGCAGCTCGCCCAGGGCATCCATCTCCCAGCGCACGGTGCCCGCTTCTGGTTTTTCAGGGTCGCGGAGCAGCTTGAGCCATCGCGTGCGGTTGAAGAAGGCCGCCAGGCTGGTCGACAGGTTCAGCAGCTCGATGGTGCTCGTCGAGGCACCGGTGACGCTGAACTCCACGTCGACCGTGAGCGGAGGGCGCTGCCGTTGCAGGTCGAGGCCCGAGGGGCTGGCCACCACGCGCTCGACCGGCACGTTGCTGGCGTAGAAGCGATTGGGGCGCAGCCGCGGTCCCGTCAGCACCAGCGAGGGTAGCTTGCCCAAGACGATGACGTCGAGGCCGTCCTCGGGCGTGTCGTCGAAGTCGAGGTTGACCGAGAGCGAGACGTTCTCGAGCACCTGGCGCTTGAGCTCCCGCAGCAACTGGCGGACGAGGCGCGTGAGCGTAGCCTCCTGCGCCAGCACCGGGCGCCGGTAGCGGTAGGCCGCCGCAAGCACCGCGGCCTCGCCCGGGATAGGCACGCCGATGGCGTTGAGGTTCTCCAGGCGCACCGCCACCACACCGTCCGGGTGCGCGGGGGTCCTCACTTGGAGCGAATATGCGCCGATTTCCTCGTGTTGAACCAGGACCTGCGCCTCCACACTCCCGAACGAGACCCGCACACGCGGCGCCAGGTGCGTGGCTCGCAGCAGCACCACGTCGCCTCCGCTGGTGGGGCCCTGGGCGGGCTGGATCGACAGGAGAACGGGAGCCGCCATCGTCAGCCCCCCCAGCCCAGCAGGCGCGCCACCTGCAGCGCGATGCGACCCCGGATGCCCTTGCGGTAGGCCTCGAAGGCGGGACGCAGGAAGGGCCTCGGTGGGATGCGGATCACGGCCACCCCGCGCCCTCCGCCCTCGGAGCCCCCGCGCTCCTGCCCGGACTGCCGCAGCATGGCGAACAGGAAGCGCCGGGCTTTGGGGCTCAGGCGCACCACGAAGGGGCCGGCTCCGAACTCGTGCAGCTTGGCCAGGTCCGCGGCGCTCTTGCCTCCGCCTGCGCTGGCCCCGCCCGAGACGCCCACGAAGGCCTCCAGGCCCGACAGGCGCACGACGATGGCCTCGGGGAGCGTTCCGCGGCGCAGCAGGGCCTTGCTGCCCCCGGCGCCCACCATGCGGCGGGCGGCCAGCGTGGTGGCGGCCAGTGGAGGAAGGGCCTTGCCGCCGGGGGCCTGGTTCTTCAACCCCTCGACGATCTGCCCCTGGAGCGAGCGAGCCTCCTGCTCGAGCAACGCGCCGAGGGCGCCACGCAGGCGCGCGGGACCCGCGGCCAGCAGGCTTCGAGCGCGGTCCCAGTCGCCGGTACGCCGCACCGTCATCGCTCAGCCTCCGGCCTTGGCGCGGATGGAGTCCGCGTTTCGGGTCAGCCAGGGCAGCGCGAGCTTCCCTGCATCGGAGATCACGGCGCCCTGCTTCACGCTCTCGCCGGCCACCTGCAGCATGGCCTCGCTGAA
Source organism: Polyangiaceae bacterium (assembly GCA_025453595.1). Taxonomy (GTDB): domain Bacteria; phylum Myxococcota_A; class Polyangia; order Polyangiales; family Polyangiaceae; genus JANWXX01. The sequence goes on from JALOQB010000249.1 coordinate 5,903, forward strand.
CTCCATCAGAGAGCGTCGCCCCTCGTACTTCTGTAGCGCCCGTGTCAGGTCCTTGAGCGAGGGCAGCTCGCGGTAGCGCCACAGGTGCATCTCCAGGTGGCACAAGAAGCCCTCGATCTCGCGCTGGAAGCGTTCCTGCTCGCGAGTCAGCCACCGCCAGCAGCTCCGCAGGGTACCCTGCTGCCGGTTGCGCAGGACCTTCTGGCTCTCCCGCACCAGCGCCACCATCTGCTTCCAGAGCGGCCAGGTGCTGCTGGGAATGCCCGGCTCGAAGGGCAGGTAGATGCGCCTGCAGACCGTGGTGGGCTGTTGCTCAAGGAACAGCTCGCGGTCCACCACCCGGAGGCGTCCCAGCACGAAGGCCACTGCCCTCATCTCGGGAGCGGTCCGCTTGTCGAAGGTGTGGGCGCCGATCAGCCCGAGGAGGAAAATGTGGAAGCGGCGGACAAGGTCAGGGGTGGGTTCGTGCATGGGGCTCCGTGTGACCCAGACGGACGAAGGGCCTCACCCCGAAGCAAAGCGAGCGGGTTGGTGTCAGGGGGACAGGCGCAGCGCGGCGACCCTCCTGGGCTCGAAGGTGACCAGCAGCAGGTTGCGCTGAGGACGGGGCCGGAAGAGGCCAAAGCCGATCGGTCGGGCCTCGGTGACGTAGAGCCCTGGCGGGGTCCGGATGCGCTGCACCAAGGCACCGCCCCGGTCGAAGAGCGCGCCAAGACGATCCCACACACGCACCAGCGCGTCTCCAGACGCGGGATCGACAAGAGCCATGCGCTCCAGATCGCGGAAGTGAAAGACCAACTTCACCTGCGAGGAGGGCGAGTTGCCCGAAGCAAACATCGAGAGCGCCTCGAAGACCTCCGGCTCGACTTGGCAGGGCACCTGCACGGCCGGGTGCTCGCGGCGTGTGCTCTGCCCGAGGCCATCGTCGTCAGGGTCGACGAGGACGGGCTCCTTGAAGTCGGGGTCGTAGCCTGCCGTCAGGGGCCCGGCGCCATCCGGGTCAGCGGCCGTCGCCTGGGTGTCGAGGCGGTGCAGTTCGGCCAGGAAGGCGAAGATCAGCGAGCCCCGCATCAGGCTGCGCCCAGCCCCGCAGGGCGCCGGTAGCGGGCGATCAGCTCGTCGACCTCGGGGTCTCCCGTCAGCACCACCCCGGCATCCCGCCGCGCGGCGAGCCGGTAGGATTGGTCGCGCGTCCGCTCCTCCAGCAGCCTCCAGGCCGAGCGGGCCGCGGCGCTGTCGGCATCGGTGAGCTTCGGCAGCTGCCGCAGCACCAAGAGCATCGCTGCCCGCCGGATGGTCAGCGGCGTGCGCCCCAGCGGAGTGCCGTCGGGCTCCGTGTAGCCCCACACACCCGACGCCTCCACGTTGCCCGCCCCCCGGGGGAACACAGCCCGGCGGAGCGTGAGCCTCGGCGCATCGAAGCCCGGCTCCACAGGGGCGCCGACGATCACCATGTCGTCGGGGTGCATCGAGATGGTGGCCCCGAAGATGTGCACCTCGTCCAGCTGCAACGGGGGCGTGGGAAGTTCCAGCGTCGGGGTCCCTCGGCCATCCAGGCGGAAGGTCTTCTGCCGAGGTTCAAAGAACCACCCGGTCACCCGGTCCAGCAGCGCGCCAGCCTCCACCAGCAGGGACAGCAGGCGTGCGTCGCTGGCCATCGCCGCTGTCACACCCTCGGCTCGCAGGTCCTCGGCGCTGGCGTACACCTCAGCCTCGCTCCTTGCGCCCTCGCCCGTCGTCGGCCCGCGCAGCGCCGGGCTGGGGGCGGGCGGCTTGCTCGGGCAGGTCCGCCGTCGTCAGGGCCCCGGGCTCGCCGCGGGCGGGCGACAGCTTCAGCTCATCGGAGGCGCTCCGGCGAACCTTCGAATCGTGTTCTTCCTTGGCATCGATCTGCCTGGCCTCCTCATCGGTGCAGACATCGAAGGCGGAGGGCGTGTATGTGTCGCCGGGGAGTTGGTGGACGGTCTTGAGGTAGGCGGCGACGTCCTTCGAGACACGGTACCAGCCGCGCTCCTCGTGGAACTTGATGCCGGCGTAGGTGAAGCGACGCAGCACGTGGCCACGGCGTGGATCGTGGGGCTTGAGGCGAACGAGCAAGGTGTCCTGGGGGGTGAGCTTGGCTTCCTGGGTCATGGGCTAAATCCTTGCGATCGAAGCTGAGGGTTCTGTTCGAGGGAGCAACACCGTGGTCGGGACGCTGTGGGGCGTCGCTCACAGCTGCACGTTGATGAGCTTGGCGACGCCAGATTCCTCGGAAAAACGTGCGTCGAAGCGGAGCGTCGCGATGATCTTCAGCACCCCGGCCGAGGGGTCTCGGATCGACTCGAGCTTGATCTTGCGCCACAGTCCGACGTGGATGTTCTTCGGGTTGCACAGAAGCACCGACGTCCGGTTGTTCTGCGGGCCCAGGTTCTCTGGAAACAGCGGGATCGAGCGCAGCGGCACCCCCGAGTACATCACCGGGGTGTCCTCCTCGAGGAAGCGATCACCGCCCACGGTGGCGCGCTCGGCCAGTGTATTGCGGTAGTCGAGATCCGCATCTACGCTGCACAGGAAGACCATCTGCTTCTTGTCGCGGAGGTACTCGCTGGGTAGCGACTTGAGCAGGTCGCGCAGGAAGTTCTTCGAGATGGCCACTCCCGCCGCATCGACGAGGTGACTCTGGGCCTGCTTGAGGACCCCATCGAGGACCGCCAACACGGGCTCGGCGGAGTTCTTGTCACCGTTGACGACGATGTCCTCCATGTCGCGCCCGGCAGCCTCGGCGATCATGTCGAGGATGGTCTGCTGCAGCGCAGCTTGCTCGATGTTGTCCTCAAGCACCTCGTCGGACAGGTGGACCTCGGCCTTGAAGAGCTGCGCATCCAGCTCGATCGACGACAGGTCCGGCTTAACGCGCTCCGCGGGAGCGAGCGCCGTGGCCTCCTTGCCCGGGCGCAGAATGCGGCTGCCGAACTTGATCTTGGAGATCTGGTGCTTGGGCGCGCCCATGGGCACGAAAGTGACCATCTGCAGCAGCTCTGATTGCTTGATGAGCAGGCGCATGAACTTCTTGGCCTGGGCCGGGACGAGGTAGGCGCCGCCAGCGGTCAGGTCCTGGATGGCCAGGTCAGCTTTTTGAAGAAACGTGCGGTTGGGGGTGACGGTCATCGGAGATCCTCGCAGGAAAAAGAGGGATGCCTCAGCGTCCCTGGGCTGGGTTGTCGTTGCGGTTGTGAGGGCGGTTCAAGTCGAGGGGCCAGCTCTCTTCGTCCTCGTCGGAGCGGGCCGTGGGGCGCTCTGGAGCCGAGCGGCTGTTGGGCAGCCCGACCCCCTTCTCCAGTCGCCCGAGGCGCTGCCCCTGCTCGCGCACGGCGGACGTGAGCGACTTGAGATCTTCGCCGATCTGCGACAGCTGCGAGCTGACCCGCTCGGCCGCCTCGTCGCTGGCGGGCGTCGTGGAAGGCTCGTCCTGGGGAGCGGACTCGTCCTGCGCCTTCGAGGCCTCGTCGAGCAGTTCGCGGACCTTGCCCAGCAGCGAGCGCACATCCTCGAGCGACGACCCCTCGCGCTTCTCGGTCTCCTCGTCGCTGGCCAGCCCCGCGGTCTCGGCGAGGCGGGCCGCGAGTTCGTTCAGATCCTCGATCAGCGTCTCGACCAGCGTGGAGGCCTCCTCGTCGCTGGCCTCGCCCAGCCGCTCGACGGCTGCGGTGAGCGCCTCAAGCGCGTCGGTGGCGACGGAGAGCACCTCGCCCGCGGCCTTCTTCGCGGGCTTGGGCGGCGGAGCCTCCTTGCCCGGAGCGGGCGGCACGGGGGGCTTCTTTGGGGTCTTCTTGGGGGCAGGTTTGGCCATGGACGGGTCCCTCTTCACGACGAGAAAACGGCGGAGATTGGCGGCGCGATCGACGAGCGAGACCTCCTCGACCACCATGTCGATGAGGCGGTGCACGCGGTCCTCGCCCGGGGCTTCAGTGGGCATCGGCGGGGTCCTCCTGGGGCGGGTGCGTGTGGGCGGCGGAGGGCTCCGGCACACGGCGCGCCGAGCCTCCGATGGAGAAGCCCGTGAGCGCCCCGGACTTCACCTGCTCCCAGAGCGCATCGGAGAGCACGCGCACGCCGAGCATCCAGGTGCCCTTCTTCACGGTGATGCCGCCGAGTTCGAAGTCCGTGGGGGCCAGGAAGCTCTCGAGCACCTTGACCTGGTCGTTGACCTGCATCCGGTGCATCAGCCCG
>JALOQB010000250.1 GCA_025453595.1 Polyangiaceae bacterium
GTGATGATATCACCTGCGACGAGACCTATGTTTGCTGCATAGGTCCCACTTGTAACTTTCTTTATACGTACGCCGGAAATTTCATGTTCAACTGGGTTTACTTTTATGCCAAGCCATCCTCCACAGCGAGGCATGGTATCAATATTTCGTTCAAGCAAAACTTTTCTCTCAGCATTTTCCAGTGAACCTGCGCAATTTGGTACTGGGCAGGCTTCGGCAATAGCATTGCCAACTGCAAGCCCCACTGTACATCCCCCAAGGGCCCATGGCGCTGCTGCACCCATCGATACTGAGGCCGCAGCAATTCCAAGGAGACATCCCCCTATCCCAGCTTCTGCCTTGCCTTCACTTTGTTTCGCCAGGCAGATATTGTGAGTTGCGATTTTGCGAGCGCACTCAGCGCGCAAACGCTCAACTTCTGCTCGAATTGCCGAAGATTTAGAACGACATCGTTGAAACTCTACTTCTGCGCGAGCCTCTTCAAGTTTCTTCTGCTCTTCTTCTAGTTTTCGGTTGATCAAGTTCAATCTAACTTCACCTTCTTTGATTTTATGCTCGATACTTGCAAGGCGTGCTTCCTCTTTGTCACTCGGTAGTTTAAGGCCAAGTTCATCGCAACCCATCACGAGCATCGAACAAATCGGTAGGATTGGGTAAGATTTGATCATCATGTCGACCTTCTTGTACAGAATGACACCAGGATATCATATGCGAGTGGCAGAGTCTCGTCTCTTGGCAGTGGCCTCCCGCTGAACCCCGAAAGCAGAGCCAGACCCGCGCAATCGGCCACGTCCACGAAACCCGTCCACGTCCATGGTGCTCGTGGCCGCAGGACGGTGATGCACCATGAGCACGTCCCTTGCGTCGGGGGTCGACGGGAGGCTGGGCCCATGGATCAGGGGGAATTGTTTTTCTTGACCACTTCCGGCAGGCTGATTCTCCTATGGATCAGCGTAGCGGGCGGGGTCCAGGGCCATCAGGGTGCCGGTCCAGGGCTCGCCTCGGGCCCGGAGCGCCGCGTTGCGCCGTGCGGCCTCGATGCCTGCCTCGACCAGGTGCCGGTGCGTGCCCCGGGCCCCGCTCAGGTGCGCTCCCAGCAAGGACTCGAGGGCCGCGCTGGCCTCGCGCTGGCCCCAGCAAGCCACGTTCAGCTCGGTGTGATCGGGCCACAGGCTGAGGTCGACGAGGTTGGCGGAGCCGCAGGTCATCCAGGCGCCGTCGATCACGCAGGTCTTGGCGTGGACGTAGATGTCCTCGCGGCTCTCCACAGCCGGGGAAAAGCTGTGGATCAGGGAGGCCAGGCAGAAGTTTGGGTGGGCGCCGAGCCGGGCAAGGGCCTCGAAGGTTGCGCGGTAGCGCGCCCCGGGATCCAGGAGGGCGCGGGCCTTCTCGCGGAGGATGGCCGCCATGGGCTGCGACGGCACGACGAAGAGCACCCGGACGCCCCGGCCCAGGGCGCGTTCGAGGGCCTCCAGCACCCGCAGCTCGCCGGGGTGCTGGTTCTCCAGGTAGACGGTCTCCCGGGAGCGGTCGATCTCGTCCAGGTACGCGCGCCAGATGCTCGCCTCGCCCTGCTCGATGGCGAACGGGAGGGCGCCAGGTGGAGGCGGGTGCCGGCGGTAGATGCCCGGACGCACGGTGCGTAGCACCTGCACCTCGGTCGCCCCGCAAGCAGGGGGCAGCGAGGAGGGCCAGGGGAGGGGGCCTGCGGCTTGCGCGTCGGGCCAGGGCGGCGGCGAGGAGGGGTCCGGGGCCGCCTCGTTCCATCGCTGCACGAAGCCGTGAACCACGTCGACGACCGCGGGGCCACGGAGCTCGAGGGTCGCGTCGTGGCGCCCTTCCGGGTGACCGGCGGCGACCCGGACGTGGGTGTCGAGGCGCGTCTTGACCATGCCGCCGACGAAGGCAATCGCGTCGTCCTGATCTGGATCGATCAGCCAGAGCTTCTGGTGATGGCAGTGGTGCTCGTCGCTACCCGAGCTGTCCCAGCGAGCCCGGAAGGTGGCCCCGCGACCCCGGAGGAAGGCCAGATCTTCCGGTGTGCCCTGGAAGATATTTTGACCTGAAAAGAACCCGGGGTTCCGCCAGAAGAGGACCCGGACGTCGAGGCCCCGGTCGGCGGCCTGCTGGAGCGCATCCCACCAGAGGGACCCGTCGGGGAGGCGCCAGTCGCGGTGGAAGAAGGAGCAGGTGAGCCAGACGGCGCGGCGGGCCTGCTCCATGGCCCGGGAGAGGCGGGAGAAGAAGGGGCCCTCGCCGGCCCAGAGCTGCACGAGGTTCCCGGGGCGGCGCGGGTAGGCCGCGGCGGTGGGGTCGGGGCTCACTCGTCCTCGAAGAGCTCGTCGGCGATGGCGCGGCTGAGGCCATCGACGTCCATGTCCTCGTCGTTGGAGAGGGCGAGGATCGAGAGGTCCGCGCCGAGGTACCGGAGGATGCTGGTGGAGGTGCCAGCCCAGCTCCCGCTGTGAGAGACGGCCTCGTCCTCCTCCTCGATGCACCAGCCAAAGCCGTAGCCCGCCCCCTCCCCGTCGTCGATGGGGGAGCCATCGTCGAGGGTGCCGTTGGTCCAGGCTTCCTTGAGCCGCGCGCTCCCCACGAGGGCGCCGCTGCGGAGGGCCGCGTCCCAGCGGATCAGGTCGTCGATGCACGAGAAGAGGTTGCCGTCCCCCTGGATGACGGAAGGCTCCTCGACGTGCTCCCCCTCCTTGTAGCCCTTCGCCCGCCCCGGGATCCTGAGGGAAAGATCGTCGAAGGCAACGGTGCGGTCCATGCCGAGCGGGAGGAAGAGATGGTCGCGGACAAAGGCGCTGTACGGCTGCCCGCTCACCTCCTCGACGACGCGGGCGAGGAGGGCGTACCCGCTGTTGTTGTACTCGTAACGCTTCCCCGGGGCGCGGGCCGGGCGGGTGCCGTTGAGCCAGTGGACGTGGCCCTCGCAGGTGAGGTTCTGGAACTCCTCGTCGGTGCCGTCCCAGTCGTCGCCGGTGTAATCGGCGAGCCCCGAGGTGTGGAGCAGCAGGTCACGGACGGTGATCTCGCGCCCTCTTGTTTTGACGTCAAAATGTTCCAGGTAAGACCGGACGGCCCCGTCCAGATCGACCTGACCGCGCTCGGCCAGCAGCAGGATGGCGAAGGCGGTGAACTGCTTGGAGACCGAGGCGAGGTCGAAGACCGTGGCGGTGGTGATGGGTGTCTCCCGGTCCAGATCGGCCAGCCCGTAGCCGCGCGCATGGATGACCTTGCCCCCCTGGATGACCGCGAGCGCCAGGCCCGCCCCTCCGTCATCGATGGTGTCGTGTACGATGTCGTCGATCTCTGTCCGGGTGGGGTAGGTGGGCATGGGGAGGCAGGGTACCACGAGCTCCCGGGAGCATCTTCGGGCTACACTGGCCCCCGATGCGCAACCCGCTGCTGTCCGACCGCCACGTCGATTTTGTCCTGTACGAGTGCCTGGGCGTCGAGGCGCTCTGCCAGGCGCCAGCCTTCGCCGAGCACGATCGGGGCACCTTCGATCTCTACCTGGGCTCCTGCCGCAAGCTGGCCCGCGAGGTCCTCTTCCCGAGCTACCGCGCCCTCGACGAGGCGCCGCCGCGGCTGGTCGAGGGGCGCGTCCTGACCCACGAGGCGCTGCCGTCGCTCTGGCAGCGCATGGTCGACGTCGGGGTGCTGACCGCGACCCGGCCCCCGGAGGTCGGTGGGCACCAGCTCCCGCTGGCCGTGGCGGGCCTCGCCCACGCGTACCTCATGGCCGCCAACCTCAGCGCCTACGGCTACGTCGGGCTCACCACCGGGGCGGCCCGGCTGATCGAGTCCTTCGGGTCCTCCGAGCTGCGGGCCATCTATATGGAAAACATGTACAGCGGCCGGTGGGCGGGCACGATGGCGCTGACGGAGCCGCAGGCGGGGTCGAGCCTGGCGGACGTGGCGATGACGGCGGCGCCGAGGGGGGATGGTTCGTACCTGCTGCGAGGGTCCAAGATCTTCATCTCGGGGGCGGATCAGTCGGTGACCGAGAACGTGGTGAACCTTACGCTGGCGCGGATCGAGGGGGCGCCAGCGGGGACCCGGGGGTTGAGCCTGTTCGCGGTGCCGCGGCTGCGGCAAGAGGGGGGGGCGCTGGTGCCGAACGACGTGGAGGTGAGCGGGTTGATCCACAAGATCGGGTGGCGTGGGCTGCCGAGCGTGGCGCTGTCGATGGGGGAGCGAGGGGATTGCCGTGGGCACCTGGTGGGGGAGGCGAACCGGGGCCTGGCGCACATGTTCCAGATGATGAACGAGGCGCGGTTGATGGTGGGGATGAACGCCGCCGCCACGGCCGCGGTGGCGTACCACGAGGCGCTCGCCTACGCGCGTGAGCGAACCCAGGGGCGTGTCGGCCCCCCGTCGACCGCGCCGGTCGCCATCGTCGAGCATGCGGACGTGCGACGGATGCTGCTTCGCCAGAAGGCCATCGTGGAGGGGTCGCTGGCCTTGCTGGCGGCGACCGCGCTCTTCGCGGATCTGGCGGAGCACGCGAGCGAGGAGCCGGAGCGAGAGCGCGCCAGGTTGTTGCTCGATCTGCTGACGCCGGTGGCGAAGACCTTCCCGGCGGAGCGAGGCTTCGAGTCCAACGCGCTGGCGCTGCAGATCCACGGGGGCTACGGCTACTCGAGCGAGTACCTGGTCGAGGCGTGGCTGCGGGATCAGAAGCTCAACAGCATCCACGAGGGGACAAGCGGCATCCAGGCCCTCGATCTGCTGGGGCGCAAGGTGGTGGCGGGCGGCGGCGCCGCGCTCGGGGCGCTGCGCGAGGAGATCCACCGGGCCCTCCTGCGCGCGCGGCAGGCCGGCGTCGACGCGGCCTGGTGCTCCAGGCTGGAAGGATCGGTCACGGCGCTGGCCTCGGTGACCGAGCACCTCGCGGGCCTGGGGCTGGCCGGGGATCCGGAGCGCATGCTGCTCCACGCGGCCGACTTCATGGACCTCTGCTCGACGGTGATCCTGGGCTGGATGTGGATCGTCCAGGCCGCCGCCGCCAGGGAAGGGCTCGCCCGTGAGCCGTCGGAGCAGGACCGCGCCTTCTACGAGGGGGCGCTGTGCGCGGCGCAGTACTGGGTCGCCACCGAGCTGGGGCGCGTCGGGGCCCTGGCCGCGCTGTGCCGCGGCGGCGACGACTCGTACCGTCGCATGCGTCCTGACTGGTTCTTACCGGTTCGTTCCGGGCTCTCCTGGCCCTGCTGCACGCCAGGTCGTGCTCGCTCGTCGGGGGTACTGTTACGGTGTTACGCCGGTGACGAGGGGGGCATCACGACCGAAAACTCCGAGAAAATGCGGATTCTTGTGCTGGCACGGCAGGCGCAAGGAGAGGTTCTCGAACGGGCAAGCAAGCCCTCGACAAGGAGACCACGCCATGAACCGCATCGTCACCGCTCTTGCCTTCGCCCTCTCCCTCGCCACCCTCTCCGCCTCGGCCCTCGCCGAGCCTGCCAGGGCAGAGCAGGGTCGTCAGGAGCAACGCAAGGACAAGGCTGCCAAGAACGACCAGAAGTTCCCCATGAAGGCGGACGAGTTCAGGAAGCTCACGGCAGCTCGCGTCGACAAGGCCCGCGGGCGTCTGGAGAAGCACATCAGCAAGAAGAACCTGGACGCTGACAAGGCCAGGACGGTCCGCGCCAAGTTCGAGAACGGTGTCGCTCGCCTCAACAAGAAGGTCGACCAGGTCAGCGAGGATGGCGTCGTCAACAAGGACGAGGCCAAGGAAGTGCGGGATGTCGCCAGGAAGATGAAGGAGCACCGGAAGGGTCAGGGCAAGCAGGGCAAGAAATGAGGTAAGGGTGCCCGGTGCCCGGGCCATCGCCGCGTCAGCTTCCCCTGCGCTCGTTCGTCCGGAGGATGCCCACACCGCCCGCGAAGGCGCGAGCGTAACCGGAGAATGCAAGCCATGCTGAGCGAAGAGATCAAGAAGCGGATGATGGCGGCCCTCAAGGCCGGCAAGGTGGTCGAGAAAGAGATCTTGCGGGTCGTGCTGGGCGAGGTGCAGACCGCCGAGGCCCGCGATGGCGCCCTCTCCGACGCCAGCGTCCAGGCCATCGTGCGCCGCCTGATCAAGTCCAACGAGGAGACCCTCACCGTCGCCCCCGAGGACCAGAAGGCCACCCTCGCCGATGAGATCGCCATCCTCCGCACCTTGCTTCCCCAGACCCTCGACGTCCCCGCCATCGTCGCCGCCCTGGCCTCGGTCCACGACGCCATCCGCGCCGCCGGCAACGACGGCCAGGCCACCGGCGTCGCCATGAAGGCCCTCAAGACCCAGGGCGCCCTCGTCGAAGGCAAGGACGTCGCCTCCGCCGTTCGACAGATTCGCGGCTGAATCGTCGGGCTTTCCAGGCGCGCCAGCTCCGGTATCCTCGCCGGATCATGGAACCTCGTACCCTTGTGCGCCGCGGCTGGTGGCCCCTGCTTCTGTCCTGCTCCTTCCTCGCCTGCGGAGGCGGCGATGAGGCCTCCCCGGGAGGGACCCCGGGGGCCGGCGGCTCCGGCGGCGCAGGGGGCGCAGGTGTATCCGGAAGTTCCGGACAGAGCGGCGGCGGTACGGGCGGTGCGGCGGGCGCGGGTGCGGGAGGCACCGCGGGCACCGCGGGCTCCGGCGGTGCGGCGGGTGACGCCGGGGCCGCGGGGGCGGGCGCCGGTGGGAGCGGCGGCGCCGGGGCCGGCGGAGGCGGCGGGGACGCAGGGGCGGCAGGCACCGCGGGGGCCGCCGGGACGGGCGGGTCCGCCGGGGCCGGTGCGGGCGGCGGTGCGGGTGACGCGGGCGCGGGGGGCGATGCGGGCTCCGCTGGCGATGCGGGCGCGGCAGGCGACGCGGGGGCCGGAGGTGCACCGGATCCTTGCGCTGGAGTGAGCTGCGAGGCGGACGAGAAATGCGAGGGCGGGGCCTGCGTCGAGCTGACCTGCGCCGATCTGACCTGCAAAGATACGGAGACCTGCATCGATCCGGCCGAGGGCGGGGCCTTCTGCGAGCCGCTGTGCAAGACCGATCTGGACTGCCCGTCCTCGGAGTTCTGCAACGGTACGATCTGCGAGGCAGACACCTGCAAGCCGGGGGACACGAAATGCGAGGGCGATGACCTGCTGCAGTGTGCCGCCAACGGGAGCGCGTTCGGCAAGGCGCTGAGCTGCGGGAGCAGCACGCTGAGCGGCGCCGCCTGCACGGATAACGGGGACGGCAAGGCGTTCTGCCCGTGCTTTGACGACTGGGATTGCCCGGCCTTCACGGTGTGCGAGGCGGGCTCCTGCCAGGGCACCGGCAAGGCTCCGACCTGCGCGCTGCCCCCGGTCCCCTTCGCGGAGGCGCTCCCGAAGAAGGAGATCCAGTGGGGAGGTACGGGTCAGGGGGCGAACAACCCGGCGGTCGGGAGCCCCTTCCCCACCTCTTCCCAGGTCTCCGCGACGCCGATCGTGGCGAACCTGGATGACGACAACGGGGACGGGAAGATCGACGAGCGCGACTTCCCCGAGATCGTGTTCATGACCTACTGCGGCACCGATATCTCGACGAACGGGATCGTGCGGGCCATCCACGGTGGCGGCCCGAACAAGGGCAAGGATTTCTTCGCCACCTGCGGCAACACCCTCTGGAGCGAGGGCGAGGCGCTGAACAAGACCTGCGCCTGCGCGGACGCGACCGGCAACTCGACGGCGGCGCTGGCGGTCGGCGATCTGGATGGCGACGGTATCCCCGAGATCGTGGTGCCCAACGAGAACGCCGGGCTGACGATCCTGGACAACAAGGGCAAGCTGATCACGCAGAGCCCGAACACCCAGTGGTCTGGCTTCCCCAACCCGGCGGTGACCATCGCCAACCTCGACAACGCGGGGCTCTCCGAGCTCATCGTGGGCAACGTGGCCTTCACCCTGGGCAAGGACGCCAGCGGCAAGCTGATCTTCGTGGATCGTTTCGTGGGGACCGCGACGACCACCGGCAAGAACGGCCAGGGCCCGGTCTCCTGCGTGGCCAACATCGCGGGCGATGCCAGGCCCGAGATCATCGCCGGCACCGGTGCCTTCCGCCTCCCCGTTCCGCCCGCGGGGGTCACCGCACGGGCCCAGTGCGCGGCGAACGATCCCACCAATTTCTGCAAGGGCACCCTCGATGTGGTCTGGGATGGTCAGACCGTCAACGGAGCCGTCAAGATCCCCAACGCGCAGCGCGACGGCTTCTGCGCCGTGGCCGACGTGCTGGGGGCCGATACCACCGCCGCGCCGGGGCCCTCCAACCCCCTCGACGGAAAGCCGGAGGTGGTGCTGGTCAGCAACGGCTTCCTCCAGGTGCTCGAGGGCGAGACCGGAAAGCAGCTGCGCTTCATCAACCTGAACGTCGGGCTCAGCGGCGGCGCCCCCAACATCGATGACTTCGACGGCGACGGGTTCCCCGAGATTGGCACCGCCTTCGGCCTCCGTTACCTGATGATCGACCTGCAAGACCCCACCCCCGGCACCTGTCCGGCCTGGACCAACGCCTTCAACGACGCCCAGCAAGGCCTGCAGAATAACCCCGCCCGGAACCCCGGCGGCGCCTGCAGCACCGACGCAGAATGCGCTCAGGGAGCGGTGTGCAACAAGACCGTCGGCGCCTGCGTGTGCCTCCACAACGGCTGGCAGCGCATCACCGAGGATGACTCCAGCCGGGTCACCGGCTCGTCGGTCTTCGATTTCAACGGGGATGGCGCCGCCGAGGTCGTCTACGGCGACGAGTGCTTCCTGCGGATCTACGACGGCGTGGACGGCCAGGTGCTCTTCAAGACCAACGCCCCCAGCCGTACCCGCATCGAGAATCCGGTCATCGCCGACGTCGACAACGACGGCAACGCCGAGATCGTCCATGCCACCAACAACGACGCCAGCGCCTGCAGCGTCGGCGGGAATTTCCCCAACGGCATCCAGGTCCTCGGTGACGCCAGCGACGCCTGGGTCTCGGCGCGCCGTATCTGGAACCAGCACGCCTATCACATCACCAACGTCAGCGAGTCGTCCCAGATCCCGGTCAGCGAACCTGATAGCTGGAAGAGCTACAACGGTCGCACCTACAACACCTACCGCTCCAACCCACGCTCCTTCGGCGTCGCCCCGGACCTGACGATCGGCGCCGTCCAGGTGGCCTCTCCCGACGTGACCTGCGGCCAGCTCTCCTCCAAGCTGCTCATCTCCGCGGTCATCGAGAACAAGGGTGACCTCCGGGTCGGTAGCGAGATCGTGGCGACCTTCTACGGCGAATGGACCAACCTCGGCCTCAAGGAACCGCTGTACGCGGACGCCGCCAAGACCCCCCTCGCCGCCAACCTGCCCGGCACCCTGGAGCCCGGTGGCTCGGTCATCCTCACCGTCCCCTACGACGCCGCCAACAACTCACCCAACTCCCTGCCTGACCAGGTCCGTATCGTCATCGACGAGGCCAACACCGCCCGCGAATGCATCGAGAACAACAACGAGAAGACCGTCCCTGTTGCCCCGGGTGAGCTCACCGCCGACCTCGAGCTCTCCCTCGGCCTCGTCGGTCAGATCAATTGCCCCTCGGCGGTCGTCCCCACCACCGTGACCAACCTTGGCTCCGCCGACGCCTCCGGTGTCATCGTTCGCTATTACGCTGGCGATCCGGATCAGGGTGGTTCCCCCATCCATGATGAACTCTTCGCTGGCCCCTTTGCCGCCGGCGGCGGCACCGAGACCCGCAACGTCTCGATCACTACCTTGCCCCCGCTCTCCGTCCAGATCTTCGCCCGCGTCGACCCTGAAAACGCCATCCCCGAGTGCAAGGACAGCAACAACACGGCCACCGTGGACACCAAGATCGACTGCACCAAGTTCTGAAACCTGCGGCCGGGGCTTTGGGGGAACGGTGGGCCTTCGCGGCCCACGCCCGGGCAAGGACTTGGGGGGCTGCGCCCCGGGGGCTTTGTGGAAACGGTGGGCTTGCGCAGCCCACGCCCGCGGCAAGGACTTGGGGGGCTGCGCCCCGGGGGCTTTGTGGAAACGGTGGGCTGCCCGCCCACACCCGGGCAAGGGGGCCGATGGGGCTGGCGCCCCGCGCGGCCCCCTTGCATCCCCCGGCTCCCCCCACGGTGTG
>JALOQB010000550.1 GCA_025453595.1 Polyangiaceae bacterium
CGGGGGCTCGAAGAACCGGGGCCTGTTCGCCGTCCCCGAGGAGGGCGCCGAGGTGGCCGTCTTCTTCCACCAGGGCGACATCGACCAGCCCTTCTACCTCGCCGCCCACTGGGGCAAGCCCGACGGACAGAGCGAGGTGCCCGAGGAGGCGCAGAAGGACCCGCCCGACAACCGCGTGCTGGCCACCGAGACATTTCGCATCGAGCTCGATGAGACCCAGGGCTCGCGCAAGCTGAAGCTGACCAACCGCAAGACGGGCGATTTCCTCGAGTTCAACGCCGAGACCAACACGGTGACGCTGCAGGGGACGACGTCGATCACCATCAAGGCGGTCGGCGCCATCTCGCTGGAGGCCACCCAGGTCAACATCGCCGGACGCGTCGTCCGCCCCACCCAGGACCCGATCTGATGGCCCTCGACCTCTGCCTCGAGATCCCCGAGATCCCCGACCCGTTCGCGCTCACGCTGCCCGGAGGCATCGAGATCGAGGACGTCAACCTGATGAAGATCATCCAGCCGGCCCTCACCCCGCTGGTGCCCTTCTTCGATCTCATCGACACCATCGTCGCCCTCTTCAACTGCATCAAGGCCATCCCTGACGCCTTCGGCCCTCCACCCGACCCCACCGTCTTCGCCACTTGCCTGCCCGACCTGGCCAAGAAGCTCAACAAGCTGCTCAACATGCTCCCGCAGGTGGCGCTGCCTCGGCTGATCGTGCGGCTGCTCACGCTGGTCATCGAGTCACTGCGGACGGTGCGCTCGCAGCTGATGCACCTGCAGGCCCAGATGCTCCAGATCCTGGGCACCATCGATCGGGCCAAGCAGCTCGAAGACGCGGGCCTGATGGCCATCGCCCAGTGCGCCCAGGCCAACGTCGCCCAGGAGGCCGCCAACGTGGGCAAGAGCCTGGCCGCCATCGGCAAGCTGCTGGGCCTGATCAACCTGTTCATGGGCCTGATCGGCGGCCCCGAGGTGCCCGACCTGTCGAACCTCGCCGGCCGTCCCCTCGACGACACCATCCCCCCGCTCGACGAGCTGCTCAAGGCCCTGGAGGCCGTCCGCGAACTGGTGCCCGGAGGCGCGCAATGACCACCCCGCGGGGGTTGCTCACGCCCTTCCAGCGCGACCGCAAGCGCGACTTCGCCAGCGGCGAGGGCGACGACCTGCTGGCGTCGAAGGTGGAGCAGGTGCTGGCGACAGAGGGCTCGACGCTGCGGTCGACAGGCGAGCTGCCCTGGAGGACAGCGTTCGGGACGCCGCTCGGTGTGCTGCGCCACCAGCGCAACGAGGTGGTGCTGGGGGAGCTGGCGCGTGTATACATTCGAGACGCACTGGCACGGTGGGTGCCCGAGGCGACGCTGGTAGCGATCGAGGTGCAGCGCGAGGGCGGGGAGCTGCACCTGCGGGTGCGGTTCCAGGCTGCGGGGCAAGAGCGGACGGCCAGCCTCTCGCTGGGCTGAGCGCGTCGCTGTCCCCGCCGGGCATCCAAGCTGCTTTGCTCGTGATGGAGGCCTTCTTTGCTGCCGCCGAGCATCGACTACACCGACAAAGACTTCGACGCCCTCCGCGAGCGCCTCACCGCCCTCGTTCGCTCCGTCTTCCCCGACTGGAGCGATTTTTCCGTTGCCTCCTTCGGCAACGTCCTGCTCGAGATGTTCGCCTTCGTCGGCGACATCCTCGGCTTCTACCTCGATGCCCAGTCCCGCGAGTCGCGGCTGGCCACCGCCACCCAGCGCCGAAACGTCATCGCCCTGGCCCGCATGCTCGGCTTCAAGCTCCAGGGAGCCCGCGCCGCCCGGGCCCTGGTGACCTTCTCGCTGCCAGCGTCACCCTCCGCGCCGGTGACGCTGCCGGCGGGCACACAGGTCCGCACCCAGGAGGTGACCGAGCCGGTGCGCTTCCAGCTCCTCGCCCCGGTCGTCTTTGCAGCTGGAGGTCCGGTGACGGCGACGGGGTTGTGCGAACACTCCGAGAGCCACACGCAGCTGTTCGACGCCTCCGGGCTCGGTGGCACGGACATGCTGCTCGACCGAACGCCCTTCCTCGACGGCGCCGCCAAGGTGTCCGCCGGCAACGGGGCCTACACCGAGGTCGAGAGTCTGCTCGGGTCGGGGCCCAACGACCGGCACTTCATGGTGCTGGTCGACCAGAACGACCGGGCCACGTTGCGCTTCGGTGCGGGCAGCAACGGGTCGCCGCCGTCGGGCACGATCACGGTCACCTACCGCACCGGCGGAGGGCCTGCGGGCAACGTGGACGCCCAGCGCCTGGTCATCCTGGAGGGCACCTTCTCCGACGCCCACGGTCGCCCTGTGCGCGTGATGGCCACCAACCTCGAGCCTGCCTCCGGGGGCACCGAACGCCAGAGCATCGCCGCCGCCAAGCTGCTGGTGCCCGAGAGCCTGCGGGCCACGACGCGCAGCGTGGCCCGCGAGGACTTTGAGATCCACGCCCGCAAGGTGCCCGGCGTCGCCCGCGCCCTGATGCTCACCTCGAACGAGGACCTGACCCTGCCCGAGAACAGCGGCGTGCTCTACGTGGTGCCCCTCGGTGGAGGGGTGCCCACCCCCGCGCTCAAGAACCTGGTGCTCAAGCAGGTCACCGAGGTCTACCCCTGCACGCTGACGTTCCAGGTGAGCGTGCAGGATCCGGTCTACC
>JALOQB010000551.1 GCA_025453595.1 Polyangiaceae bacterium
ATGTCCCAGGTCTCGCGCTCGAACCAGTTGGCGGCCCCCCAGAGCTCGACCAGGGTGCCTACCTCGGCCCCCTCGCCCTCGCTGTCCCCCACCATCGTCTTCACCCGGAGCCGATGCTTCTTCTGGATCGACATCAGGTGCGTCACCACCTCGAAGCGCGGCTCCCGGTCGGGGTAGTCGACCGCGCACAGGTCGACCAGCATCACCATGTCGGCGGCCGGGTGATCCTTGAGGAAGCGATGCACCTCGACCCAGCGGCTCGCCTCGACCAGCACCGTGTCGTCGCCGAAGTGGCTGTGGCTCCCCAGGACCGCGGCCCCGAACTGAGCGCGCACGAGCTCGATCAACGCTTTGCTCATAATTCGTTCGCCTCCGGACGACGACCCGTCAGCGTGACCAGCTGCCCCTGCTGGGGGTCGATCCGGGGCTTGACCACCGCGGGCTCGCGGCTCCCGCTGGCGATCTTGTCCTGCAGCAGCAGCAGCCCGTCGATCACCGCCTCCGGGCGCGGCGGGCAGCCCGGGATGTACACATCCACCGGGATGATCTTGTCGATCCCCGGCACCGTCGCGTAGTTGTCGTAAAAACCGCCGCAGCTCGCGCAGGTCCCGAAGGCAAGCACCCACTTCGGATCGCACATCTGCTCGTACACGCGGCGCAGCACCGGCGCCTGCCGCTGGCTGATCGTCCCCACCACCCACAGCAGGTCGGATTGCCTCGGCGAGAACCGCGGCGCCTCGGCGCCGAAGCGCGCCATGTCAAAGCGCGGGCCCGCGAAGGACATGAACTCCATGCCGCAGCAGGCCGTCACGAAGGGATACTGAAAGAGCGAGTACTTCTGCGCCCACCGCAGGAGGTCGCCGAACTTCGTCGTGGCGAAGCCCTGCTCCGACCCGTCCAGCACCTTGGTCGTCACCGTTCCCATTCGAGCGCTCCTTTCTTCCAGCAATAAATCAGGCCCACCACCAGCACCGCCAGGAAGCTCAGCATCGTCACGAAGCCCACCCACCCCTGCTCGCGGAACGTCACCGCCCACGGGTAGACGAAGATCGCCTCGATATCGAACACCACGAAGAGGATCGCCGTGAGGTAAAACTTCACGCTCAGCTTCGTGTGCTTGGCGCCTGCGCTGTCCGCGCCGCACTCGAACGGCATCATCTTCTCGGCCGTCGGGTTCTTGGGCCCAAGGAAATGACCTGCGGCAAACATCACCATCGTGACGACCGAGGCCAGGAGGAAGAGCAACACTATCGGCGCGTAGGTAGCGACCATGGGATCTCTGTGGCGAGCGAGCCTGCCCACCACACCTTCTTTCACCCGTGCCTAGTCGCAGCACCTCCCCGCGTCAACGCGGCGAACCTGCCCCACCCACCCTCACTTCGCCCCGACGCGCGCCCGGAACACCCCCAGCGCCGGACCCAGCGCCGCCTCCAGCGCCCGCTGCTCTTCCTGCAAGCTCGCCTCGCTCGCCCCGTGGCTCAGCGCCTCCCGCACGCAGGTCAACGCCGCCACGTACCGCTTTCGCTCCAGGAAAGCTCGCGCCAGCAGGGGCCAGGTTGTCCCACCCGGGGCCCCCAGGTTGATCGCGCGCCGCAGCGCCGCGATCGACTCCCCGGCCCGACCCTGGTTCAACAGCGCCTCACCCATCCGCCGGAACACCTCCCCCGCCATGCTCCCGTCCTGCGCGTACTGCACCGCCAGCCGGAACACCTCCTCGGCCATGTCGCTCTCGTTCAGGTGTGCGCAGGCGCTCCCCAGCAGCGCCAGCCCCTTCGCGATCGACGCCCGCGCCTCCGGCGCCAGCATCTGGCCGTCCGGCGTCCTCAGGAAGATCGCCAGCGGCGCCGGCCACGCCCCCAGCAGCTGCTTCACCCGCGCGTAGTCCTTGCGCTCCGTCTCGGCCTCGGCCTCCGCCACCCGCGACAGGTCAATCACGCCCCGGTTGTTGCTCGATACCCGATCCAGCTCTTCTCGCACGTGGGCCCGCAGCCGCAGCCGCAGCGTCTCCAGGTCCAGCACCAGCTCGATGCCATCGTGCAGCAGGATCACCTGCGATTTGCTCCCCTCCGCCCTCAGCGTACGCAGGCTGTAGCCGTCCGCTGGGGCAGGGGACCGTGCGGTTCGTCCGCCAGCAACGCGGCCACCAGGCGCCGCCGGAACTCGCCCAGCGTCAACCGCTGCGTCTCCTCCTCCGCCTCCTCCCCGTCGCCCCCCACCACGAAGTCAACCAGGGAATTGTCGAGCATCCGCCGATCCACCGAGAGCGCCGTGATACGCGCCCCCGTGATCAGCGAGAACGCCACGAACCGCTCCCCCACGATCTCGCAGAGGGCCTGGAAGCTCGCGATCCCCTCGCCGATTCGCTCGAACCACCCGTCCGTGCGAACTGCATCGAGGGGGAAGTTCTGCGCCTTGGTTGTCCGGTTCCAGAAGGCCATCTCACCTACCCTTTAGCCCCTTTGCGCCCCGGCAGGAAGCCGACCGTGACCAGTGGCGGCACACCGGCTTCACTCCGCACCCCTCGCACCGCACCTCGTCTCGCCTCGAAGGACACCCCTGCACCATCCCCAGATGGCAGAGCGCGAAGTCATAAAACACCGGATCCCGCGGGTTGAACCGGGCCAGCTCCGCCGTGATCTCCCGCGCTGCCCGCCAGGTCGCCCCGGTCTGCTCCGTCAGCCCCAGGTTCCTCCCCAGCCGCGCGATGTGCACGTCCACCGGCATCACCAGCTTCGACGGATCAATCCACCGGGTCCACAACCCCAGGTCTACCCCGTCGTCGGGCCTCACCATCCAGCGCAGGTACAGCATCAGCCTCTTGCTCGCCGAATTCCCTTCCCCCGGCACCGGGAGCAGGTGCCGCGCTGCTCGCCCGGGTCCCTCTCCAGTCCATCCTGCCTCCTGGATCTCTTCGATCCAGCGCTTCATCCCGCCTTCCAGCGACCCCTCTCGCTCCAGGTGCGCCCCCAGCACCCGACCCAGCCCACCCCCTCGGCGCTGCACCCGTCTCGCCCCTGTCAGCAGCCTCGCCACCTCTTCTGCCCCGTAAAAACGGTGCTTCCACCCCTCCAGCCGCCTCGCGCTCTCTTCCCACGGCCTGTCCAGCGCCTCCCCCAGCGGAACCCCCAGCCGTCGCACCACTTCCCGGCTCTTGTCCCGCGCTACCCCCGCCCCCCCCAGCGCCATGCAGGACGCCAGCAACCCCGCCAGCTCCTTCCCCTCAACCCCCTCCTCTTCCCTCACCACCGACACCGGATCCTCTCTCACCCGCGCCGCCCGGTCCGTCTCCCTCACCACCTGATCCAGCGTCTCCTGGAGCCCCGGGCTCGTCCTCCACACTGACCTCCGTGTCATGGGGAAGAAGATAGCTCTTCACACGGTATCTCTCCGGGTGAACCACCTCTTACCCCTCCGGACCCACCATGGCTCCTCTCCCTCCTTCTTCTTCTCGTCGTCCTCGGGGCAAGGTCAATGTTGACCTTGGCCTCGACCTGGCCCTCCCCGCCAACGACAACCTGGATGCTGGCTCTCTCTTCTCCTCTGACCATGTCACCCTGAGCCCATCCGAGGAGGCCCTCGCCGAGGAACTCGTCAATTCGTTCCTCGAAAACATCCTTGGTGGTCGGCGCTGAGCTCACCAAGCCGCACCTGTCCCTGGCGGAAGGTCAGCGGTTTGCCCGTTCTTTCTCCTCGATAAGCCCCTTCAATCTTGTGGCCATTCTCTCTGCATCGGGTCCTTCCACCACCAGCCCGCTCCGGTTTGCCGCCCACCGCCCTGTATCCCCTGCGCCGCAGCAGAGCACCGGGACGCCGAGCGCCAGCGCCTCCAGCACCGCAGTGGGTGCCCCTTCCTCCGCGGAGGGATGCAGCAACACGCTGGCCTGGGCCAGGTAACCCAGCGCCTCCGGGCGCCCCAGAAGCCCCGTGAAGACGACGCGCCCTGGCAATTCTTCCTGCGCCTGACGCTCCAGCACGGCACGCTCGGGGCCATCTCCGATCACGACCAGCCCCAGCCCGGAAGTTCTCCCCACGGCCTCCAGGGCCAGCCCGGTGCGCTTGCTCTTCACCAGCCGCCCCATCGTCACCGCGTACCTCGCGAACGGTCTGCCCGGAGGGGATCGAAGAAAGTCAACGTTGACCCTGGGAGGTTCCACCACCGCGAGCTGAGCCAGACGGGATGCCTCCGGTTCAGGGAGCGAGGCAAGCAGTCGTTCCTTGAGCTCGGTGGCCACGAAGCGAACCCTACGGGCCCCGAGCAGGGCCCGGAGCACGCGCCGCCGGAGCAGGGGCGGGGAGGCGAGCAGCAACCTTACGTCCGCGCCGTGGAGCGTGAGCTCCAGGGACGACGCCGGTGCGGCGAGCAGGGCGATGGGCCACCCGCAGGGGACGGCCCAGTGCGCATGAACCCTGTCCGGGCGGATGGCTCGGAGCGCCCGGAGCGCCCGGACCGCGAAGGGGCCAAGGGCCGCGAGGCGGGCGGGGTTCTGACGGAAGCGTGCCACCGCGCCAGGCCAGGAGAGGAGCCGAACACCACCGCAGGGGTGGGCGATCAGGCCCGGTTCTTCGTGGGGGGCGGG
>JALOQB010000552.1 GCA_025453595.1 Polyangiaceae bacterium
GCCCGCCGAGCCTCCTCCTCGCGCCGCGCCTCCTCCGCGAGCCTCGCCTCCTCCGCCCGCCGAGCCTCCTCCTCGCGCCGCGCCTCCTCCGCGAGCCTCGCCTCCTCCGCCCGCCGAGCCTCCTCCTCGCGCCGCGCCTCTTCTTCCTTCCGACGGCGCTCCTCCTGCTCTCGCCGCCACACCTCGGCCGGAACCGCGTCGAGCGCCCCGGAGCGCAGCAACATCGGCATCAACGCCCGCTGGGCTGACGACAAGCGCTCGCCCGGCGTGAACTCGGTGAGGTCCTTCAGCGCCTGCTGCTCCTCGGCCGACAGCCACGCTGCCGCGGCCGTCAGGTCCTTCACACGGATGAAGGGCGCCTCGCCCTCGCCCGCCGGCACCGCCTCGAAGGCCGCCCTCGCCGCGCGCGCTCCCGACACCACCGAGGGGCCCGCGACCTCGACCGCCTCGAACGTCGCCGCCTCGGCCCGAGACACCACCCGCTGCACCGAGACGATGAGCCGGCTCGCCACCTCGTCCGACCCGGCGATGCCCAGCTCCTCGAAGGTCTCGGCCTCGGGCGCGGCCACCTCACCACGGGCCCACAGCGCGTCGAGCTGCCCCAGGTCGAGCCGCTTCGTCGCGAGCAGGCCCTGCAGCGGGGTCGCGATGCCGAACTGGCCTTCGACCTCGACCAGGTCTCCGTCGCGGAACCACAGCCGCGCCTCCTTGCCCCGGAAGCGGCACGTCAGTCGCCCGGTCGCCTTCTGGGCGTGGGCATCGAAGAGGGCCTCGGCTACCTGCGAAGTCGGCATCGGCGCCGGAGTCTAGCCATGGATCTGCCGCAGCGCCTCGTAGGCGGCGATTCCCGCCGACGTCGACAGGTTGAGCCCCCGCCGGTCATCCAGCATCGGAATGGTGATGGGCGTGCCGTCGGGACCAGCCAGCACCTCGGCCGGCAGCCCCGTCGTCTCGGCCCCGAAGACCAGATGGTCACCCGGTGAAAAGCGCACCTGCCACAGGCCTGTGCCGGTCAGCGCGGTGAAGAGGTAGCGGCGCGCCCCCTGCGTGTCGTCGACGTAGGCCTGCCACGACGGGTACAGCCGCAAAAAGACCTTGTCCCAGTAGTCGAGACCAGCCCGCCGCAGCTGCTTGTCGTCGATCGAGAAGCCGAGCGGCTCGACCAGCACCAGCTTGCAGCCCGTGCAGGCGCACAGCCGGGCCACGTTGCCGGTGTTCGGGGGAATCTGCGGAGACACCAGCACCAGGGTGATGGGGTTCTCGTGCGGACGAAGGGAGGGGGTAGAGTGCACGGCGGTGAGGCGCTTTCAGGTCAAGAACTCGACGCGGAGCACGCTGCTCGCGACCGAGGCCAGCGAGGCCGGCACCTTCGGCCAACGATTCAAGGGCCTCATGGGGGTGGCCGAGTTCCCCATGGGGCGCGGGCTGCACATCGTGCCCTGCACGTCGATCCACACCTTCTTCATGAAGATTCCCATCGACGCGCTGTTCCTCGACGAGGAGCGGGTGGTGGTCGAGGTGTACCACGCGCTCGAGCCCTGGCGGATGAGCCGTTTCCACCCCGGGGCCCGCAGCGTGCTCGAGCTTCCGGCCGGCACCGCACTTTCCAGTGGAACCCGGCCCGGCGATCGGCTCCTCTTCGAGGCCGTCCCGCAGTCCTGATCTGCGTGCTTGTCGCTCGGAGACCGATTTGCTTTCTTCGCTTCCTCTCCAGTCTCTCCCAACACACATGCGCATCGAGGTCAGCGGCCAGAGCCACGTTGGGATGAAGCGGAACCACAACGAGGACAACTTCCTCCTGTTGCCGGAGGAGCGTCTCTTCGTGGTGGCCGACGGCATGGGCGGTCATTCGTCCGGCGAGGTGGCCTCGAAGATCGCCGTGGAAGAGATGCAGGAGTTCTTCCGCATGACCGGCCAGGACCAGGACATCACCTGGCCCTACAAGATGGACAAGGCGCGGAACTACGACGAGAACCGGCTCGCCACGGGCATCAAGCTGGCGAACATGCGCATCTTCGAGAAGGCCACGGCCGAGTCGAAGTACAAGGGCATGGGCACCACCATCGTCGGCGTGTACTTCGCGCGCGACAACGAGGTGTGCGTCGCGCACGTCGGCGACAGCCGCGTGTACTTCTTCCGTGAGGGCGTGCTCAAGCAGGTCACCGAAGACCACTCGCTGCTCAACGACTACCTCAAGGCGAAGAAGCTCACGCCCGAAGAGATCGAGGCCTTCCCGCACAAGAACGTCATCGTGCGCGCCCTCGGCATGAAGGACAGCGTCATCGTCGACGTGGCCCGCGTCGAGCCGAAGGACAACGACATCTTCCTGCTCTGCTCCGACGGCCTGTCGGGCATGGTCCCCGACGCACAGATTCAGCAGGTGCTGCAGAACCAGAACGACCTCGAAAAGGCCTGCGCGCAGCTCATCGACCTCGCCAACGCCAACGGCGGGAACGACAACGTGACGTGCGTGCTGGCGCGGTTCCGGCACTGAGGCGAGCGCTGGACGGTTGAAGAGCGGGGGAGCCCATGAATCGGGTCGTCGTCGTGGTGAGCGTGGTGCTGTGCGCCGTCGCTGCGCTGAACTGTAGCCCAGGCAATCCGTTGCCCGACGCTGGAAACGGCGGAGGCGGTGGCGCTGTGGCAGGTGCGGGC
>JALOQB010000251.1 GCA_025453595.1 Polyangiaceae bacterium
CGGGGGAGAGATGGAGGTCCGACCCGCCCCGGTCCAGGAGCAGGTCAAAGTAAGCGTCGATGGCGGGCATGGTCACTCCTTCTTGCCAATGCGGCCACCGACCTTCGACTTCTGGTCCTGGTTGTTCTTGGCGGCGTTGGTGGCGGCGGTGGGGGCGGCGGTGGCGGGGCTGGGGGTGGCGGGCGGCGGGGCCGGGACCGCGGCGGGGCGCAGGTGGTTGGCCATCTCCTTGCGGCTCTCGGCGTAGCGCATCGCGGTCTCTTCCGAGATCTTGCCGGCGCGGTACAGCTCGAGGAGCGAGTCGTCGAAGCGGATCATGCCGAAGGAGCGCCCTCGCTGCTGCAGGCTGGGCAGCTGGAAGAGCTTGTTGTCGCGGATCAGCGCCCAGAGCGGCGGCACCCCGGTGAGGAGCTCGACGGCGGCCACGAACCCCTCGCCGGAGGCGCTGGGGAGCAGCCGCTGGGCGACGATGAACTTGAGGGCCCCCGCCAGCGAGGCGCGCACCTGGGGCTGATCGTCCGGCGGGAAGAAGTCGATGAGCCGATCGATGGTCTTGGCCGCCGACGGGGTGCTCATGGTCACCATGACGAGGTGCCCCGTCTCGGCGGCGGTGAGGGCGATCTCGACGGTCTCCCGATCCCGCAGCTCGCCGATGACAATGACGTCCGGATCCTCGCGCAGCGACGCCTTGAGCGCCGTGGCAAAGCTCTTCGTATGGAGCCCCACCTCGCGCTGCGACATCACCGACTGCTTCCGCGGGTGGAGGAACTCGACCGGCTCCTCCACCGTGAGAATGTGGTGAGGCTTGTTGCTGTTGATCAGGTCGACGATGGCCGCCAGCGTGGTCGTCTTCCCGTGGCCGTTGGGGCCCGCGATCACGACCAGACCCTGGTGATAGGTGGTCACCCGGGCCAGCTCCTTGGGCAGGCCCAGCTCGTCCAGCGAGGGCAGCGGGTGCATCACCAGCCGGAACGAGCCCTTGAGCCCCGTGCGCTGCCGCGACACGTTGGCCCGCAGGCGCCCTTGCCCCTCCACCTCCAGGGCAAAGTCGGTGTACCCCCGCTCCTGGAGCGCCTCTTTTTGCCGGTCGCTCAGCAACGGCATCAGCAGCCGCTCGACGACGGTGGCGTCCAGGGCCTCGCCCACCGGCACCAGCTCGCCCGCGGTCCGCATCATCGCCGGCCGCCCGGTCATCAGGTGCAGGTCGCTGGCCCGGCGGCTCCGGGCCTCCTGCACCAGCGCCGCGAAGGTCACGCCCCCCGCCCGCTTCGGCGCCTCCGGTGCGCCCAGGTTCTGGGGGACCCGCGGCGCCGACAGGTTCATCCGCTCGGCCGAGCTCTGCACCAGCGTCTCCACGTCCACGGGCCGGGTCACCGCCCGGTGCGCCGCCACGTCCCGCGGGGACAGCGCATCCCGCGGGGAGACCGGCGAGGGCGGCCCCGACGACGACGCGCGAGGCTCCGTGGGCAGCCCCGAGGGGCGCTCCTGGGCCGTGGTGCTCCGGCCCTCGGTCGGCAGCGGGCCCACCTGGCTGTCGCCCCGCTCCTCGGCCCCCGCCTTCGGCCACCCGGCCTCGATGCGCACCTGCAGCGCCGGACCGCGGCGCGCGATCCGCACCTGGTACGTCTTGTCCCCCACGGAGACCTCTTGCTTCGTACCCCCGCTCTCCTCCTGGGGCACCAGGGGCCCCAGCGGTGTCCCCGCCAGCAGCCCCTCGATCTGCGCCGTCTGGACCGGATTCTTGCTCACCGGTCGGTACTCCCCCCCCATGCGAACCGTCAACGCTCGCCCTGACTGGAGGACTAGCTCGGTGATGTCCTCCCGGTCGAGGTACCGCAGGATGTTCAGTAGCTGGGACAAAGTTGCGCCAGAATAGGCTTTCCCACGCTCGACGACCAGACGATCTCGCGCCGGCAGCCGAGGCCCTACGGCTCCCCCCTGCCGCCTGCGTGGGCCTCGCTGCCCCTCGCCCCCTTCGCTCCCTGGCTCCGTCCCCCTCGCTGCCCACCCTCCACGGACCACGCCCTCTCCGCTCCAGTTGTCCTTGACACTCCCTTGACCTGTTGAATGATGGTTGTCATACAATCTGGTCCGGGCGCTCAAGGCGCTCTTTTTTTCGATTCAGAAAGATGATGGTCATCATGCAAAAGAGCATCTCGACGGAGCAGGGATCCGTTGTGCATCGCGGGGGGGCTGCGGCCGACTCCTGGTCAACGCGGCGGTGGCGACAGCGGCTGCGGGGGCGCTACGGTCCGTGGGCGCTGGTGACCGGGGCCTCGGACGGCATCGGGCGGGCGTGCGCGGTGGAGCTGGCCAGGGCAGGGATGAACCTGGTGCTGGCGGCGCGTCGCAAGGATCTCCTGGAGCAACTGGCGCGGGAGCTGGAAGATCAGCACGGGGTCGAGGCGCGGTCCGTCGTCGTCGATCTCGCCTCCCCGCAGGGGGTCGGTTTGTTGCTGCGGGAGACCTCCTCGCTGGACGTTGGGCTGGTCATTGCTTCGGCTGGGTTCGGCACCTCCGGGTCTTTTGTCGAGGGAGCGCTGCCGGCAGAGCTGCAGATGATCGACGTGAACTGCCGGGCTGTTGCCGAGATGGCGCACGGCTTCAGCCAGCGGCTGGTGAAGCGAGGGGGCGGAGGGCTGGTGTTCCTCAGCTCGCTGGTTGCCTTCCAGGGGGTGCCGCGGGCTGCCAACTACGCGGCCACCAAGGCCTACGTGCAGTCGCTGGCGGAGGCGCTGTACCACGAGCTGAAGCCTCGCGGGGTCGACGTGCTGGCCTGCGCTCCGGGGCCTGTTCACAGCGGATTTGCGGCCCGCGCGGCGATGACGATGACGATGGCCCAGACCCCGGACGAGGTGGCCCGCGGCGCGCTGCGGGCCCTGGGGTACCGGAGCACCGTGAGGCCTGGATTCCTGGCGAAGGCGCTCGAGCTCTCGCTCAAGCTGTTGCCGCGGTGGGGGCGCGTGCGGGTGATGGCCCTCGTGATGGCCGGGATGACGCGTGGTCATGCTTGACCGAGGTCGATGGGCGCGGTGGTGCGCGGGGGGCCTTGGCCTGCTGGCGATGCTGGGCGCTCCGGGCCGGGCCTGGGCCGACCAGAGCGGCGCGACCCGGACCAGGCCCTCGTGGATCTGGCTCGGCACCCAGCTGGTGCCCAGCCCCGAGGTCCTCGTGGGGGAGGGGGGTGTGCGAGCAGGGCTGCGGTGGCAGCTGACCCCGCTGCTTTTCTCGTGGGGGCTCAGCCGGCGGGTGCCTCGATGGCGCTCCTGGATCGTCGAGCCGCTGGCGCGGCATGCGGGGTCGGCCGAGCTGCACGCCTCTCCAGGGCTGATCCTTGGCGAGCCCACCCGGGCCCTGGTGCGCGCCGGAGGCCGCGTCTACGCCCCGCTGGCCGAGCATGGCGAGGCGCTCAGCGCATCGTTCGGGGCCTCGTACCAGCAGCTGGCAGGGCAGGGGGCCGTCGCGCTCGAGGGCGGGCTCTACTTCCTCTTCGGCATCCTGGGTGTACAGGTTTCCCATACCGTGGGGCAACGCTCCGCCGCGCGCTCCATCTTCACCCTCTCGGTGAGGTACTTCTGATGGGGGCTTTCCCGCGGAGGGCAGGGGTGCTCGGGCTGATGGCGCTCGCGCTGCAAGGCTGCGTGCCGGCGACGATCTTGAAGCGAAACGTCAGGGCGCTGGTGAGCGGACCTCGTCCGGTCGAGGGCCGCATGCGCGACCCACGGCGCCACGACGCGCGCATCTCGGTCACCTGGGTGGGGCACGCCACGGTGCTGCTGCAGCTTGACGACAAGTTCATCCTGACGGACCCGGTGCTGACCGAGACCGTGGGGGCAAGGTTCTCGCGGCGGCTGGTGCAGGTGGGCGTCGCCGTCGAGGATCTTCCGCCCGTTGACGTGGCCGTCGTGTCCCACCTGCACTTCGATCACCTGTCGCTCGGGTCGCTTGACCTGCTGCAGGGGCGACTCCGGATGCTCTGCATCCCCGAGGAGGCCTCGGTGTACGTGCCGGACTACCCCTTCGAGGTGCGCGAGGTCCCGCGGTGGCAGAGCGCCGAGCTCGACGGGCTGCGGGTGACGGCCGTGCCCGTGAAGCACCCGGGCTTCCGCTACGGCGCCGACGCCGCCTGGATGACCAGGAGCGCCACCGGGTGGGTCTTCGAGTACCACGGGCTGACCGTCTACTTCGGTGGCGATACGGCCTACGCTCGCGAGGCGTTCACGGCGACGGCTGCCCGGTTCCCCTCGATCCACCTGGCGCTCTTGCCCATCGCACCGGTCGAACCCCCCAGCTTCGCGCGGCCCACGCACATCGACGGGGCCGAGGCGCTCCAGGCCTTCCTGGATCTCGGGGCGCAGCACATGGTGCCGATCCACTACGATACCTTCGCTCACGGGGTTGACCCGCCTGGCTACGCGGTCAACGTGCTGCGCCAGGCCATGGCGTCGAAGGGCATCGGGGACGAGCGTGTCCATGTCCTCCCCATCGGCGGACAATTCGCGCTTGGATCGACGGCAGCCCCCCGGGAAGATCGACCCTCGCTTCCCTGAGCACATCGGTGCAGGGCAACGACCGGTACATTTCCAATAGAATGGGCCTGCTGTCGCTCGACGCCCCGACGATCTCGCGCCAAGAAGGAACGCCCATGAGCTCCCCCCGTTTCCCCGAGCCCCCACCCGTCCTCCCCCCGACGCCTCTCGACAAGGTCGACGCCCTCGTCGCACGCGTCGCCTCGCGCAAGGACGAGTGGACCCGCGTCCCCCTCCCTCGCCGCATCAGCTACCTCCAGGCCTGCCTCGCCGGCGTCGCCGAGGTCGCCGAGGCCTGGGTCCGCGACGGCTGCAAGCGCAAGGGGATCGCCCTCGATGACACCCTCGCCGGGGAAGAGTGGCTCGCCGGCCCCATGGCCACCGCTCGCAACATCCGTCTCCTCATCGCCTCCCTCCAGCAGAACGGTCAGCCCCGCCTCCCGGGCCTCCACCGCCGCCCCGATGGCCAGGAGGTCGCCTCCGTCTTCCCCGCCAACCTCCACGACAAGATCATGTTCACCGGCCTCTCCGCCGAGGTCTGGATCGAGCCCGGCAAACCCGCCTCCCAGGGCGCCATCTACCGCCGACGCTCCGAGCACGGAAAGGTGTCCCTCATCCTCGGCGCCGGCAACGTCTCGTCCATCCCCCCTATGGACTTTCTCTACAAGCTCTTCGTCGAGGACGAGGTGGTCGTCCTCAAGATGAACCCGGTCAACGCCGACGCCGGCCCTCACCTCGAGCGCGCCTTCCGCACCCTCATCGAGGACGGCTTCCTCGCCATCTGCTACGGCGGCGCCGAGGTCGGCGCCCACCTGGCCAACCACCCCTCCGTCGACACGCTCCACGTCACCGGTTCGGACCGCACCTACGACGCCATCGTATGGGGCCCGGACCCGGAGGAGCAGCGTCGCCGAAAGCAGGCCAACGACCCCGTCAACAAGCGCCCTTTCACCGCCGAGCTGGGCTGCGTCACCCCGGTCCTCGTCGTCCCCGGAACCTGGTCCGACGCCGAGCTCGACTACCAGGCCCGCCACGTCGTCGGCATGGTCGCCCAGAACGCCAGCTTCAACTGCAACGCCGCCAAGTCCCTCGTCGTCGCCGCAGGCTGGCCCCAGAAAGAGGCCTTCCTCCGCAAGGTTGAGGAGCACCTCGCCCGCGCCGCCCCGCGCAAGGCGTACTACCCGGGCGCCCAGCAGCGCTACCAGGCTTTCCTCGACAATTACCCGCAGGCCAGACCCCTCCAGCCTCGCGCCGACGACATCGTCCCCTGGACGCTGATCCCCGGCGTCAAGCCCGATCCCTCCGAGTACGCCCTGCGCAACGAGGCTTTTTGCGGGGTGCTGGCGACCGTCGAGCTGGACGCCTCCTCCCCCGCCGACTTCCTCGCCCGGGCGGTCCCCTTCGCCAACGACGTCTGCTGGGGCACCCTCTCCTGCACCGTGCTGGTCGACCCGCGCACCCAGAAGGCCCTGGGGCCGGCGCTGGAGCAGGCCCTGGCCGATCTGCGCTTCGGCGGCATCGGCCTCAACGTCTGGCCTGGCGTCATCTACGGCCTGGTGGTGACCACCTGGGGGGCTTTCCCCGGGCACACGCCGGACGATATCCAGTCCGGCACCGGCGTCGTCCACAACACTTTCCTGCTGGATCACCCGCAGAAATCCGTGGTCCGCGCCCCCTTTGTGATGAAGCCCACCCCCGCCTGGTTCGCGGACAACAAGAACCTCGCGGCCCTTGGCAGCAACCTGCTCCGCTACGAGACCAACCCTTCCTGGGGGGCCCTGGTCCGGGTCGCGCTCGCGGCGCTGCGGGGTTGAATCAGGCGCCGGCGCGGGCCAGCGTCTCGCGCACCAGCTCCGCGAGCTGACCGCTGTCGACGAGCGATTGCAGCCGGTGCTCGTCGTCCACTTCCAGGTAACGCACCAGCGCGGGGGTGCCGGTCGCCGCGAGCGCCTTGCTGTCCTCCACGGGGATGATCGCGTCGCGTACGCCATGCACGATGGTCACCGCCACGCCCTCCGGGAGCCGGTTGCTCAGCCCCACCTTCGCCGCCGCAGGCGCCAGCAGCACCGTCGGGCCGCGCCAGTCCCCCTGCTCCAGCAGCGCCACCGCCAGCGCCCCGCCAAAAGAGGAGCCCACCACCAGGTCCGGACGGAAGGAAGCGATGGCCTCCCGCTGGGTGGCCAGGGCCCCCGGGAAATCCCCGGTGTTCATCGCCGGCGTCAGCGCATCGAAATGCCTGGCGAGAAACACCGCCTTGGTCCCCTGCGGATTGCTCTCCAGGCCATGGATGAACAGCACACGCGGCGTCGTCGAGGTCATCCACCATCCATGCCACATCCGGCCCGCCGTGGGTGCCTCTTCGCCCCGGCCCTTGCGTAGCGCCTCCCGAGCCTGCGTCTCCGCCTCCTGGGCCATGAATAGCAGGCATGGCACCGCCAAGAAAAAGGACGCCTGGGAGTGCGCCGTTCTACCTGGCCATATCTCCTTCCTGTCACATCCCGCTGGCAAGGGCTTTGTTATTCTACCTATCCTCGGTCGCCGGATGACCCTTGATTAAATTCTGGATTTCCCGACCACACGCTACGTCAACCTTGCTTCTATGCGTGAAATTGCAATGCCCGCTCTCAGGAGCATGACAGAACCGATGGAGGCCATCGACGTGACGTTGGAGTGACCTGTTGATTCTCGTTGACGCGAGAGATCACCAGGCAGAGCCTTCTTTCGTCGCCCTTCACCGGAAGGGAAAGCCCAAACCTGGGCTTCTGTCACTTGAAAGAAAAGGAATTGCCATGATTTCATCGATGAAAAGAACCGGATACCTCGGGTTGCTTGCCACCACCTACCTGAGCTTCGCTGCTTGCAGCACGGCTTCCGACTCCACCGGAAAGGTCGCTTCAGACCCCCCCCCTTCAACAGCGTTCACAGACGCTTATCAGTGGTTCGCTCGACACTTACAATTTCCCTGTTGGTGATTTCGGATGCACGGGCGTACTCATTGCTAAACGCGTGTTCCTCACGTCAGGTCATTGCCTGCGTCCTGGTGTTTCTGCGAGATGCGTGAACTTTCCTATCACCTCCATCACGTTCCCCCTCTCGACGGGGTTGCCACCCGCAGACGACGCCACCAGGATCGCTCGCACCGTCACCGCTTCTCGCGCTTCCTTCAGCGGCCTTTTTGCACCCAATTTGACGGGTTGTCCAACCGCCGGTCCCAATTGCCGGTCAGACAAGCTGTCCTGTGCTGACTTTGACGCAATTGGCGCTCCGCTCTGTGCTCCACCCGCCAACGGGGCTGCGCCAGCGGCAGCGCTCGACATGATCAACCGTGGCATGGACCCGGTCGCACTCCTGCTGGATCAGGACCCTCCGGCCGATGTGCAGCCCATGAAAGTGCTGCTGCACAAGGACTTTGCGAACACCAAATCAACCCAGTTTGGTGTCTTCGAAGGCATCGAGACCTGGGCCTCCAGCAACGACAAGAATCTGACAATTCTTGGCATGGGCACTGGCACCAACGTCTATCCAGTTGCAGACTACGGCAATGGTTTTGCCAAGGGACGCATGATCGGGATGACCCAGTGGAGCGGTGGAACCACCTATGGCTTCAGTCCCATCTGGACCTCGTGCAACACAAGAAACGACAACCCTGACCAGCCGGCCATCATCGGTCTGGCGCCAGACTGGCCCGAGGATGGCAGCAACATCCTCCCTGGTACCAACACCGATCGCCAGCAAGCTCCGGCTGGTTACCAGAATGCATCCTCCAACTACAGCATCGGAGGGGGCGGTGATAGCGGAGGTCCCGTCGTGGTCGGTGGGGGTATCACGGTCAAGACCCTGAACTCCTCGCCACTGCCCTGGCCCAGGGCCGCGACCGACAAGTACGAGCAGAACGAACGGTTTGTTGCCGGCTTGTTCGAGTGGAACATGTCCAGGAACGGGTTGGCTGGTGACGTGTTCGCCCCGCTGTACCGCCGGGAGACCAGCCAGTGGCTCTCCGGCGTTTTGACGGACACCGATGAAGATGGTTACCCGGATGTGGTGGACAACTGCCCCGACCTCGTCAATGCATCGCAACTTGATGCTGACAGCGATGGTCTAGGTGATGCTTGTGACCCCTGTCCTTGCGATGGGGCCGGGGCCGGGGCACTGCGCGATTCGGATGGAGTATGTGATTACTGCCAGGTGGGGCTACCGGGGGATGCGGTAGGGAATCTCTGTGCAGCTTATTGCAACGCTCATCCGGTCGACAACTGCGTGGGGGTGAACAACCTCGACCAGGCGAACTGCAATGCAGACGCCGAGCGCAAGGCCAACGCACGGATCATGGGGGATGCCTGCGATCCCGTGCCGTGCCCGGCGTTCCTGCCCAGGCTGACGGAAGGTGAAATCCTCTCCACTTCGCCGTTCAGCTACATCCCCAATGGAGGGTACAGCGCGACGCAGACCATCCAGGTCTACAACCACCAGCTTTCCCTGAACCTGCTTGGCTCCCGAGGGGCCCCCGACTTGCCCGATGTTGCCAGGCGCGGCATCAACGAGGTCGTCCCCAATGGCAGCATCAAGTACCGCTACTGCACCAATTTGTCCTTTCCGCTGACGGAGTGCGATCGAGATATATGGGTTGGCATGGATGGGGTTATCGATGACCCTGAAACGATCAACTCCGGGTGGCATCGGGTCAAGATGGCGCATCTGTCCACCATCAACGACTTTGACAACGGGACTCGCACCTACGGTGGCAGCACCGGCCAGAGCCAGCTGGACGTTACCTGGCAGTGGGCCAGTGACTTTCAGCGATGGGCGAATACCTGGCCAAACAGCTTCCCTGCCAGCATTCCCAGCGCTCCCGGTCAGGGGAGAGGCCGCTTCTGGACGCATTTTGCCACCGCCATTGGCACCACCGATACCAGCCTGCTCACCGGGGTTCATGGCCAGGCTTCCAATCCCTCGCTCCCCGCGCTTCCTATCCTGGCCAACCACTTCGAGTCCTTTGCTCCGGTGGAACAGAGGACCCGATCTCTTACCCACAAGTCCCCGGTTTACCAGCTTCCGGCTTACGTCATGCCCTGCCATACCGTGGGCTGCCCTCCCGACCTTGGGATCCCCTCCCTGGATGACTGTCCGATGTGCAGTTTCAAGCCGGATGATGCCTTCAGCATCTACGACTCGATGCCCTTCGGGATCTACAACGCCTCCGTGGCCCAACCCTACGGAGCTCTGGTGGCCGATGGCTCGTACGTGCCACTCAAGGACAATTTCTCTCCGTCGCTGCAGGCGAGGTTCACCCAGGGGCTGACCTGGGTCGGAGCTGCCGAGCCTTCGCCCAACGTCGGCGCTTCGGCTTCGTACCCGCAGATGCTCGCCCTCAGCGCCGATGGCAGGCAGGTGGTCGAGCGTGTCACCATGCTGCGGCAGGGCATGTTCACCACGGCCTCCGATCGGAGCGAGCGCCCTCTCCCAGCATCCACCAACCTGCCCACGGCGCGCTCTGCGTTTGTCCCTGTTTACGCG
>JALOQB010000252.1 GCA_025453595.1 Polyangiaceae bacterium
GGATCCTGTCGCGCAGGCGACCGAAGAGCAGATCGAAGCGCTGCTGTCCGGGGAGCGCGCGTACCTCGGGGCCGTCCGGGAGTACCTGCTGCGCCCACCGACGCACGTCGAGGACATGGTGCTGGACATCGTGCTCGAGAAGCTCCCCGCGATCCGCGAGTGGGTCGCCCCCTGGCTGAACCCGCCCCCCTGGGCAGCGCGGTGGCTGTGAGGGTGATCTATCGCCAGTGGTGCCGAGAGAGGGACTCGAACCCTCACGCGCTTTCGCGCACCGTGGTTTGAGCACGGCGTGTCTGCCAATTCCAGCCATCTCGGCCTGGTCGACCCGGGGGGACTCGAACCCCCACACCACGATGGGCCCCTGTTTCTGAGACAGGGTTGTCTGCCAAATTCCATCCCAGGTCGCGGGTGCCGGGAGGGGGAGTCGAACCCCCATGCGCACGAAGGCGCGCCACGTTCTGAGCGTGGTGTGTCTGCCATTCCACCACCCCGGCATTCGAGGCCGGAGGCTGTAGACCGGAGGCTGTAGGGAAGTTCTGACCTACAGCCTCAAGCCTCAGGCCTGCAGCCTCTCTGGTCGGTCCGGAGGGAGTCGAACCCTCAGCGCCCTCTGTGGAGCTCCAGCACCTCAAGCTGGCGTGTCTTCCGTTCCACCACGGACCGATGGTGCGGTGCGGAGGGATCGAACCTCTCGCCTTGTGGGCCGCGATTTTACGGACCGCCTGCGGGAACCACCCGCTTTCACACCGCGCGATGTCGTGTTCGAGTCCTTCGCGTCAATAGCGAAGGAGCAACAGCGACAGGTGTAGGTGGTAGCGGGACATGGTGCCTCGTACCGACGCGGCGCCCGGGCCCGGACTGACAGCGAGGGATCGATTTTGTGCGACCGAGGCTCCAGACCCGACCCACGTGGCGTGCGCCCCCGCCGAGCCACCGCGGTTCGAGGTCACTGCGCCGAGAAGGCGCCCTTGAACACCTTCTGCCGGTGGAAGCGCAGGAACTGTGGGTGGGGGCGGGCCTCGGGGGCTTCGGGCAACAGGGCGTGGAGGTCTGGGCGTAGCAGGCGTCGTACCTCCGCAGGGACGCTCTCCTCGGCCAGCAGCAGCCGCCCGTCGTCGAGGGAGATCAGGCCCCGGTCGAACATCCAGTGCATCGTGCCTGACAGCGCAAGCCCGTTGCGGAGCGCGTCGGGCCCGGAGCGAGCGACGGGCTGGATATGTGCGGCCTGGACTTCCGGGCGACCTCCGCCGTTGAGGATCCGCAGCCCGGTGAAGGCGCACCGGTTCTCGTAGGCCTCCCGGACACGAGCCGTGAAGGCTCGCTCGCGGAACCAGCGCTCGCCCACCAGCGGCACACGGGGGCGCTCCTCGTTCGCCGACTCCGACACCATAGCCAGCGATCGGCCTCCGCGGAGGTTCTCTCCTCTCTCCGTGGCGCCTCCAGCAACGACAAGAAGCCTGCCGAGACGATCGCCTGGTACTCGTGCTCGGGAATGGCTCGCACGGCCCGCCCGAAGGCCCCCTTGTTGGTCGAACCATCCAGCTTCCGGAGCGCGCTCTCCGGGTAAGAATCTCCCGTCCGGAACGGCACGGGCCGATCGAACTCGAGGTAGTCGCTCAGGTGAGCGTAGAAGTGATCCGCGCGCTGCGGGTCAGGCTCGATCCGGTCGACGTGAGCGGTGGCAAAGTAGGCTTGCCTCCGCGGCTGGTCACGTCGGAAGAGAGGCGGCGGGGCTCGTAGTAGACGATCCGGTCACCCACGGTGGCTTCGGCTTGAAGTAGGCATGTGTGGGGGGGGACGTGGCAACGGAACTCCGGCAGGTCGTTGTACGACGAACTCGGCTTCGTGGTGAAGACCGCTAGGCCATGACTGTCCACGCTAGCAGCAACGACCGGGCGGGTTCTAGCCAGCGGCGTGGCTACGTTTCCGCTGCACAAAGGCTGGCGCCATGCGGTTACTATGGCCGTTCATCATGCCCTCCGATCCGTCCACATCACCAGCTGAGCTGACTCCTGTCTCGGGCCCGGCCGTGCAGGCTCCTGCCGAGGGGCTCTCGGTCTACAAGAGTCTGCTGGAGCAGGTCCAGCAACAACTTCAGTTCTGCGTGCACGAGGTTCTCAACGAGTTCAACGGACAGTCCTTGGCTGCCTTTCGCTGGCGCCACCGCGAGCGTGCGGGCGTCGATGGTGTGGCCACGGTGCGACTCGCCTTCGATCAGAGAAGGATCCTGACGAACCCCTGGTTTCAGCTGCAGTGGACCACAGGACAAGAGACGACATTCTCCCAGTTCTTCCAACTCTCGTTCATGGTCCTCAAGACGGACAAACTGCGGGTTCTCTTGAACCTCGCGGTCGACGAAAAGCATGAGGAAGCCATCCGAGTGGCGTGGGATCTGAACCTGCTGCCTGCGCTGCAGAACGCGACTGCGGGGGCCGTGCCGCTGGGCCCGCTGGAGCTACCGTGGCCCAACCAGAGTCCAGGTCTCGAGAAGCTGGCGGCGACCTGGTTTGCCCCCTCCGAGGCACAGGCCGAGACGTCCGCGATCGAGCGAATCGGTCTGCCAGCCCAACCGGACCTGAAGCCCTACTGGCCGTCCTTCCTGGATGGCACCTGGTCGATCGCTGCTGCGTCCCTGCGCCGGGGAGATGGCCCTGGAGCCCCGGTCCTGGTGGACAAGAAGCAGTGGGGCCGACTCTTGCTGGCGTTTTGCCTCTGGGCCTCGCTCGCCAAGACGTTCGGGGAAGACGAGAAGGTGAGGCGATACGCGAAGTTCTGCGAGCCCTTGCTGAAGACCGAGCACCGAGGACTGCCAGCTCGCGAGCTGTACACGCGCTCGGCACCACAGCGAAAGGCGCTGCTCTTGCCGCACGAGGTGCTCGAGCAGCTGAGCAACTCATCCGACCCACTGCACGTGCCCTGGCATGTGATCGAGGCCGCGTGTGCGGCCATCAACGCCGGTCGCCACGTGATCTTCACAGGCCCACCGGGTTGCGGGAAGTCGAAGCTGGCCCGACGGCTGGCGAAGATGGCCGCCGAGCGGCAGGGCGATGGCACTGACGCGCTGATGGCGACCGCCTCGGAAGCCTGGACCTCGGGCGATCTCATCGGACGCTACCTGCCGCGCAAGGACGGCAAGGGGCTGAAGTTCGTGCCCGGCCTGTTCCTGCGCGCTGTGCGTGAGCGGCGCTGGCTCATTCTAGACGAGTTCAACCGGTGCAACATCGACCAGTGCTTCGGCGAGCTATTCTCGGTGCTGGCGGGCGACCCGGTTGAGCTGCCCTTCGAGGACGGCGCGACCGACGAGGACTCGTCGCCCGTACGGTTGATCCCGGCGCGTCATGCGCAGACCTCCGAGCTGAAGGACAGGGCCTCGAGCTACATCGTGCCGTCCTCGTTCCGTCTCATTGGCACGATGAACGACGTCGACCGCGCGACGCTGCATCAGCTGTCGTTCGCTCTGCTGCGTCGCTTCGGCATCATCCGCATCGACCCGCCGGCGCAGGACCAGATGCGCACGCTCCTGTCGACGGAGATCGAGAGCATCCAGAGCGACGCCGGACTGCCTGGTAGCTCGTACCGGTTCTCGTCGAAGAAGGCTGGCAAGGGTACCCGGAGCGTCGACCTTACCTGGTTGCGCTCCGAGCTGGAGCACCTGTTCGCCAGGACATCGTCGGCCAAGGAGGCCTTTGGCGATCTGATCGCCGAACGCGTGGTGGGCGTGGCGTCGGTGCTGGACGTGCTTCGCTTCGTCGCCGAGGGGCTGCAGGCGCCCGAGAACGACGTGAAGCCCGTCGAGGTGGAGGGAGACCGCGACGAGGCGATCAAGGCGGTGGCGCTGTCGTACCTGGCGATGGGGCTGGTGCTGTGCGTGTTTCCGCAGCTCGATGCGCTCGACCCCGAGCGCTTCATCCTGGCGGTCACGCACCTGTTGAGCCCCTTCCGGAAGGGGAACAAGCCCATCGTCCTGCAACGCCTGGTGGCGTCCGAGAAGCAGGAGGAAGAGCAGAGCGAGCTGACGTTCAGGGTCGAGGTCGTGAAGGCTGACAGCACCAGCTTCGACGCCGATGGTGATGGCCTGGTGAGCATCCCCGAGTTCTTGGTCGGTGAGCTGCTGCGGCAGTACCGCGGCTCGGGGCGCGAGGACGACCTACGGGCGTTGCTCAAGGGGAGCAATGCATGAACGCGGTGGCTGTGAACGAGGAGGACAGCGACATCGCGCTGTTCCTGGATCACGCTGGCTGGCTGTCACCGAGACTGCCTGACCCGTCGTGGCTCGGGGTGCTGGCCTGGGTCGGTGGCCGGCTCGAACCCGAGACGGCGAAACTTCTGCGGCGACGGTTGCCGATCGAGACGAGCGAGCAGGTGGCGGCCGAGCAGGCGGTCGTGCGGCGGCTGAGCGCGGGCATCTCGTCCTTGCAGCGTCGGGTACGAGTCGTCGAGACCCCCGAGCGCAGCGTCGACTGGCCGCGTAGCTGGGCCGACGCCCTGACCCACCCTCCCAGCGTGTACCACGCGGCCGAGACGCGACCGCAACCTGACTTGCCGCTGCTTAGCGCGCTCTCGTCGTTGGCTTGGTCGTGGAGCCGGTTGCTGCGATCGTTTGGCTGGAGGCCTGAGCACCAAACGCGGGCGGAGCAGCTCGAGCAGGCGCGGCGAGCGTGGCGCGAGCTTGGGCCACGGCCCTATGGAAGCTCCGAGGAGAGGAAGCTGCTGCGACTCGACCGTCCGGCGGCGCTGGCTATCCGGATGGCGCAGCAGTTCTGGTCACAACGCTTTAGCCATGTCGAGTCGCAAGGAACACTGCGGCGGATGGCGGGGTGGCTGCGCGAGGACGACGCGAGCAACACGGACACCTTGCTGGAACTGACGTCGGTGGTGTCCATCGCACGCGCTGCGACACTCGCTCCGCCCGAAGATCATGTCGGTGGTGAGCCCTGGATGCTCGATGCACTGACGACGACAAGCCACAAGTACCCGGCCATGAGGTTGCGCGCCGGCGATCTAATCTGCCGGCTCGGCAAGGGCATCCCTAGCGCGCCGAATGGTGACCGACTGCAGGATCGCATCGGCCCCGTGCTGGACGGTCTGGGGCTACGCTCGACCGGTAATCAGCCGGACATCGTGCTGGCCTTTCACCGAGCCTCGCAGCCAGGCCGCTTCGTCATCGCCCTAGCTGACGCCAAGCGGAACAAGAAGGGAGACGGCACGGACTATCTGCGTGCATCGGTGGAGGTAGCCATGGTCTACCTGGTTTCGTACGGCCATGGTCTGCGGGCGTCGTTGGGGGCAGAGGCGCAGGCGCAGTTTGCCAGCGCGATGCTGCCCGGGGTGACGCTGTTCTGTCGTCAGGGGGCTGGTCTTTACGAGGGGAAGAAGCCGCTCGACGCGGAGGAGCAAGTCGCTTTCTGGAGGACTGCTGGCGACCAGGGGTCCCGGTTGCCCGTGGTGGCGGCGTTCGACCTGGCTCACTTCGGTCCTCGCTTGGGTGACTGGAGCGCACCGGTGCTTTCGGCGTGGCTGGGTTGTCTGGGGCGGCAGGCGATTCAGTTCCTCAAGGAGGCGTGAGCAGGGCAGCCGCGATACTCTGGACGGATGAGCCGTGACGGCTCATATTCTCTGCTCATGCCCCTCTTTGATCTCATGACCTTGAAGGCCGTCGAGCGCGTGCCTTACAAGAAGGACTACGACCTCTTCCGCAGTCGGCTTTCTACCGCGGAACTCTCGGCGATCGAGTCCTGGATCGACGAGCGCATCGCGGGTCACGAGGTTCATACGGCAGGCTGGATGCCAGGCCATGACTGGCGCGGCACGGTCCTTGAACCGATCTATACGAAGGCGGCCCAGAGGGACGAGAGGATCGCTGGTCGTGCCTTTGGCCTCTTCGTATATGCGCGGTTTCTTGCTCACCCTGAACCGTGGATTTCGGGCCGCTTCGAGCTGAACGGGCGCGACATCGGCTCAAGGACCTACTTTCGCAAGACATGAACGGTCGAAGTCGCTCGCGGGGATGGTCACCTGGCACCAGAGCGCCCACGACGCTGGCCCGACGGGGTGTCGTTCGTTGGTGCCCACCGCATCATCTTTGCGTTGAACATTCGCTGGTTCATGCCGAGCAACGCGGCAGCCCGGGCGCCGCTGCCTCCGACCGCATGAGCTGCCATGAGCAGGCGACGCTCCCACTCGTCGATGGCGGCCGGTCCAGGGAGTACCGTGCCAGTGTCACGAATGCCACGAAGGTAGTCCTCGCAGCGCGCGACCGTATGAAGCTCATCGACGAGTGATGTAACGGGGCCAGCGCTCTGTTCCGCATCGGTGCGCTCTTCCTG
Organism: Polyangiaceae bacterium; assembly: GCA_025453595.1. Lineage (GTDB taxonomy): Bacteria > Myxococcota_A > Polyangia > Polyangiales > Polyangiaceae > JANWXX01. The sequence continues at coordinate 6,327 of JALOQB010000252.1, forward strand.
GCGGAGGCTATTCAGCTCCGAGCGCACCAGCTCCTCCTTCAACGAGAGCGAGCGCCCTCTCTCCAGACCTCCAACCAGTAGGCGTCGCGCAAGCTTCTCGAGAACGCGAAATTTGCCGGCGAGCCGCAGCTCACCGAGCCCATCGCTTGATGCGCACCTGGGCGCCGAACTCCGTCGGGCCTTCTTGCTGGAGGCGAAGGACAAGGCGGCGCAGGCGGGGGAAACGGTGCCCGCCAGGCGCACCGTGGCCGAGCTACGCGATGGGGTCACAGGCCAGTGCGAGGCCCGCGAGAAGGCCGAGCGAGAGGCCGAAGAGCGGCGACAGAAGAAGGTCGCCGCCGATCGCAAGCTGGTCCTTGATGAACTGGCCAAGAGAGAACCTGTGGCCTGGACCGAGTTGGAGACGATGATCGAGGAGAGCCGCTACGACGCGGCGGCGGTGAAGCTGGCGCTCGACCTGCGAGACCTTGCTGCGCGCGAAAAGCACCAGGGATCTTTCATCGGTAAGCTGGAGGCGTTGCGCAAGCGCCAGAGCCGCAAGCGGGGCTTCTTTGACTGGTGGAAACGCGCCACCGAACCCCGATCCTGGTAAGACATCGACCACCCCTCACACTGCCCCGATGCGCACTCCGACCTTCCCCCCCTCGCCCCACCGCCCTCTCGACGATGGGCGTCGGGACGGCACCGAGGTCTGGCGAATCCGGGATGGGGTTGTCTTCCACCACTGGGATCGGTGGCTGCTGCGGCTTGCCCAGGAAGAACCCGGCGTATTGCCTGGGCTTCGAGAAACATGGAACACAGGAGCTTCGCGACATTCCCTCGGTTCGAACGAGGAGATCCAAGCCCAGATCCGGGATCTGCAACAGCGCCTCGATCGCCTGGGGGTGGGCCCTCTCGACCTTCTCGATGAACAGGAGCGGACCAGCGATTGGTTGCTGAAGAAGGCTCGCAAGCGGGTCCTTCTGGACGGCCCCCACGCCCGCACGGAGGCCATGTGGCGTACCCCTCGGCGGCGACTCGAAGCCCGGATGCTCCGAGGGTTCTGGCCAGATTTTCCTGTATCCCCAGCCCGTTTCGAGACCGCGCTTCGCCAGCCGTCTCCTTTGCCTTCGATCCCGGTGCTCGAGTTCGAGCTGGAGCAGCTTGCGCGCTCTGCGACCTCCGATGCCGAGCGCCTGGCCATCCACCGCGCTGTGATGACGCTCATCCTGGAGGCGATGAGGGGTGTCCACGACGAAGGGTGGGAGCTCGGGATGGCCTACCGCGAGCACGAAGAAGCGTACCTCTCCTTGGCTCGCTCGTTCCTTGGGGTCCCCGCGATCCTGCACGATCTGATCTCGCTGGTGCTCTGGGAGGGCTACGGGCTGACGCACCTCATCCCCGGGTTCCTGCGCGATCTGCCCATGGAGCAGGCCACGCTGGCGCTGAAGCTTCTCGCAGAAGACCTCGTTGAATTCCGCGAAGCGGGGCTGTCCCACCAGGCAGGGAAGGCCGAAGAACTGCGCCGAGCCATGCTCCCTTCCCACCCGGAACTGGCCTCCGAGAGCCCCAAGGCCCAGCAAACCCCACCCGCAGCGAGCCGCACGACCACCCCGGAGGCCCCCCGACCAGCAACCCCTGCCCCTGGGGTGGCGCCTTGCCCCCCGAAGCCCTTCCCGGCTCGGTCGCCCTCGCCTGCGCAGGCGTTTGGGGATTCTCCGGGGTCGGCGTCTGCCGCGCCACCTGACCCCAGCAGGCGGATGGATCCCTTCCAGTACCTCGACCGTGTGACAGCCTGCCTGACCGCAGGAGAGCTGCCGCAGGCAGCGTTCTGGGGAGAGGAAGGGCTGGCGCGGTGGCCCGGGGGGATCCAAGGCAAGCTGCACCGCAAGGTGGCCGAGACCTACGAAGCCCAGGGGCGCCTCGACGACGCCGTCGAGGTCCTGTGGCGTGGATTCGTGGCGGTTCCGGGGGTCGAGGCGTTCCGGGCGTTGCGGCGCCGTGCGACCCGCCTGGGCGAGTGGCCCTGGTGGCGACAGCAAGCACTGGATCACCTGCACATCGCGCCGCCTGACCCGAGAGATGCCGCCTCGGTGGTCGTCGAGATCTTGCTGTTCGAAGGGCAAGCGCAGGACGCGCTACGAGAGGCCAAGCGGAGGCCTTGCAAGCCTCACCTGTGGGCCGTGCTCGCGGACACGTTGGCGAAGGATCACCCCATGACAGCGATCGAGATCTACCGAGCCTACGTCTCCAGAAAGCTGCGCACCCGCGACAGCAAGCAGGGCTTCGAGGTGGCCGCAGCCCCCTTGCGCACGCTGGCCAGGAGCACGAAGAACACAGGGGCAGAACCGTTCTTCCGCACGCTGCTCGTCTGGCTGCGCGAAGAACATGCCCACCACAAGCACATCCTCGCCTTGCTCGACTCCGAAGAGCTGCGCTGACGTCGTGGATCGAGGCCACGAGGCGGAGGTCGCCTTGCACAATTCGCGATTCGCGAACACACTCCAACTCATGCTGAAGCCGCAAGACGTGGTGGCGCTGGTGTACCTGTCGCTGCACGACGAGCCATGAACCTACCCGGGCCTGGCCGCCGCGTTGGGGCTGAGCGCGTCGGAAGCCCACGCCGCCATCCGACGGGCCCAAGCTTCGGGGTTGTTCAACGCCCACACGCGCAGACCCCAGAAGACCGAGTTGCTGGAATTGCTGCTTCACGGCCTGCGCTACGTCTACCCGGTCGAGCGAGGCGGGCTGACCCGGGGGGTGCCCACCGCGCACGGCGCGGCCCCGTTGTGCGACAAGCTGGCCCTGTCGGCGAACGAGGCGGTGCCCGTGTGGCCCGACCCGGAGGGGACGGTGCGAGGCGAGGCGTGGGCGCCCCTCTACCCGTCGGTGCCGGCGGCCTCGCGGCGGGACGAGGCGCTGCATCAGGCGCTGGCCCTCGTGGATGCCGTCCGCGGAGGGCGGGCCCGCGAACGTGCCCTGGCCGCCGAAGAGCTCAAGCAGAGGCTTCCATAAGCCTGGCCAGGTCGGTCAAGGAAACGCAGCCCGACGGACCTGGCCTAGCGGGCATGGTAAAAACATCCATGGCAGAACTCACCGCAGACGAGCGGCGTCGCGCCCGAGCCGCAACCACCGTCAAGATCATCCGCCCCGGCGAAGAGGCCGCGGCTGCGCTCGAGGACGCCCGTTACTGGGAGCGCATCCCGCTCGACAAACGCGCTGAGTTCGTCTGGCAGCTCAGCGTCGAGGTCTTCTCGCTTGCCACCATGCACACCGACGCGACCGCTCCAAAAACCGAAGACGCATCCTCCGACCAGGTGACCCCATCGTGGGCCACGACACAGGCTCGCCTCGAACTCGCCCCTGACGAATTTTCTCGGATGCTGGCGGCCATCGAAGCCACCCCCGAACCCAACGCCCGCCTGTGCGCAGCCGCCGAGCGCCACAAGAGAAGGGTTCACCACGGCAAGCGCTGCATCCTCCCTGGTGAGAACCAACCGTCCGAGGTTGCCCAACGCTCTCACGGGGAGTTATCCCTGCGCCATGGCCACTCGCCGCGCGCTCCCTTCCCCGCCCGCGCCCTCCCGTCGCTCCCGGGGGCGGATCCGCGAGGGCACCTCGTTTCCGGTCGCCCCTCCCGCCGCCGAGCTACCCGAGGGCTACGCGGCGTTCCTGGCCGACTTGAAGACCCGGGTGGAGCGCGAGCGGCTGCGCGTGGTCGTCGCCGCCAACTCG
>JALOQB010000253.1 GCA_025453595.1 Polyangiaceae bacterium
CTGCGGCTGCGGCTGCGGCTGCGGCTGCCGGAGAGGGACGGCTGCGGCTGCCGGAGAGGGACGGCTGCGGCTGCCGGAGAGGGTCGGCTGCGGCTGCAGGGGAGGGACGGCTGCGGCTGCAGGGGAGGGTCGGCTGCGGCTGCGAGCTTTCGATGGTGAGGGGTTCTGGACATGTGGTTTATAGTGAGCTGGAAAGATGACGCTCCACTCCTTTGCTCGCCCTCGGGATGTGCTTCGCCTGCGGTTGCTGGCCGCGCTCGGGGTCCTCGCCGGGACCACTCATTGTTCCCCTCCCGAGGCGCCCGCGGCCCCCGCTCCGGTGGCCTCGATCCCCGCCCCTCAGGACAGGGGCACCCCTTCCGCGACGGCGCCGACCCCTGCCTCGACGGCGCCGGCCAGTGGCTCGAGCGGCCCTGCGCCGACCGCCAGCGCCGCGCCAGCCGCCAGCGACGGGCCAGCACCTGTTCGCGATATCCCCAGGCCGGTCAAGGGGCGCCTGCTCCAGGTCGAGCGGGAGCCCCGGGAGGCGCCCCTCTGCGCCGCGCGGGCCTGGGGCTGAGGCGTTCAGCGGTACAGCTCGTCGTAGCCACCCTGATCGACGGCTGATAGCTTCATCCTATCAAAGCTCTCCCACATGCGGCGCCAGCGCTGGGGGTCGCGCCGGAAGGGAGCGACGAGGCGAGGGCAGGTGTCGGCGAGGATCGCGTCCATGAGGGGGTCGGGGGAGGTCTCGCTGAAGGCGTACCAGGTTCGGGCGGCGAAGGCGGGGTCGCGGCGGCAGGCCTCGGCGCCCCGAGACAGGATCTCGCCGAAGGTGGCGACGACGGCGGGGTGTTCCTGGAGGAAGCGCTCGTTGGTGAAGAGTTCGAGGGCCGAGAAGTTGGGGAAATCGGCCATGGAAGCGGTGATGAAGCGGTGAGGCAGGCCGGCGAGGCGGGCCTCGACGCCCTCGAAGTTGGCGAAGCAGAGCCAGGCGCCGTCAAAGCCAGCGCGCATGTTGTCGAGGTGCTGGAAGCCGGCGCTCTCGATCTGGACGAGCTCGGGGGAGACGGAGGCCCCCTGGGAGGAGGCCCAGCGCCGGAGGATCTCCCGGGCGATGACGTCGGTGACGCCGCCGGCGACGGGGGAGGCGAGTCGTATGGATTCTCCGGACAGGAAGCGCCTGGCGCTGGCCTCGTGGAGGAGGATACCGCCCTCGGTCTCGAAGAAGCAGCCGAGGGCGCGGAGGCCGGGGCGCCGGGCGTCGACCATGTGGAGGGGTTCGTTGCAGGCGAAGGGGATGGCGCCGGAGGAGACGGCGGCGAGGCCGTCGTAATGGTCCTCCGGGGGGAGGAGGCGTACGGAGTGGCCGGCCTGCTGGAACCAGCCCTCGGTGATGCCGACGAGGAGGGGGAGGTGATCCGGGTTGAGGAACCATTCGAGGGCGATGTCGATCTTCATGGGGAGGGTGCGCCGCCGGTGCGAGCGCGAGGACCATGGATACCCCAGCCCGGGGCGGGTCGCACCAGGGGGCCGTTGCCAGGCGGGGGTCAGGCGTCGTCGCGGAGGCAGGCGGCGAGGTCGCGGAGCACGAGCTCGGCGTTCTGGAGGCCATCGCCCTGCTCGTCGGCGAAGCGGCGTGAGAGCTTCATGTCGGGGGTCATGCGGTAGGGGGAGCCCTTCTTCTGGATGAGGGCCATGACCTTGGCCGGGTCGAGGGGGGTATCCTGGCGGAGGTGGAGGGTGACGGAGCGAGCGGTGGCGTCGCAGCCGAGGCCCCGGAGCCGCCGTAGCTCGGCCTTGATGCGCATCTGGACCACGAGGTTCTTGGCCTCGCGCGGGGGTGGGCCGAAGCGATCCTCCATCTCGGCGGCGATCTCCTGGACCTCGGCCTCGTCCTCGGCGGAGGCGAGGCGTTTGTAGAGGGAGAGGCGCACGCCGACCTCGTCGATGTACTGCTCGGGGAGGAGGGCCTCGACGTCGAAGTTGAGGTCGGGCTCGACGTCGGCGACGACGTCCTCGCCGCGGACCTGGCGGACCGCATCCTGGAGCATGTGGCAGAAGAGGTCGAAGCCGACGCTGGCGGCGGTGCCGCTCTGGTCCGCGCCCAGGAGGTCGCCGCCGCCGCGGAGCTCGAGGTCGAGGCTGGCGATCTGGAAGCCGGAGCCCAGCTCGGTGTGGCGTTCGAGGGCCTCGATGCGGGCCCGGGACTCGTCGGTCATGGCGCTGGCGGGGGGGACGATCAGGTAGCAATACGCCCGCTCGCGGGAGCGACCGACGCGGCCCCGGAGCTGGTAGAGCTGGGCGAGGCCGAAGAGGTCGGCGCGGTCGATGAGGATGGTGTTGGCGCGTGGGATATCGAGGCCGCTCTCGATGATGGCGGTGGCGCAGAGGATGTCGAACTTGCCCTCGACGAAGTCGAGCATCGCCTGCTCCAGCGCCACCTCGGACATCTGGCCGTGGGCGACGACGACGCGGGCCTCGGGGACGAGCTGCTGGAGCTTGGCGGCCCGCTCGTAGAGGCTCTCGACCCGGTTGTAGACGTAGAACACCTGGCCGCCCCGGCTCATCTCGCGCCGCACGGCCTCGCGGATCACCTGGTCGTCGAAGCGGGTGACGATGGTGCGGATGGCGCGGCGATCGACCGGGGCGGTGGTGATGAGCGACATGTCGCGGATGCCGCTCACGGCCATCTGGAGCGTCCGCGGGATCGGCGTCGCCGAGAGGGTGAGCACGTCGATGTTGCGCCGGAGCTGCTTGATCCGCTCCTTGTGGGTGACGCCGAAGCGTTGCTCCTCGTCCACCACCAGCAGCCCCAGGTTCTTGAAGTGAATGTCCTTGGAGAGGAGCCGGTGGGTGCCCACCACGACGTCGAGGGAGCCCTCCTTGATCTGGCGCATCACGGCGCTCGTCTCGGTCCCGGTCTGGAAGCGAGAGAGGGCACCCACCCGGAGCGGGTAGTCGCGGAAGCGGGCCTGGATGTTCAGGAAGTGCTGCTGCGCCAGCACCGTCGTCGGGCACAGCACCGCCACCTGCCTCCCCGCCATCGCCACCCGGAAGGCCGCCCGGATCGCCACCTCCGTCTTGCCAAACCCCACGTCGCCGCACACCAGCCGGTCCATCGGCCGGGCCGACTCCAGGTCGTCGAGCACGTCCCGGATCGCCCGCGCCTGGTCCGGCGTCTCGTCGAAGGGGAAGGTCGCCTCGAAGGTGGCGTAGTCGTCGTCCGCCTCCGGCAGCGCGTGGCCGGCGATCGCCTGCCGCTCCGCGTAGAGCCGCAGCAGCTCGTCCGCCATCTGCCTGGCCTGCTTCTCCGCCTTCGCCTTCGTCTTCGCGAAGGTCGAGCCCCCCAGCTTGTCCAGCCGGGGCGCCCCGTCGCCGCCGGAGTACTTCTGGATCTGGTTCAGCCGGTACACCGGCAGGTACAGCTTCCCCCCGCTGTACTCCACCGCCAGCAGGTCCACCGTGAAGCCGTTCACCTGGCGGTGCACCAGCCCCAGGTAGCGACCGATCCCGTGCTCCGAGTGGACCACGTGGTCCCCCACCTCCAGCGCCCGCAGGTCCTCCAGGAAGGCCTTGGCCTTGTCCTTCCCCTTGCGCTCCCGCCGCGCCGCCCGGTGCCCCCGGGAGCCGAAGATCTCCTCCTCGGTGACGAACACGACCCCTTCCCCCGGGAGCACCGCGCCCCGGCTCAGCGGGCCCACCACGATCTGCACGACCCCCCGGGCGGAAGGCTCCTGGAGCCAGGAGGGTTCGAATTTACCCACGCGATTGCGGCAAGGGACCTCGGCGTGGCGTAGCAGGGCGGTGAGGCGCTCGGCCTGGGTCTCGGCGCGAGCAGAGAGGAGGACGAGGTAGCCGGCGTCGAACCAGGCGTGGATGCGCCGGACGAGGGGTTCGAGGGTGCCGGTTTTTCCGCGCTCCTTGCGTGCCTGGCGGCTGGCGCGTTCGAGGTCCTCGTGGGTGCGGGCGTCGAGGGTGGGGGCGTCGAGGGGAGTGGCTTCGAGGGCCTCGAGGTCCTCGGCGTTCTCGGGGCCTGCGACGGCGCCGCGGTGGAGGCAGAGGAGCGGGTGCTGGTCGAGGCGTTCGGCGAGCTCGAACTCGGCGAAGTAGAAGGCGTCCCGGGGGAAGTGGGGGCTGGAGAGCTTGTGCTCCTCGTCGGCCATGGCGTGGCCCAGCTCGTCGCGGAGGGAGCGGATCAGCGCCGCCGGGTCCTCGAGGACGAAGGGGACCTCGGGGGGGAGGTAATCGAGGAGCGAGGTGAGCTCGGTGAAGGCCGGGAGGTAGCCGTCGGAGCCGAAGAAGGGGCGCCCGGAGAGCACGTCCTCGAAGAGGGCGCGGGCCTTGCTGGTGGGCCAGGCGTGGGCGTCGCAGAGGTCGTGGATCTGCTCCTTGACGCGGGCGGCGGTGGCCTCGGTGGAGACCGCCTCGCGCACGGGGGAGAGGAGGATCTCGGGGAGCTCGCGGAGGGTGCGCTGGCTCTCGGGCTCGAAGGTCTTCATCGAGAGGATGAGGTCCCCGTAGAACTCGATGCGGATGGGCTCGGAGCTGGAGGGGGGCCAGACGTCGAGGAGGGCGCCGCGGAGGGCGAAGGAGCCAGGATCCTCGACCACCGGGGCCCGCAGGTACCCGCCCTGGATCAGCGTGCGCGCCACGTCGTCCCGCTCGCACTCGCTCTCGACCTCCAGGCGCCGGGTCTGGGCCGCGAGGAAGGCCGGCGGCAGCACCTTGCGCACCAGCGAGCAGGAGGCCACCACCAGGAAGCGAAAGGGCCGCCCCAGGGCGATGTGGGCGAGGGTCGCCAGGCGCCCCTGCATGGCGCGACGGTCCGGGTTCACCTCGGCGTAGGGCGTGTTCTCGTAGGGGGGCAGCAGCAGCACCTCGCCCACGCCGGAGCCGGGCTCGCCGGCGCCGATCAGGAAGGCCAGGTCGGCGGCCAGCCGCTGGGCGGCCTCGCCGCTCTCGGCGACGCAGAGCACAGGCCCCTTGCGCTGCTGCTGCAGCTCGTGGGCGATCAGCGCCGTGGCGCAGCCGGTCACGCCGGCGACGTGGGTCCGGGCCCGCGGGGCCAGGCTCGAAGCGATCTCGCGGGCCCGCACCAGCCTCCGGTCCGCGGGGGGGTCGAGGGAGGGGAGCGGGTCGAGGAGGTCGGGATCCGGGGCGGCAGGCAACGTCAGGGTCGCCAGGTCGCCCAGCTTCGAGGAGAAAGAGGGTTCTGCGGGCAAGGCGGGGCTGGTGTAAAGCGCCTCGCCCTGGAATTCAAATCTCCCCTCACGGCCCCGGTCGCCGCAGCTGGCGCACGTAACCCACCAGACCGGCGAGGGAACCGGGGCGCTGCGCCAGGTCCGGGCTGCCCGGCATCTGGCGGCTCAACCCCACGCCCAGCCCCCCGTTGACGATGAGCTTCTTCAGGTAAGCGTCGTCGACGCTCGCCTGCCACGCCGGGTCGCTCAGGTCGCGCGGCGCCGGGTGGAGGCCCGAGGACGCGGGGCCGTCGCCCTTGCCAGCGGAGCCGTGGCAGGGGGCGCACCGCAGCTCGTAGAGCGTGCGCGCGTCCTCGGGCGGGGCCGGGCGCGAGCAGCCCGCCAGCAGGGCCCCCAGCGCCAGCGCGACCCGGCGCCCCACCGCTCAGAGCCCGAGGGCTCCGCGGCCGCCGTAGACCTGCCCCGCCCCCAGCTCGTAGCCGATCCGCAGGAGCTGGTTGTACTTCGCGATCCGGTCCGAGCGGCTGAGGCTCCCGGTCTTGATCTGCCCGGCGTTGGTGGCCACCGCCAGGTCGGCGATGAACGCGTCCTCGGTCTCGCCGGAGCGGTGGCTGATGATCGACCGGTAGCCCGAGCGCGCCCCGAGCTGGATGGTCTCCAGCGTCTCGGTCAGCGAGCCGATCTGGTTGAGCTTGATCAGGATCGCGTTGCCGATCCCCTCGCGGATCCCCCGCTCCAGGCGCCGCGGGTTGGTCACGAAGAGGTCGTCGCCCACGATCTGGATCTTCTTGCCCAGCGCCTCGGTCAGCTGCTTCCAGCCGGCCCAGTCGTCCTCTGCGAAGCCATCTTCGATCGACACCAGCGGGAAGTCAGCGCTCAGCTTCTGGTAGATCGCCACCAGCTCTTCCCGGGTGCGGGGGGTCTTGTTCCAGGTGTAGCGGTCGCTCGCCTTGTCGTAGAACTCGTTGGCGGCGGTGTCGAGGGCGACCCCCACCTGGGCGCCGGGCTTGTAGCCAGCGGCCTCGATGGCGGCGACGACGCGTGCGAGCGCTTCTTCGTTGGTGGAGAGGCGCGGGGCGAAGCCGCCCTCGTCGCCGACGCTGGTGCTGTGGCCGTCCTTCTTGAGGTTGGCCTTGAGGGCGTGGAAGATCTCGGCGCCAGCGCGGAGGGCCTCGTCAAAGGAGGGGAGGCCGTAGGGGACGATCATGAACTCCTGGACCTCGAGGCCGCTGTCGGCGTGGGCCCCGCCGTTGATGATGTTCATCAGGGGGACCGGCAGGATGCGGGCCTGGAGGCCGCCGAGGTAGCGCCAGAGGGGCAGGTTCACCGAGTCGGCGGCGGCGCGGGCGACCGCCATGCTGACGCCGAGGATGGAGTTGGCGCCGAGCTTGCCCTTGTTGTCGGTGCCGTCGGCCTCGCGCAGCACCTCGTCGACGCCGGCCTGGTCGAGGGCGTCCATGCCGAGGATGGCGGGGCCCAGGGTCTGCTGCACGTTCTTCACGGCGGTCAGCACGCCGCGGCCGAGGAAGCGCTTCTTGTCCCCGTCGCGCAGCTCGAGGGCCTCGTGCTCCCCGGTGCTCGCCCCCGACGGGACCGCCGCCCTGCCGAATCCGCTGGTCGTCTGCACCTCAACTTCCACGGTCGGGTTGCCCCGGGAATCCAGGATTTCGCGCGCAAAAACTGCAGAGATCTCGGTCATGTTCCGCTCCTTGCTGAGCAGGGGGCGTAGCGCAGCCACGGGAGCCTGGAAAGCACAGAAGTATACTCGGGTCCGTGACGGCCCCCGCCCTCCTGGGACGCTACCGCCCTCTGGTCCCCTCCGATCGCCCCTTGCAGCTAGCGCGCCCCGCCCGGGATCCATCCGGGCTCGTCGTGCTGGAGCGCGCCATCCCTGATACCTCGGCGGATCCTGCCCGCGCCGAGCGGCTGCTGGCGGAGGCGCGCCCCCTGCTCGCCTGCGCGGCCCCCGGCCTGCTGCGCCTCCTCGACGCCTTCCTCGCCCGCAGCGGGCCCGCGACGGGCCTCTTTCTGGTCCACGCGTACACCCCCGGTGCGCTGCTCTCCGCCCTGCTCTCCGCGGCCCGGCGCCGGGCCGAGCCGGTCCCCGTCGCCGTCGCCGTCGCCCTGCTCTCCGAGCTGCTCCTGATAGTAGATGATTTCCATATGCTCGATCGACGCCACCACCTCCAGCTCACGCCGTCCCACGTGCTGCTGGGGCCGGCGGGGCTGCGGCTGCTCTGCCCGCGCCCCTCGCTGCTGGCCTGGCCCGGCGCGTCCGGCTCGGAGCAGCACCGCGGAGCCTTCCGCTACCTGGCCCCGGAGCAGACCCGGGGGGAGCCTGGCTCGGCCCGCACCGACGTGTTCCAAGCCGCGGGGCTCGGGTGGGAAACGCTGGCCGGTCGCCCCCGGGTGGACGCGCCGGACCTGCTCGGGTTGCTCGGCCAGATCCAGTTTCAGCGACCTGGCTCGCTGCGCCCCCTGCGCGACGACATCCCTGAGGACCTGGACACCCTGCTCCGGGCCGCGCTCGCCCGCCACCCGCGGGATCGACCGGGGAGCGCCCGCGAGCTCCGGGGGCTGCTGCTGGAGCGCGCCCGCCCCGCGCCCTGGGCCGTGGTGCTGGACTGGTGCCACGCCCTCGGGGCCGAGCCCTTCCCCGGGCCCGAGGTGTTCGAGCTCCACGAGGGCCCCCACGACGACGCGCCTGACTCCTCTTCTCCCCCCGCGCACCCGACCTACCGGGGCTGATCGACCCCGCTTCTTTTCTGATCAAAAGGATTGCGCCGGGGCGCGTCGATGAAAGATAAGGGTGAGCATGGTGATCCGCGTTCTTTTCCCGGTTTTTGGTCTCCTTCTCGCCGCCGCCTGCTCTGGCCCTGGCACCGACAAACCTGCCGCCTCGCCCTCCGGTGAGAGCAAGGCTCGCCTGACCCAGGCCGACTGCACCGCGCGCCTCAAGAAGCATGGTGAGCTCTGCGCCGAGGACGACAAGGCCAAGGAAGCGAACGCGAAGATGATCGAGACCCTCTGCCCCAAGACCGATCAGAACCCCGAGCTGTCGGCCTGGCTGACCTGCCTCACCGATGTCCCCTCGAAGGAGGCGTGCGGCGACGAGGCCGTCAAGTGCAAGCCCCTCTACGACGAGCTGCACAGCAAGAGGCCCGAAGGGAAGTGAGGCGGGGCGCCATCGCGCTCCGATGGGAACGCCCTCTCAGAATCTGGATGAACCGGGGTGGGGGGCCCGGGGAGACCCTCACCGGTACCCCTCCGCCTGCTTGACGAAGAGCGTCGCGTAGAGGCCCTGCCGGGCCATCAGCTCGTCGTGGGAGCCCTGCTCGACCAGGCCCTGCTGGTCCAGCACCAGGATCCGGTCGGCGGCCCGCACGTTGGCGAAGCGGTGGGAGATCAGCAGCAGGGTCCGGTCTCCCCGGAACTTCCGGACATGCTCGAAGACCTCGGCCTCGGCCTCGATGTCGAGGGCCGCGGTGGGCTCGTCGAGGATCATGATATCGGCCTCCTCGCGCATGAAGGCGCGGGCGAGGGCGACACGCTGCCACTGGCCGCCGGAGAGCTCGACGCCGTCGTCGAACCAGCGGCCGAGCTGGGTGTCAAGGCCCGAGGGGAGCGCGTCGAGGAAGGCGCGGGCGCCGCCCCGCTCGGCGGCCCGCAGCACCCGCGCCTGGTCCTCGCGGTGGGCGACGCTGCCCAGGGCGATGTTCTCCCGGGCAGGGAGCTGGTAGCGGGAGAAATCCTGGAGGACGACGGCGAAGCGGGCCCGGAGGGTCTCCGGGGGCAGGGAGCGCAGGTCGCGTCCGTCGAGGAGGACGCGCCCCTCGGTGGGCTCGTAGAGGCCGGTGAGGAGCCGGAGGAAGGTGGTCTTGCCTGCGCCGTTGGGCCCGACGAGGGCGAGGCTCTCGCCCGGGGGGATGAAGAGGTCGAGGTGGCGCAGGGCAAAGCGCTCCTGACCCGGGTAGCGAAAGCCGACGTTCTCGAAGCGGAGACCGCGCTCTTCGAGGGCAGGCGGGGCGCTCAGCAGCGGGGGCGAAGCGGAGGGGATCGCGAGGAACTGGAGCAGGTTCGACAGGTACAGGTCGTGCTCGTAGAGGGACCCGAGGGAGAGCAGGATCGACTGGAACGCGAGCTGCCCCTGGCGGAAGGAGAGGGCGTACATGGTCATGTCGCCGAGGCCCAGGCGCCCCGTGGCGGCCATCCAGGCGATGACGACGTAGCAGCCGTAAAAAGACAGGGTGCCCAGCTGGGACAGGCCGACCACCCAGAGCGCACGCCGCAGGGCCACCCGCCACTCTTCTTGCCAGAGCCGGTCGCTCAGCGCCCGGAAGCGGCCCAGCAGCGTGGGCCCGAGCCCCAGCAGCAGGACCTCCTTGGCATGCGCGTCGCTCGCCAGGGTCTGCTCCAGGTAGGCCAGCATGCGCGCGTCCTGCACCCGCCGGTTGCGCAGCTCGAAGGTCTCGCGAGAGAAGCGTAGCTCGGCCAGCGTCGCCGGGACCGCCGCCAGCAGCAGCAGCAGCACCGCGAGGGGGCTGAAGCTCAGCAAAAGGAGCACGAAGCCCAGGAGCGTGGCGACGGCCCCCTGGAGCGCGAGCAGCTCGCCCACCACGGCCAGGGGGCGGTGCTGGGACTCCCGGCGGGCCCGGGTGAGGCGGTCGTAAAACTCCGGGTCCTGGAGCTGGAGCAGCCCCATCCCCAGGGTCTTCTCCAGGATCTGCTGGTTCACCGCCAGCCCCAGGCGCACCCCCAGCAGCCCCCGGAGCAAGCTCGCGCCCCGCCCCGCGGCCCCCATCCCCGCCAGCACCCCCATCTCCACCAGCACCCACCCGATCGCCCACC